>CAUTMU010000049.1:0-2515 GCA_963539535.1 uncultured Acholeplasmataceae bacterium | reverse complement strand
ATACTTATCCTTTAGTTCTAGTTTTAACTTTCTATAAACGCATGGATTTGCTTTTAACTTGTTGATTTCTGTGTTTAGTTCAGTGTAATTTTGAATTTCTAAGTTCAGATTTTTAAAAATATCAGTTTTTGAGTTAAAGTAATTTAGTATTTCGTGGATATTGTGTTCAATTTCATAGTAATTAAACATAAATAGTTTGTTTAATTCATAAAAATCTGCATCACGACTTATTCTTCTAACTTTTACCCTAAAAACTCTGACTTCTTCAGTATCAAGTTTTTGAATTGAAAATAAAAAGTTACCGTTTTTGTCATCTGTACTGTAAATTTCGTATTCTTTTTTATTTAAAGCATTCTTAAGTTGTTCTTTAATGGTTGTGATAACTTCTTTTATATCTGTTTCAAAACCAGTATATAGCGTTGTTTCAAAACTGCTTAAGGTGGTCATTGAGTCTGAAAAAGTTTTATTTTTAAGCACTTCTGTAGAAAGTGATGTTGTCTTTTCGTTGTCTGTAATAAAGTAATTATTGTTTGTTTTAAATGTTAGGTCTAGTTTCTCAATTTCTTTAGCTGGTTTAAACTTTAATTTTAAAGTTTTTAAAATTGTTTTTACCTGGTTATTTTTAGTATAGAAATTTAGGGATATTGTTTCATTGTGTGTTTTTAATTTAGATATTTGATTTAAAACTTCTAACTCATCAATTTCAAAATCAGTACTAAATTCTTCAAAGGCTTTTTTAATCTGTGTTAAAGTAAAGTCAATTTTGTCTTTTTTAAATAAGTCAATTTCTTCTGAGTAAGTCAGTTCAACTAGTTTCAAAAAATTTTCAAAGTATTTATTTGAAGAACTGTTTTCAAGTTGCACAATTTTAAAAATATCTCCATACGCAATAAGTAAAAACTCCTTATCATCTCTCTTAAATCTTTTTAAGATTGCTTTATCAAAATCGATTTGTTTTTCGTTGATTTCCGACAGTAGCAAAAAAGCCGCTATATATTTTTCATAGTTTGTCTTTATTTTATTATTTTCAAGATCAAATGCATCATCGCTTAAACTAATTTTGCTTAATTTGTTGCTATTGAATGTATTTGTATCTAACCTAAAGAAGAAAAATAAATATTTGTTGTCTTTTTTAAAGGAAATAAACTTACCTTGACGGACGTCTTTATCAGTTTCTTTGTAAAAATCATTACTTGAATCTGAGAATCTGTAGTAGAAAAAACTTGAGTTGTCATAGTCAATCTTCCAATCAGATAGATCAAGATTTTTTTGTTTTTGAATTTCTTTTTTTATGTCATGTGAGTTAAAGTTTTCAACTCTGATTTTGGAGTTACTGTAAATCGACTCAAAAGTTTCGTTTTCCTGAATTTTGATAAATTCACTTTTTTTATAAATTAGTTTGTTGGTGTCATTCCTAATTTCATTGTTTTTTATGTTTACTTTTAAGTACAATTTGAAATTTCCAATAAATTGAGGAGAAACAGTTGTGTTTTCTGATTTTAGTTTTTCACCTTCTTTTTTCACTTCTGAATAACTGCAGTGGGGGATAAAAAACGAATCTTTTCTCAAAATATAACCATTTTCAATTAAAGCATCCTTATTTACTAATTGGTCACCTTTCATGATTGGTACACCTTCAAAAAATATATAATTTAATCTTCTCTTTTGAGGCGGTTTATTAGGCTTTTTAGGAATTCTTAAATTGGTTATTTTTTTAATTGGTTGTGTGCTTTCTATAGTACTTGGCACAAGTATACCTAGTGTAAAAAATAAAAATATAGCTATTAAAAATAGCTTAACTTTTCTTTCCATTTTTTCTTTTCCTCCAAACAAAAATTGAAATTACTGAAATTAAAACTAGTGTAAAACTGCTTAATAAGGCTATTATAATAGGTATCTTATATTTTGAAAATATGCTGCTGTTCCTTTTTTTGTTTTCTTGTTCTTGCTTTTCTGATTCGTGATTATTGCCATTATTTAATAGTGAATTTTTGAAAAATAGAGTTTTCTTTACTTTTGCATATGGTCTTTTTATGTTAAAAAACTCACAAATGAAATAGCCTTGCTCTGAATTTTTAGAAATAATTTTAGCATCAATATTGTTATTAGAAAAATGTTTTAGGACAGCCTTTTTAAGTTCATCTAAAGCAAGTGTGCCATCAAACTTAGTCTCACTTAGTTTAGCGGTTTGTTTTTCTAAGTCAGTTTTATAGTCTATAGTTTCTTTTGATGCTTTGTTAATTAAATTAGTTTTTATAATAGTTAGGCTATTTAGGTCATCAGTTAAAGTGATTTCTTGTTTAAACTCTTTATCAAGTGAGAAATTACTAAGTTTTAAATGTTTTAGCAACTTCTCAATGCTTACATTACTTTCGTTTTCTTTTACCATAATCAACTCTTTCTGTTTATTTATCTTGATATAAAGAAAAGAGACGTCAATATTGTGCATATCAAAATATACTTCTTTACTTGAGTTAAGACTAAGCTTTTGCTCGTTTATAATTTCTGTATTTAC
>CAUTMU010000048.1:0-2527 GCA_963539535.1 uncultured Acholeplasmataceae bacterium | reverse complement strand
ACGGTTGAAATCAGCGTAACTTGGGTCAAAAGTTTGAGAAAGTAGGCGTCTGTATTGACATGAAATAAAGCCTAAAGTGACAGTAAAAATAATTAGTGTGTTAAAGAAATCTAGCCATCCCATAGTTGCCAGACTACCGTTGATAATATTTCCAAGGTCACTTTTAAAGTTAGCACCCCAAAGAGAAATTATTAAAATACCTAAACTGTAGCCAAGGGCTTCGATTACCCCGATTGCACTGTCTGAATCTATTTTGGTGTTTTCAATAATCAGCTGTATCACGATTGAAAAGAAAACAGTGACTATCACGGAAATGTATACTGGGTAGTTTGACAAAAGCACACCCAGGGCTATTCCAAAAAATGCAGTGTGCGCAAGTCCGTCTGCAATTAAGGCTTGGTTTTTAAGTATGATAAAAGGACTAAGCAAGGCAGCGGTTACTGCGACCAGACCTGCTGCGATAAAAATGTAGGTGTTTGAAAACACACCTAAACTAACTAAATATTGCATGTTTTTCTCTATTTAAAATTTGTTTATGAAAATCACAAAAAATACCGTCATAAACTATGGCCTTTTCTACGTAAATTACACGGTCTTTGCATTCTAAGACATCAATTCCAGAAAGGTCATGAGTGATTATCAAAACTGTGGTGCCGCTTTGTGAAAGCGTGTATAAATACTGATAAAACTCGTGTCTAAACTTAGGGTCAAGTGCCGAAGCAGGCTCGTCTAGTATCAAAAGGTCAGGCTCGTCCACTATGCTTCTTAAAAAAAGCACACGTTGCAGTTGACCACCAGAAAGCTCAGAAATTAGTTTATTTTTTAAGTCCATAATGCTCATTTCAGCAAGCAATTTATCAATTCTGGCTTTTTGTTCTTTTTTGGCAAAGAGGTATTGTTTTTCAAATCCTGTGTAAATAATTTCAAAAACTGAGGCCGGAAAGTTTGCTTTAAATCGCAAAAATTGCGGCATGTAGCCAATTTTTTTTGCGTTGTTTATAACCTTGCCGCTGTTTGGTTTCAAAGTCTTTGAAACTAGTTTGACCAAAGTACTTTTGCCCCCACCGTTTGGCCCCAAAATATACATAAAGTCGCCTTTACTGATCTTTAAATTGAGATTTTCAAAAACTGCGGTGTCTTCGTATTTAAATGTAACTTCTTTAAATTCAATCAAGGTTATTCACCTAAAAGTGCTAATTTTAAATTATTGATATTTTCAGAAATTTTCACCTGAAAAGGGATTTTTTGGTGGTATTCTTGTTTAGTAACTGCGTGAAAAGTATGAAAAGTTTTAAAGGAAACGTTTGTTATATTAAGGTCTTCTACGCTTGATTTTAGTTTCTCTAAAACTTTTTCTTTACCAACTTCTTGAACGAATACAGTTAAGATTTTATAGGTGTTTTTAGTGCTTTTTTTAATTTGCTCAATGAAATCATCAATTGCTTTTATAGTGTCTTCGTTTCGGTCTTGTATCGTTGTATCAATTGGTGTATAACCTTTTAGTAAGCCCATTTCAATCATAAATGCACCAATTGAATCATGTCCACAAAAAAGGATTTTTTTATCTTTTAAACCATTTATAAAATTATTATTTAAAAAATTAGCAAAGTCATCTTTAAGCTCGTAAATTTTGGATTTCAGTCTGGTTTCGTTAAATCCTATGGTTGTTTTGTTTTCAAATTTTTGAATTAGTTTATCTGCAATTTTTTCAATTATTTTAATTGTATATTCCAAACTTGACCAGTAGTGAGAAGCGGCATGTCTGCGGATTTTTTTTTCAGATTCTGTAATTTGTCCACCTACTTTTGAAAAGGTTTTTTCATTAATGCCGAGTGTTTTTTCTAAGTTAAGAGAATCTAGGCTACCGCGTGCTTTTTTGAGTTGGAAGTCAACGTTTTCAGAGAAATATATAAACAAATCGCTTTCAATAATTTTTCTTTTGTCTCTCAAAGTTAACTCAGAATTGTGAATGTTTAAATATGGCGCTCTGGCAGTGCTGACAGTAATTTGGGTATTTTTAGTCAGTTGCTCAACGATAGAATATGTTAAATAGGAACTAGTTACCACATTTACTTTGTCTTTTTGGCAAGAAAAAAGCCCAAATGCAGCAAACAAAGTTAAAACGATACTAAAGATTTTTTTCATATTTTTCCCTCTTTAATTATTTTAACTTAACTATTTTGCAATTGCAAACTATTCGCATTTGCGACCAATGTGCTTATTAAATATTATATAGGGCTAAATGCTATAATTAAAACATTAGGAGACCGAAATATGGAAACTTTGAAAGACAATTTTTATTTACATATAAACAAACAACTACTTGAAGAAACGGAAATTCCTGCAGATAAACCCAGTGTTGGAACTTTTTCCAAAATTCACGACCAAAACGAAGAAATTCTTTTAAAACTTTTTGAAGACTGGTCTGAAGGTAAAAACATACCTGAAGATAAACTAATCCACGAAGCAATTAAATATCACAAATTAGTTACAGATTTTGAATACCGCAACGAAATGGGTGCCAAAC
>CAUTMU010000047.1:0-2750 GCA_963539535.1 uncultured Acholeplasmataceae bacterium | reverse complement strand
GCAAAATGACTTTTGTTACTGCATTTACAACTCTGTTTGCAGTAGTTCTTACATATTTTGCCAAAGGATTATTCAAGGTTGAGTTTGCCAGTTATTTTGCACCAATTTTATTTTATTTAACCTTATTTTTAGTATTTAGTCTGTCTACTTTATTTGAACAATACGCCTTAGTTCTGTCGGCAGATGAGCGAGTTAAAAAAGTGTACGCTATGCCAAAGGAAAATAAGGTAGTAGGCAAGACTGACTTTACATTTGAATGCGTTTGTTTCAAGTCGGTTAATTTTGGCTATAAAGTAGACCAAATGGTAATTAAAGACTTATCTTTTGAAATAAAGGTTGGAGAAATCTTTGGTGTATCTGGCCGCTCGGGTGTTGGAAAGTCAACACTAGTTAAGTTAATTTCAGGACTAGTTCAGCCAGTTAGCGGCGAAATTGTTTTTAACAACAAACACAACATCAACTCTATTAACACCAAGTCTTTAAACCAAAATGTCTCGGTTTTATTTCAAGATGAACACATCTTTAAAGACACCCTTAGATATAACTTAACTTTAGGAAATCAATCAATTCAAGATAAAGAAATAACTCAAGCAATTTACCATGCAGGGCTAGGTGAGTTTTTTGAAAACCACGGCGAAAACCTGAACCTTGAACTAACTCCTGAACATCTAAATATTTCAACTGGCGAGAAGTTTAGAATAGCACTTTGCAGAGCAATTTTAAGAAACTCTCGGTTAATTGTCCTAGATGAACCTACTAGATTTTTAGACCCTGAAAATGAAGAAAATGTTTTAAGTATCATTGCTAACTTAAAACAAAATCACGCTTTTTTAATTATCACACACAAACCAAAACCTTTTTTAATTTGTGACAAAATAATTAAATTAAATTAAAATATAAACATAGAGGTAAATATTCATGGAAAAAAATAAGAATTTTGGAAAACCCGGCAGAAGTTTCTACACACTTCTACCAAAAGCCGACGGTTTTTTTGGTTTTACTTTAGCAGACTTTATTTTTATTGGTATCTCAGCTGCTATCATGCTGGCGATCGGTGGACTGCTTTTTCCTCTGCACGCAGTTAAAATTTTTGGAGCCAAGGCTATTGGCTTTGCTTTCCCTTATGGTTTTTTGATCTACATTGTGCTTTATAAAGTTCGTAAACCTGGTACTCTTTTGCTGCTTAGTTTAATGCTTGGAATTCCTTTGGCTTTTCGCCCAGTAATGCTGTTTTCATTTATTATTCCTGCGCTGATTTTAGAAATAATTTGTTTAATTATTTTTAAAAACTACCGAAAAACTACCCCTAAATTGCTTGCAAGTGCTTTGTTTGTGCCGCTACAAACTCCTGCTCAATGGTTCTACATGCGCTTAATTTCAGGAAAGGCTAATAACACAATTATTGTTGGCAGCACCTTAAACATTAGTTTAATCATTTCTTTCACCGTAGTTTTAGCAATTATCGGCGCTGGACTTGGATTTATAATCGCTAAAGAATTTAAAAACCATAAATTACTTAAACTCAATGACTTTGTTGAGTAAACTAAATCCACTTGTTTTACTTTTTAACTCTATTTTAATTTTTAGCCTTGGCTTGGTTTTAGCTGAAACCAAGGCTAAAACTTTTTTTATTTTAGTAAGTTTGATAATTCTAACGGCCTTTGGCTTTGCAGACGCTTTGGCTCAAAAATTACCAAGTTTTTTGGTTTTTACCGCAATAGTTTTAGCAGTTTTTTGGCTGCAGACCAAAAGCGCTGAACAAACATATTCAGTATTCGTGCGGTTTTTTACGGCTTTTTTGGCCTATATTTTAATGAGTGGACTTGACCTTAGTTATTTAACCGAATTTTTAATTAAACTAAAAGTTTCTCGCAAATTTATTTTAGGTATTTGTGTGATGTTTACTTTCCTGCCAGTTTTTATGCATGAGTTTAGACACAACATCCAAGTCAAAAGATATGTTGGCAACACTAAAAAAACACTTTATCAAAAGTTTAGAGGTCTAGTTGTACCAGTTTTAGTCAGAGCATTTGAAATTACTGAAATGTTGACTTTGGCAGCAACCTTAAAAAACTTTAATTTAAATAAATCAAGACAACTAGTTTTGCCGACATACTTTAAGTCTTTAGTTAAAGACATATCTTTTATTTTAATCAGTTTTGTAAGTTTTACAGGAGTAGCATTGTATGCTTTTGTCTTTTAAAAACTATACGCTTACTTTAAAAGAAAACAATAGAGTAATTTTAAAAGATATTAACATTGATTTTTTGCCAGGTGAAATTTACTGTATATTTGGCCACTCGGGCTCTGGCAAAACCACAATGCTTAACTCTATCTTAAAAAATTTAGGAAAAACTCACGAATTCACACAAAAAGGTGAAATCACTTTAAACCGCACAGACATTCAAACAATTAGTGCAGATAACTACTTTAAAGTGGTATCTTCAGTTATGCAAAATCCACAAGACCAGTTTTTCTTTCCGAAAACTGTATACGAGTACTCTTTTCCTTTATTAAACAAAGGACTTTCAAACACAAAAACTCAAGAAAGTTTTGATAGTTTCTTGAATCATTTTAATTTAAAAAACCAAGATGTTTTTACTTTGTCTGCAGGTGAAAAGCAGATTTTAGAGATTTGTACAAACTTAGATACTGATAAACAAATCTATATTTACGACGAACCTTTGGCTAATTTAGACAGAAATAAAGTCCTTGAGTTTTTCACAAAATTAAACCATTTAAAAAAAGCG
>CAUTMU010000046.1:0-2855 GCA_963539535.1 uncultured Acholeplasmataceae bacterium | reverse complement strand
AAAACTGTAATTATTTTTGAACACCGCACTTGTTTACTCAGATACTTAACTGCCAACAATTTTGTGTTAAAAAATGGAGAACTTAAGAAGTTTGATTTCTCGTGTTTTTCAAAAATTCAACCGCTTGTTATAAATAAACCTTCAAAAGATATCGCCCTAAGTGCTAAAAACTTATCTGTCAAGTTAGGCTCAAACTTTATTTTTTTACTTAAAGCACTTGACTTAAACAAAGGTGAACTTAAACTAATAACGGGTGAAAACGGAAGTGGTAAAACCACAATTTTTAATTTACTACTTGGTAATTTAAAAATTAACAAACCCAGCAAAATAGAAGTTTATTTAAATAAACGTAAATATAAAAACTTAAAAAAAATAAAAAAACACGTCAGTTATCTACCACACGACGTTCGTTATATGTTTTCTGAAAACAAAGTAGTAATGGAACTGACTAAAGTTAAAAACCAATCTTTAGTTAATAAACTGCTTTTTGAATTTGGTCTAAACGATAAATTAAATCAGCACCCCTTTACGCTTTCACACGGTGAGCAACAAAGACTAGGTTTGCTTTTGGCATTAGCCAAAGAACCTAAATTTCTACTTTTAGACGAACCTACTTCTGGTCTTGACGACGAACTTTGTTTAACTATTTGTAGGGCAGTTGCTAACTACACAAATACTTACTGCGCATCAACATTACTTATTACACATGACCCCAGAGTCAAGGCTTATTTCAATGTTGAAGAAGTTAAAATTGTCAGATAAACACAAAACAGCAAATATAATATATTGATTAGCTGTAGCTTTTAAGGATATTTTCTTAAAAGCTTTTTTAATTTTTGATATTGAAATTTTAAAAAATAAAAGTTTCTGCAGTGTTGCACTGAAAGAAAAATAAAAAAAGTTATTCATTATAAAAACGATAAATAGCCTTGTTAAAGGATTTCGTTTTTTTTTTTTTTTGATAAAAAGACTTCTAAAAGTTTTGTTTGATGTATGTTAATCCAGTTATATTGAATTTTCGTAATACGATAATGCAGTAAAATACACTTGTTAGGCTATTGTACTAAAAAATGAATGAAGTCCCAAACCAGAAATTTCATTTCGCATTTTTTACTAGATAAAATGGAGACGAAACAATAGTAATTATTGTTTTCTTTTTTCGTAGTAAGGAGTACTAAATATGCAAATTAACAAAAGAAAAGGCTATCTGATATCTGGAATTTTTATTCTGATTTTAACATTAACAATTTTATTTTTAATTTTCCTATTTATGCACCCCAAAGTTTATTTTTCTAAAGCCAGCGGTTTTTCCCAACACGACGGTATTAGGTTTGGTAAAAATAAACTACGCTTTGTGGTGCCAGAAACCGTGGATGTAACTAAGTCTACCTTTATTCATGTCAAGCAAGAGTGGTTCACCACTAACCGTTTAGGTAGAATTACTGCAATTAAAGCAAAACCATATAAATATTTAGCACTTGACTTTACAGAACGTGAATACAACTCAGAAATATTTACAATTTACACTAAAAACTTGTTCGGAATTACGAGAGAACACGATGTAATTGTTGATTACTCTAATTTTCTTCGCATCTTTTTTCCAGTACCTAATAAAGGCGAAACCGCACGCAAACCAATAATTCTTCCTTACTCTAAACTTAAAACTACCTACATGCACATTTACGAAGAACTTCTTAAAATAAAAACTTTCTATGCTTTTGATGAAAAAGGTCACCCTAGCGGACAACCTATAAGCAAAGAAGATGTTTTTACTAAAGAAAACGCAAAAGGTCGCGCATTTATCGTTAACAATAACTCTCATATTTCGCTAATTTACGATTTCTTGTTATCGGGTATCTTTAAAAATCAAACACAAAAAACACAAGTATACGAGTTTATTGAAAAAACAGTTGACAAAATCAAAACCCTCGACCCAGAAAAACATGGACTTGATATTAAGTTAAACACTCCACCATTTTATATTTCTAAATTCTTAGGCTGGTACTACATAGATCCTTCTGGCAACCGAGTTGACTTAAAACCTGGTCAAGAATTTCAAATTCCTAAGTGGGTAAAATCTGAACTTAGACTAATTGCAAGATACGACATCACTACAGATACTGACAAGATAGGACCAGAACTAGACAAACAAGGACTAGTGGCAATTTCTTATTTTGATGGTGTTGAAAGAGTATTTTTTGATATTGTTAAAAAAGGTAGTCCTTTAAAAGAACATGTTTATCAAAAACCAGGATATACATACGAAGGTTGGTATAAAGACAGTTCTTTGACTAAAAAAATAGACTTTGCAACTGAAGTCGCAAACACTCACACTGTACTTTATCTAAAATCAACTAAGCAAAATCAACCACAACCCGAGAAACCTGTTCAGTACCATACTGTTAACTTTATTACACCAGTTGACGCAAATCAGCTCTTGTCAACTAGACGAGCACACGGACAAAAATTAGAGACTAATTACTTAACTCCTTCATTGGTGTCTAGAATCGATGAAAATGGTAATTTAGAAGAACTTGATTACTGGAATTTAGTAGACCCTATAACTGGTGTTAGAACTAGATATGACTTTAATACTCCTATTACTCAAGACATTACTCTTGAAGCAGTTATGCGAAAAAGAGTAGCACCTAAAACTAAATACACAATCAAAAGGTACTATGAATCTGTAGACCAAAAAGGTAGTTTCATTGAAGATAAAACAAAAGAAGAAATCATAGATGGACAAACTCCATGGCAAGAGGTTGAGTTATTGCCAACTCAAGCTAAGGCTCCATATGGTTTTACTTTAGATAACACCAGTGTCTTAAAAAAGAAAATTAAAGCAGATGGTACAA
>CAUTMU010000045.1:0-2895 GCA_963539535.1 uncultured Acholeplasmataceae bacterium | reverse complement strand
CTTTTGTTAAACACTATATAGATGCAGTTGATGAAAACAAAATTATTGTTTTAAATTTAGGTGAAGTGATATGAAGATAGACATTATTACTATTTTTAAAGAAGCCTATAGCAGTTTTTTAAATACATCTATTGTAAACAGAGCAATTCAAAGTAAACACTTAGTAGTTAATTTACATAACTTACGCGACTTTTCTTTAGATAAAAACCAAAAAGTAGACGACACAGTATATGGCGGGTCTGTTGGTATGTTAATGTCAGTAGAACCCATACACCGTGCGTTCTCTGCTTTAAAACAAAACAAAAACACTTGTGTTGTTGCGTTTTCTCCGCAGGGAAAACCTTTAAATCAAGAACTGCTTGACAGCCTTGCCAAAAAAGAACATTTAATTTTACTTCCAGGGCACTATGAAGGATACGATGCCAGAGCACTTAACTTCATTGACCTTGAAGTTTCGGTTGGCGATTTTGTTTTAACTTCAGGAATCTTACCAAGTCAAATTTTAATTGATGGCCTAGTTAGGCTGATTCCAGGAGTTATCAATCAAGACTCGGTTAGCAAAGACACCTTTAAATACAACTCAATTTTAAAATACCCTGAATACACTAAACCAGCAATATACGAAGGTCTTTCGGTGCCAGATATACTGTTGAGTGGGAACCACCAAAAAGTTGATGAATATAATTTTGAACAAGCTGTTTTAAACACATTAAATAAACGCCCTGACATAATTAAAAACAAAGCATTTGACTTAGAAACATATAAAAAAATCAAAATAATTTTTGATAAAATAAAAGAACCTAAAAAGTAAAAGGCCTGCATTTGTTATGCAGGCCTTTTTGCTTATAAACGGGTTAAAATAGCCTTGTTTGGCGATTTAAATGTATTTAAACTAGTCAGTAATGTCAATTATACGAAGTGTGTTAGTACGGCCGTGAGTTTGAGCCCAACCAGAAGTTAAGATGATTGTTGCACTTTTTTTTAACCCGAAAGCCTTTGCTCCATCTATCGCTTTAGCATCGTATTTCAAAAAGTCATTGACGTGATTGACAACTCTAGGATACACCCCAAAGTTAAGGGCAAGTTCACACGCAGTTTTGAAGTTATCAGTCAAAGCAATGATCGGTACTTGTGGTCTGAACTTACAAATTCGGCGAGCAGTACCCCCAGTTTCAGTAAACGCAACAATTGCTTCAACTGAAGGCAGGGAAATTGAAATTTGCGCAGCAGCGACTCCGATTGAGTCGTTAATAGTTTTCTCGCCACTTGGAATTAAGTTCTCTAAGTTTTGTTGATACGGAAAAATTTGTTCAATTTCGGTAGCTATTTGGACCATAGTTTGAACTGCTTCTACCCCAAACTCGCCAACTGCCGTCTCACCGCTTAGCATAATAGCGTCAGACCCATCTAAAATAGCGTTTGCAACGTCAGATGCTTCAGCTCTCGTTGGACGAGGATTTGAAATCATAGACTCAAGCATATGGGTAGCCGTAATTACCGGTTTGCCAAAGAAGTTGGCACGCTGAATCATTTTCTTTTGATAAATTGGAACTAAAGGAAAAGAAACTTCTACACCTAAATCTCCACGAGCAACTAAAATACCTGCGGCTTCTTGCAAGATTTCGTCTAAGTTTTGATATCCTTCTTCGTTTTCAATTTTAGCGATTAACGGAATATTTGGGTTTGTGGTGTTTTTAACTAAATCTTTGACAGCTAAAATATCTTGCTTAGAACGCACAAAAGAAAGTGCTATTAAATCAGCTCCGTGTTCAATTGAAAACAAGATATCTTTTTTATCTTTTTCAGATAAAAACACTTGTTTAATTTTCGCACCAGGGCAATTGCAAGACTTGTGGTTTTTTAAAAAACCAGTGTGGTGAACTGTAGTTAAGATATCGTTGTTTTTATATTTTTCAATGACATCAAAACGCATTTTACCGTCATCTACTAAAATAAAGTCGCCAACTTTAACACCCTTAAAAAGTTCAGGACAAGAAATGTGGAAACGCTCTGAGTTTCCCAAAACTGGCTCTTGTGTAATTAAAATCTTTTCTCCTTTTTTAACTTCAACTTTTCCGTTGACAAAGTTACCAGTTCTAATCTCAGGGCCTTTAGTGTCGGTCATAATTGCAAGATTATAGTTTAGTTTAGTCCTAACTGCTTTTAGAGTTTTAAAAGTATTTTCGTGTTCTGAGTATTCGCCATGTGAAAAGTTCACACGAGCTACGTTCATTCCAGCATCAATTAAGGCCTGAATTTTTTCAGGGCTACGAGAAGCTGGTCCAATTGTGCAGATAATTTTTGTTTTTCTAATCATTTTTCACCTGTTTCTAATGTATATTATATACTTTTTATTTATTAACTTTATTATTAATATAAAACTAGACTGTTAAATGTTAAAATCTAAATGTATGTTAATTTTTTTACTGAAAATAAAATTAGATAAGTATGGAAATCGCTAGCATTGTTATACAAATACTAACATTGATAGCAACTATATTTGTATCTTTTGCTATTTATTTTCTTGGAATTCATAATGCAAAAATTTTAAGAAACAAAGAAATTTCTGAAAATGCTAAAAAGTTTATTCGCGATAATGAAAGCGAAATTGATTATTTGGAGTTAGCCACTGTTGCTGCAGGATGCTTTCCTAATGATAAACATACTAGAAAGATATATAACTACTTTATAGAGTTAGATGAAGAAACAAAGCAAGAAGTTTTAAAACAAAGAAAACTTAAATGTAAATTGATAACTAATGGTGACTGGATTAACGGAAAAATTTTTCTTATACAAAAAGCAATTAAAAAACTAGATTTAGGTAGAGATTTTTTATACGATTGCGGGAAATACTTGCATCTTGCGTATTCTTATAGAGACAAAAAAATTAACATT
>CAUTMU010000044.1:0-3125 GCA_963539535.1 uncultured Acholeplasmataceae bacterium | reverse complement strand
TTTTCACCAAATAAGAAGGTAAACCTGCCGCTAAAAGAAAACTTAATTGCTATTTCATTGCTAAGGTACAGCTAGTAATCCTATAATTTCTTTATTTTTTTCAAGTTTCAATATATCATTTTAACCACAAAAGATGATTGATTATTAGTTAATTTTCTTCAAAATAATAAACAATAATTTAAATAAATCGCCTAACAAGGTGTTTTTTTTTTTTTTTTTTTGGAGTTTAAACACCCCTATGATTAAAAATTTCTGGATGTATACTTATGTTGATAATTTTTAAAAAGTATAAAACTAAGCGGCACTACTTATATGAAAGGAAATTTATGAACATTACATCAAATCGTAAAAAATCAATATACTCAAAAATAGCTATTAGTTTGCTAATCACATTAACCATTACTTTATTTTTAGTCTTGCTGTTAATTCGTCCAACTGTTTATCTTTCAGAACAAAGTGGCTTTCAAAAAAGCCAGGCCGTGACTTACGAGAATGGTAAGATCAGATTTATCGTGCCAGAAAGTGCAGACATCGTCAACCACACACAAATTCCTATCAAGATGAATTGGTTTACAACCAACCGTCTAGGTTCGGTTGTCTCAGTTCAACCAAAAAAAGGAAAAGCACTGGCTCTAGATTTCACCAATCTTAAGCACGATGAAATTATTTTTGAGATAACTGTAAAAAACTTATTTGGAATTAAAACCAAATACGACGTTATTATTGACTACTCAAATTACCTGCGCATCTTTTTTGAAAAGAACAATTTAGGTCAAACCAGAAAACCAATAGTTCTGCCTTACTATAAACTAGACCATGAGTTTAGACATATCAAAGAAGAACTTTATAAACTAGAGAGTTTTTATCGTTTTGACAAATACGGCAAAACAGAAAAAGACACAGTTTCAAAAAGTTTAGTATTTTCTAAAAACGAGGCGAAAGGCCATGCTTTCTTAGTCAACACAACTAATGAAATTATTGTTAACTACGACTTTGTACTACCTGGTATTTTTGAAAACAATATCCAAAAAACTTTTATTTTAGAGCGAATTGCGCGCTCTCAAAAAACTCTTAAAACTCTAAATCCAAAAAACAAAGGCTTGAAACTTAAGTTCAATCAAGCGCCTTTCTATGTTACTGAGTTTTTAGGTTGGTTTTATTACGACGAAACTGGCAGTCGTGTTAACGTTGGAATTGGCGAAGAAATTACTATTCCTAGTGGGGTTAAGTCAGAGTTTAAGTTAACCGCTAGGTATAAATACGAAATTTCAAACCAAGCAGGCGATGATATCAACAAAATGGGATACGCGGCAATTTCTTATTTTGACGGTCCAGAAAGAATTTACTTTGCAATTATCAAAAAAGGCACTCCTGTTGAAAATTTCAAACCAAACAAACCAGGATATGAAACTCTTGGTTGGTATACAGACGAAGCATTAACTAAAAAGTATGACTTTACACCTGGCAACAACATGGCCAACAAAAACATGTCTCTATACCTTAAATCAAGAAGAACATCTGATGTTCCACACGACCACAAGATAACTTTCATTACTCCTGCTTACGCCAATCAACTCGTGCCCGTTTACACAATGCACGGTGATAAGTTAGATTTAAACTACTCACTACCTTCAATGGTTACAGGATATGAAAACGGGCAGTTTACAGAACTTGACTACTGGACTGTAGTAGATCTGGTCTCTGGTAGAGACACCGGTAAACGCTTTGACTTTAATACCAAGATTACTAGCGACTTAACGCTAAAAGCACATTTAAGAGTA
Source organism: uncultured Acholeplasmataceae bacterium (assembly GCA_963539535.1). Taxonomy (GTDB): domain Bacteria; phylum Bacillota_I; class Bacilli_A; order Acholeplasmatales; family Acholeplasmataceae; genus CALISC01. The sequence goes on along the minus strand of CAUTMU010000044.1, from coordinate 1,344 downwards.
AAGAAACTACCTGTGCAAGAATCTGAAATTACTTATTTTGTCAAAAAAGAAAATGCGGATGGTAGTTTTGAAGAAACAAAAATTATTAAAAAAGCGATAATTGGCACCACTCACACAGTTAATTTTTTAAATCCAAATGAAATCATTTATCAAAACCCTGAGTTTAGTCAAACAACTCTTACTGTCAACGCTCAGTCTAGTGAAAACAAAGTAACTATAACTTTAAAAAGAAAAGTCTACACTGTTGAGTTTGAAGTCAAAGGACACGCTACTAAAATACCTACCAGAAACAAGAGACACGGTGCCGAGATTGGTGAAATTGATGAAACTCCTTTTCAAGCAGATGACCTTGCTATTGTAAAGGCTGAACTAGATGGCAGAATACTAACTAAACAAGTACTTGAAAAAACTTTAGTAAATAAACACCTTAAAGTCACACTTTATGTTGCAGAACCAGTTAAAAAAATTGGTAAATATCCACAAACTAAAGTAGACAACCCAAATGGTATTTCACATTTTAAAGACGAAGAGCACGAACTTAAATTTAACTCAAAAGCCAAAGACTACACACTTAAGTTTACTCGTAGTTTTTGGAAGGATTCTGCTGGCAATAAATACGAAAAATACAATGGTCAGTACTTTAAGTTTGAAGATGTTGAGTTTGTAAAAATTCCAAATAAAAATACTTGGTTCACTAAACACATTATTGATTTTGCATTCTATAACTTTTATTATTTTGACTACCCAGATAACGCTAAACCAGAACGTTCAGTGTACACTTCTTTTGTTAAAGATATTGAGAAATTTCTCGGAGTTGACACTTTTTCTGTAACTTTTGATGACGGTGATTTTGGAATTAAATCAGTGCTAGATGCTAATAATTCCAACCCTAAATTTATCAAAACACCAACTGACTATGCACGCGCTGTGCACGGTGGGAAAGATGGGCATGTCGCAACTTATCGTGGTGTTGATTTGACACCTTTTATTGAACCAAATGGTTTTGCACCTTGGTACGATGACCAACTTCTACAATGTTGGTGGCTTGAAGGACAATGGGTAAACGAAAACCCTCAAGCATTTAACTATTTTGTTATTCGTTTTCCGGATGGCACATATAATCATTTTTTAAATAGCTCTGACGTATCTTATATGATTGGTGTCTCTGTTTGCATTAGGTAATCAACTAGTGCTTTGGAGTTGATTTACTCAAAAACTCTTTTTTTACAAAACCCTTCAAAGAAAAATTCCTTGAAGGGTTTTATTTTTGAGTTTGCAAAAATTCAAAAACAGCAAAACTTTTTTATATAAAACAAGAAATTGCGTTATTAAGCCATTTAGTTT
>CAUTMU010000043.1:0-3143 GCA_963539535.1 uncultured Acholeplasmataceae bacterium | reverse complement strand
TGTGCAACCTGCATCGCTTTCTTGGCAGACCAACCTAGTTTATTTGCAACTTCTTGTTGAAAAGAAGAAGTGGTGTGCGCTGGTTTTGGATAAGTTTTAGTCTCACTTTCTTGAATGTCTTTAACTAAATAAAGCGGAGTTGCTTCTCGCTCTACTTTTTCTTTAATTTCTTTAGTAACTTCGTGTTTTTTAACAGAAATATAGGGAGCTTCAAAACCATTTCCTACTAACTTTAAGTCAAAGTAAGTCTCTGGCACAAACGCTTTAATTTCTTTTTCACGAAGTACAATTAGTTTTAAAACCACAGTCTGCACTCGGCCGGCTGACTTACCGCCAATTTTCTGTCTGGCAAGCTTAGATAGTTTAAAGCCAATAATTCGGTCAACCATGCGTCTAGACTCTTGTGAGTCTACTAGTTTCATGTCAATTTGTCTAGGTTCATCTAAAGCCTTTTTAACCGCTTGTTTTGTGATTTCGTTAAAAACTATACGAATTGGCTCGCATTTATCTAGACTTAGGACTTCCGCTAAATGCCAAGCAATACTTTCACCTTCTCTATCGGGGTCGGATGCCAAATAGACTTTGGCGCCCTTGGCTGCTTTTTTTAAGTCAGCAACAATTTTTCTAGATTTAGTAATTAAGGTGTAAAGTGGCTCAAAATTATTTTCAATGTCAATGCCAAGCCCTCCAGGTCCCGCGATTTTTAAGTCACGGATGTGTCCTTTTGAAGAAAGAACATTAAAATTATCGGCTAAATAGCCAGAAATTGTTTTTGCTTTAGTTGGAGATTCAACAATAATTAAGTCCTTCATTTAAAAAACCTCTAAAACAAATAATAACACAATCAGACTTCAATGCTTGGTAAATCAAAATAAAGTTTACCAATTCTACCGTTTTGGATGTCTTTAATTAAAAAAACATATACTCGCTCGTAATCCGGTTCTTTTCCTTTAAGGACAGCCCCAGTTTTTTGGCAAAGAGAGTCAAACAGTTCAATTACGCTTTTGTTTTCGTCAACTCCATATTTGTTTTTAATCAGACCTGGGAAATATTTAGTTATATATTTAAGTGCATAGATACAAATCTCGTCTAGTGGCAAAATTTCTTTAGGAATAGAACCAAGTAGCGCTAAGTTTAAAGCCGAGTTTTGCTCAAGCTTTGGCCAAAGTAGTCCTGGGGTGTCAAATAGATCAAACTCAGGGTTTAGTCGGTAAAGCGTAATTAGTCTAGTGACACCTGCTTTGTTTTCAACATTTGCAACTTTTTTTAAAGAAAAACGGTTGATTAAACTAGACTTGCCAACATTTGGAGTACCTGCAATTAATGCTGTAATTTTGTTATTCTGAATTCCTTTTTTTGCGCGTTTTTCAAAAATAGACTGAGCTACGGTTTTTTTAATAAAGTTATGAAGAGCGCTAATTCCAGAACCGGTTAGTCCGTTTACTTTAAAAGAAAAGTAGCCTTTTTCTTTTAAAGTAGATATTGTTTTTTCTAAATGTTTATTTTCTACCAAATCTGTTTTGTTTAACAAAAAAATCACTGGTTTGTTTTTAAAAACTTGAATAAGTTTCGGATTGATTGACGAAAAAGGCATTCTGGCGTCTAGAACGTGAATTAAGATATCGATGTTTTTCTGAATTTTTTCAATTTCACGAAAAGCCACTGCCATGTGGCCAGGATACCAGTTGATTTCCACTAAATCACCTCGCCAATGATTTTTTGCACAAATAAAGAGCCTGATCTTGAGTCTTGAGAATTTCTAAAGTTATCGCCAAAAAATAAGTAAGTGTTGGGCTTTACTCGGTATTTACCCGACTCATTTATTTTATTTAAAGTGTATTTTTTAATATTGCTAATTTCGTTGTCTTTAAACCAGGTAAAGCCAAGTGGTCTGACTTCTTTATTCTCCACTGTTAAACTCAAATAAGAGATTTCTACAGTGTCTCCAGGCAAAGCGTAGATTCTTTTAATTACGTTAAAAGTTTTACCGCTGTTTGTTTTGACCGAAAGTACGTAAACTCTGCCGCGAACTGGCTGAATGCGAAAAGTTTTAATGGCGACTATCTGGCCGTCTTCATAAGTCGGTTGCATTGACGTGCCTGCCACTCTGACTAAAGAAAATAAAACGATAGACAGCAGGATAATTAGAAAAGCAATCGCCACAGAAACAGGTTCAAGCGCTTTTCTTATCCTTTGATACTTAGATAGGTTTAAAGTATTAAAGTAAGTTTTGTTTTTAATTTCTTTAATTTGAAAATAAATATTTTTTGCGCAATACGGCAAGTAAAAAATTAAAAAAACTAAACCAACTATAAATTGCGAATTGGTATAATTTTGTTTAATTAAAAATAAAGTTAGCAAGGTAAGCGGTAGCACAAAAAGAGAAACTAAATTAGTATAGGCAAATAGTTTATGTGCACGCGTTGCTTGAATTGGGCTAGGTAGGGTATGTTTGATTTCCATAAGTTAAATTAAAAGTTTTTCAAAATTTCTTCAAGTCTAACTGAGTTAACTTGGACTTTAGATGGTTTATTTGGACCTTCTGCTGGTGCGCAAATTCCAAAGCGCACAAAATCAGCGACGTATTTTTGAGCAGCGTTAAAACCTACTGCGAAATTTCTTTGAATGGCGTTAATCGACGCACTTTGTTCTTTGACTACAAACCTTGCAATTTCTTTAAAAAGTGGACCGATTTCCGTGGTTTGTTTTGTGCCAAAGTTACTTGCTAGTTTATCTGAATTAATTTCTGGCTCTTGTCTGGCGTAGTTAGTTTTAATGTAGTCAATTGCTGAAAACAACTCATCGTCAGAAATATATGCGCCTTGCAGACGAACAACTGTGTCTAATTCTTTGAAAAGCATATCACCGCGGCCAAGCAAACGTTCACATCCTGTTTCGTCAATTATGGTAGATGAGTCTGTGTGGGTTGCGACTTTAAAGCCAATTCTGGTTGGAATATTTGCCTTAATTGTACCTTTTACAACATCTGTAGTTGGACGCTGAGTGGCCACGATTAAGTGAATTCCGGCGGCTCTGGCTTTTTGGGTTAGTCTTTGGATTTTTGCCTCAACTTCTTGGCCGTATTGTACAATTAGCTCAGCCAACTCTTCAATGACTATGACAATATAGGGCATTTTGTCGCC
>CAUTMU010000042.1:0-3725 GCA_963539535.1 uncultured Acholeplasmataceae bacterium | reverse complement strand
GGTATTTTTGAAAATAAAAAGGCGATAAAAACCTTATTAGGCGAAAATACAGATATTGAGTTTTACTTAGTTGGAGATGAAAGTAGACTAAGTGAGTTTGTTAATCACCCGCAATGTAAAATTATTCACACAGATAAATACCTAGATATGGGAGTAGAAGACCCATTTGCTGAGTTTAGAAAGTCTCCAGAACATTCCCTTTTTAAAGCACTTACTTTACTTAAAAACAATCAAGTTAATGCTGTGGTTTCAGCAGGACCTACTCAAGCCGTGGTTTTTGGCTCTCACTTAATTGTAGGTAGGCTACCAAAAGTTCGTAGATTAGCATTAGCCATTCCTTTCAACACAGTTGACGGAACTAAAAAAATTCTGCTAGATTGTGGTGCTACTGCTGAAATTTCGCCAAAAGATTTAGTTGATTTTTCGCAAATCGGTGTTACTTATTTAAAACAACTTATTGGAAACAACAATTTTGTGCCACAAGTCGGGCTAGTTTCTATAGGTTCTGAAAAAGGTAAAGGTCGTGAGTTTGAGCGTTCTGCTTATGATTTACTTAAAGAAACTCACGAGTTTAATTTTTACGGAAATGTTGAACCAAAAGAACTATTTTTTAAAAATGCAGATGTTTTAGTGACAGACGGATTTAGTGGCAACTTAATTTTAAAATCCATGGAAGGCGCCTTGTTAGGCTTTAAAGAGAACTTTAAAAAAGAACTTAAATACTGTTTACTTAAAAAACTAGCCTTCTTAATTTTAAGAAAATCAATTAAAAGAGCAGTTAAAAAATTGACTGCAAACGATACAGGTGGCGCCTTGATTCTTGGAACTAAAGGTGTTGTAGTTAAAGCACACGGTGCTGCTAAACACCAAGACTTAAAACAAGCGATTAAACAGGCAAAAGTTTTTGTTGAAAACAACATTATTGAAAAATTCTTAAAAGGACTTGAAAATGACTGACGAGAAAGCTTTTTTAAAGTCAATTGGAGTTAAGGTAAAAAACTTAAAAAACTTTATCCCTGCTTTTATCCACTCTTCATACGGTAACTTAAATAAACTACCAAACTACGAACGCCGTGAGTTTTTAGGAGACAGTATTTTGGATTTCTTAGCAGCAGAAGCATTGTTAAATAAGTACCCTAATGAAAACGAAGGTTTTCTTTCAAAGCAAAGAGCGGCCATGATTTCTGAAGACGCACTTTTGATTTACGCCAAAAAAATCAACTTAGATAACTACATTAAAACCCGAGTTTCCCCAATTCCAAAATCCATAATTGCCGACTGTATGGAGGCCTTAATTGGCTCAATTTATCTAGACAGTGGGATTGATAACTGTAGAGATTTTTTTAATAAATTCATATGGTCTGTGTTTTTAAAAGAGATTGATATTATTGACTACAAAACCGTCTTACAAGAGTATTATCAAGGATTTTCAAATAAGTTAATTTCCTATAAACTATTATCTGAAACAGGACCTAGCAATGACAAAGTTTTTGTCTCTGGAGTTTATTATGAAAAAGATGTACTCCTTGCTACTGGAACTGGTCGTTCAAAGGCATTGTCTGAAAAAGAGGCAGCTAAAAAAGCCCTTGAGAAATTGCAGACTAAGGAGAATATAAATGCTTGAAAAATTATTTTTAGACTACTCACTTGATTTCTTAAAATTAGTTTCAGAATACCAAAAGAAGTTAAACTTATCGGCAAATGAGTATTCTTTTGTGGTACTCCTGCTTTCTGAAAAAAAGAAAAAACACACAGTACTTTCTTTTGTTAAAAAAACTGGACTTGAAAAGGCAGTTGCTGAAAACATTTTAAACTCACTGCACTCCAAAAAAATCATTACTTTTGTCTACGAAGAAAATGAAAGTGGTAAAGTTAGGGAATTAATTTCTTTAAAACCACTCTACGCACAAATTTTGGACTTCATTCAAAATCCAGAGTTAGACCCGCAAGAGTGTCTACTTAAAGAGATTGGCGAACTCATTGAAAAAAATGCCAAACCACTTTCTGCCAATCAGTATATTTTGGTTAAAAACTGGCTTGAGAATAAAAAAATTACACCTAGTACTTTGAAAGAAATTATTGAAAATATTATTAAAGAAGGTTATTTTACTTTTAGCAAATTAGAAGCGGTTGTTCAAAACTATTCAGTTGAAGGTAAACCGCTTGACCAAAAAGATAAAAAAATTCTTTCACAAATTTTTAAACAATAGTTTGTTTTTAAAAAATAAACTCAATAAATGAAAAAGTGCCACGTTCCTATTCTTTAAGAAATGTGGCACTTTTTGATTTAAATTCACTTTAATAAAGTATTTACTTAGTTAAATAATTTATTAAAAAGAATTTAACTTGGTGGTAAGAATAATTATTTATCTTAAATAAGATAAACAATTATGATACACAACAAGTTCTATCTAGTGGTCGCAGTCGTTAATCGAACTCAAGATACCGATGGTAGCATTTCTAACGCTTTTTGCAACTACATTTTTTAGGACACTAAGAATGTTTTTTCTACTTTTTTTCATGTTTTTCCTCCTTTCGTATTTTATTATATTAACACATTTTAAAAAAACATGCAAACAAATCACTCATTTGAAATATTTACAAACCTTTAAAATTGTAATATAATATTATATAAGGACGAAAAAAAGTTCTAAAAAGGTAGGTAATCATGGAAATATTTATTGGATCTGACCATGCCGGTTTTTCGGCAAAAGAAAAAATCAAAACACATTTAAAAGATACTACTAAGCACATAATTACTGACCTTGGAACTAACTCAACAGATTCAGTTGACTATCCTGTTTTTGGTGAAAAAGTTGCCAGAAAGGTAGTTGAAACCAAAGACTCTCTTGGCATTGTTGTCTGCGGTTCTGGAATTGGTATTTCTATTGCTGCCAATAAAGTCAAAGGCGCCAGATGTGCCTTGGTTTACACAAAAGAAGCCGCACACTTAGCAAAACTTCACAACAACGCAAACATAATTGCGTTAAGCGGACGTGGATTTGAGTCAAGTGTGTTAATTGAGTTTGTTGAAGAGTTTTTGCAAACTGAATTTGAAGCAGGTAGACATCAACGTAGAGTTGACATGCTAAACTCACTTTAATTAAAAGGAGTAGACAATGGTAAAAATTTTAAATCACCCACTAATTGAACACAAGATGAGCCAACTTCGTTCAGTTCACACTAAAACCAAAGAATTTAGAGAACTGGTTTCTGAAATTGCTACCTTGGTAACTTATGAACTTTCTCGCGATTTTCAAACTAAAACCGTGGAAGTTACTACTCCGATTGTTAAAACTAAATGTCAGGAACTCAAAGAAGAAGTTGTTTTAATTCCGGTTTTAAGAGCAGGACTTGGTATGGTTGAAGGGGTTTGTAGTTTAATTCCAACTGCCAAAATCGGACACATTGGGCTATACCGCGACGAAGAGACTTTGGAGCCAAAAAAATATTTCTTTAAAGTTCCTGAAAACACCAAAAACTCGCTTGTTATTGTGCTAGATCCAATGTTAGCAACAGGTCATTCTGCTGCTTACGCAATCCAGGCTCTCAAAGAAATTGGTGTTAAGAACATCAGATACGCCGGTATTGTTGGTTGTCCCGAAGGCATTCAGTTGCTACAAGAAAAACATCCAGATGTTGATATTTTTTTAGCACAACAAGACAGCCATTTGAATGAAAATGGCTACATTGTTCCTGGACTTGGGGATTGTGGCGACCGTTTA
>CAUTMU010000041.1:0-3736 GCA_963539535.1 uncultured Acholeplasmataceae bacterium | reverse complement strand
AAAAAATAGAAGAATTTACTCCAAAAAAATCTTGTATAACCCCGCAACACGGGAATGGAAGTTTACTTTAAATTTTTTAATTATATTTCTATTCAATCAAATAATTTGTAAATTTTTTGTGATATGGTAAAATTATTTTGTTAAGTGAATAGAGACGTAGACGTAATATAACGGTTATTATACGGCCTTGCCAAGGCTGAAATGGGGGTTCGATTCCCCTCGTCTGCTCCATTTGATTTTAAACTCTGATGTTAATCAGAGTTTTATTTTTAAATAAACGAGATTTTTAAAAAAGTTATAAAAGGAGGGTTAAATTGGATAAAAACGAAATTTATATCGGCGATAATTTAGCAATTATGCGAAGCGCTGAATTTAAGAAGTTTAAAACAACGATAGACTTTATTTACATTGACCCGCCTTACAATACTAAAAACTCTAAATTTGCATATAGCGACAATAACTCAAAATGGTCTCTAGACATCAAACTAAGACTAATTGAGGCAAAAGAATTGCTTAAAAAAACAGGAGTCATTTTTATTTCAATTGACGACAACGAGTTTGCCAGTCTTCTGCAAATTTGCGATGAAGTTTTTGGCAAGGAAAACAAAGCAGGAATTTTTATCACAAAGCAATCTCAAAGAAGTAACGCTAAACATATCAATGTAGTACACGAGTATGTTGTTGCCTATGCTAAGTCAAAAACTAATTTACCGAGATTTTATGTCAATAGAATAGAGTCTCCTTTAGAAGGTAAAAAAATAAAGCAAATTATTCAAAAAGTTAAAACTGCATATAAAAAATCATCTACTCTTGCAAACGAGATACTTAAAAAAAGTATTAGTGATTATGTTTTAGAAACCGGTGAAACTTGGATAGTAAACTATTCAAATATTGATGAAAACGGTGAGATATACTTTGCTAAAGACTTATCTACACCAGGCGAACCCAATTATTTAAAAATTGATGAAATCAATCTAACTTTAGAACCACTTAAAACACGCGGTTGGTCAAGTAAGCAAAAATTTATTAAGTTGCATAAGGAAAACAAACTTTGTTTTAAAAACGAAAGACCTTATGAAATTGAATACTTAAAAGATGCTGTTAACAATGTGTCTTCTGTTTTAGATTTTTATTCAAGACAAGGTACAAATGATTTAAAAAAATTAGGTTTAAATGGGATATTTGACACCCCAAAACCTGTTGAGTTAATTAAATTTTTAATTAGATGTTCACAACACAAAAATGCTTTGATTTTGGATTTTTACGCTGGCAGTGGCACAACCGCTCAAGCGGTTTACGAAATCAATCAAGAAGATAAAAAACAACATAAATATATTTTGATTCAGTTGCCAGAACCTATTAACAATAAAAATAAAGCGTTTGAAATTTTGACTAATTTAAATTACAAAGAACCAAAAATTAGCGATGCAATGATTTTGCGAATTAATAAATTTGCCGAATTAAACAAAATAGACACCAATTATCAGGAGGTTGTTTTTAGTGACAAACTTGCTTAAAAAAGGTAATTTCAAACCAATTGATAATGAGTTTTTATTAGAAGGATTTTTGGCATTACAAGAAGTTGCTAAAGTTCAAGAAAAGTGGCAAAAAGGTGATACTGACAGTTTTATCAATGAAATCAGGGATTCAATGGTAGGACACTATTTAGGATATGAACTAATTAACACAGATAAACATGGTTTTGACTGTAAGTTAAGCAAAGATAAAGATGTATTTTTGGAAGTAAAAGCCGCAAGTTATGACGCAAAAACATGGGGCGCTACTTTTAATGACACCACAATAGAAAAGGCAAAATATTTCCAAGGCGACCAAGTTTATCTATGCCTTGCTGTTTGGAGAAAAGCAAGCGATTTACTTTTTATGGTTTATGGTAAAAACGCTAAATTAGGCCATTTTCTTGAAGAAAAAGTAAGTAGTTTTTTAAAAGGAGAAGCAGGAGTTCGTTCTACTCAAACTGTGTCTTTAGGACAACTGATTTTTGAATATGGCTTTGACATAGTTTGTATAAAACCCAAAGATGAAGTTAAAACAATTTTAAAATTAAAGTCTAAACAGTTTTTCAATATCCCAGATTCTTACTTCATTTCTCAAGATGAATTTACTGAAAAATACAGTAGCACTGCAAATTATATCATTACTGAGACCAGCAAAGTCTGACAAGTCAGTATTGAAAAAAACTTGAAAAATAAAGGTGGAAATCCACCTTTATTTTTTATCTTAATTCAGTTTATCATTAATTTATGGTAAAATAAACTCGTAATAAAAAGGTGTATTTACACCTAAATTATTTGTAAGAGGTTTTATATGCTAATTAAAAGAGACTGGTATTTAAAAAAAATTATAGACAAAAAAGAAAACGGCAGAATAAAGATTATTACTGGAATTAGAAGGTGCGGAAAATCTTATTTACTGTTTAATTTATATAAAGAATATCTTTTATCTACAGGTGTTAAAGAAAAACAAATTATTGAAATCGCGCTTGACGATATTGATAATCTTGAATACAGAAATCCGTTTAGATTAAACAACTATATTAAAGAAAAAACTAAAAATCAAAATCAAATGCACTATATTTTTATTGACGAAATTCAGTTATCTGAAAATGTTGCTAATCCTTACACCGATAGCCAAGTTAAAAATGTATCTTTTGTTGATGTGCTGTTGGGGCTTTCAAAAAATAAAAATCTTGACATTTATGTAACTGGCAGTAATTCTAAAATGCTTTCCACTGAATTATTAACTCAGTTCAGAGACCGTGGTGACGAGATACATGTAAATCCTTTGTCATTTAAAGAAGTTTATGATTTGCATGAAAACAAAGATTTAGCATTTGAAAACTACCTAGTATACGGCGGAATGCCGTATATCTATAGTTTAAAAAACGATTTTGAAAAAAGCCAATACTTAAAAAATTTATTTCAAGAAACTTATATTAAAGATATTCTTGAAAGAAACAAAATACAAAATGAAATGAATACTCTTGGACTGATTTTAGACTTTACGTCTTCAGCGATTGGCTCACTTACCAATCCAAGTAAACTAGCAAAACGATTTTTATCGGAAAAACAAATCAAAATATCTGCAAATACTATTTCTAACTACCTTGCTTTTTTTGAACAGTCTTATGTTTTATACCGCGCTAACAGGTATGATGTAAAAGGCTCAAGATATTTTTCAACACCGTTAAAATACTACTTTGCAGATATCGGTCTTAGAAATGCAAGACTAAATTTTAGACAAATTGAAGCCAATCATATTATGGAAAATATAATCTATAACGACTTAATTCGCCGTGGATACAATGTTGACGTCGGCGTAGTTGAGTGCGAAATTAAGCAAGATGGAAACCGCAAAAAAACTCAACTTGAAGTTGATTTTGTGGTAAACAAAGGACATTTAAGATACTACATTCAAGTTGCTTTAAATGTAGACACCAAAGAAAAATTAGCACAAGAAACTCAATCACTTAAAAAAATTAGTGACTCTTTTAAAAAGATTCTGATTGTCAGAAACAAAATTATTCCAAGACACGACGCAAACGGTATTTTTTACATAGGGGTTGAAGATTTTTTACTAAACGATAATATTTTAGAATAATAATTTTTATTGAAAACACTATCAAGTAGAATTAAAAAGCGCTAACTAGAGTTAGCGCTTTTTTAACCTGAACTTTTCACAAAAATATAACTAATTATTCAAACAGGTCCTAGACCCA
>CAUTMU010000040.1:0-3871 GCA_963539535.1 uncultured Acholeplasmataceae bacterium | reverse complement strand
AAAATGTGTATGTTTTGCTTATTTTTATAGTGTCTGTAATTGGGAATTCTTTAATTAACGCAAATGGTCAGACTGTTTTTACTTTAACTTATAAAAGAAAAACTTACTCGGTTGAGTATGACTACAATGGTGGTACTTTAAACGGAGAAAACAAAAGCGCTGAATCTTATAAATTTGAAGAAAATTTAAGAGATATTGAACATCCTAAAAAAACAGATCCAACTCAAATTAAAACTTACACTTTTGCAGGCTGGCAAAATATAGAAACTGGAGAAATTGTAGATTTTTCTAAAAACTTAAAAGTTACTAAAAATCTACACCTAAAAGCAACCTGGACCGAAGCAACTGCTACTCGTCCAGTTTACCTGAAAATGATTTGGGAAAAGATAAATGAGCAAACAGACACAGTTGTTGAAAGACAACTTGCAAAACAAAGAGAAATCGGCGATACTGCGAAGTTTTCAGATCAAGATGTCAAAGATATCTTGAATCAATATCTTGTTAATAACCCTCGTCCTTATCATGAAACAAACTTTGACATAGCGAATTCTACAACAGAAGTTAGAATAACTACTTCTTTAGACAAACACTATATAACAGTTTACTTTAAAGCAAAAACTTACACAGTTGAGTTTGACAGAACTGGTTTAGTTCCAGCATCTGTTGCGCCAGAACTTAGACAAACACTTACCTTAAAACATTCACAAACTATACCAAGTGATTTAATTGCCAAAATGAAGTTAGTCCAAAAGCAACAAACTGCTACAAGCGATTATGTTTTTGATAAACTAGTTGAAACTACAACTGGTCAAGACTTTAATGAAAACTTAGCTTACAATCAAAATATTAAAATAAAGCCAGTGTTCACAGAAAAAGACGCACAAGCCACAATAACTCCTAAATTATCTGTTGGCGATACAAATAAGGTAGACGCAAGTGCATGGAGACCACAAAATGGTAAAGTTGGAACAAAGTTTGACTTTAATCCACAACAAAGTGTAAAAAAAGGTTGGAAGTTTGTAGGTTGGGCAAAAGCAGAAGGCAACCCTGCTGAAACCATTTACTTTGAGCGCGGTACCAAAGAAGTTTGGGCTGTATTTGAGCCTGCCGAAACTACTTATACAATTCGACACATCTTTAAAGGAATTGAAAAAGACAATATTCCAGATGAGATAAAGACAACTGTTGAGACCGCTAAAACTAATTCAGTAGTTCAACTAAACAACTCTCATGAATACAGTAGTTACAACAAAAACGGCTTTATTGCACAAATCCCGCCTCAAAGCGAAATTATAAAAGCAGACGGATCTACTATTTTTGAAATAACTTATCAGCGCCGCGAATTTGATGTTAACTTTGTAGTTAACTACAAAGATAGGTTTAGTGGCACAATTTCTTCAAATCCTATAACACAAAAAATTAAATACGAGGGAAAAGTAGAAAAACCAAACGAAAATCCTACTATTAAGAAAAAAGCGCGAACTTATCAGTTTATCCATTGGCAAACCGAAGTTTCAATGAATGGAACCTACTCAGAACAAAACGCTTACGACTTTTTAAGCAAGGTAACTAATAATCTTACCTTAGTTGCATACTTTAAAGAAACTATCGATACAGTTAACTATAAAGTTGTCCATAAACTAGAAAAGCAAGGAAAAGAAAACACTTTGGATGGTAAATACGACGAAGTTACAGAAATTATTGAAAATCAAAAAGTTGAAGACGGCGCTGTATATAAAAAATATTCAGCCTTAAATACTGAATTATACGAAAAAGACGCCAATCATCCTGAAAATATACTAACAGCTCCACTTACTACCGGCAATAACAACACTGTAGTGCGCCAGTATTATAAATTAAGAGAAATTACTGTTGAATTTAAGAAAACCGACGGTATTAAGCGCTTCAAATCAAACAACACCATTAAAGTCAAAAAAACTAGAAGCATTCCTTTACCTGAATATGAATTAAAAGATACACACAAGTTTATCGGCTGGGCTTTATCGGCAACTGGTGCAACACAAAGTGAATTTATTGCTAGTGGCGATTTTATGAAAATATACGCAAAAACAGACTTTCAAGACAGAAACATAATTTACACAATCAAAACTCAAAAAACCGACGGTAGCTACACAGAAAGCACTGAGATTAAGAGCGAAAAAATTGGTTCAATTCATGCAGTTGCCTATTTAAATCCTAATAGTACTGTGTATCAAAACCCACAATACAGCACAGAAAATTTAACGGTAAATGCAGATGAAACCCAAAACAAAGTAACCATTACTATTAACCGAAAAACCTACACTGTTCAATACGAAGTTAAAGGAACCACCACAGGTATCGCTGACAAAACATTTTTACATGGCGCTGAACACGGCGAAATTGATGAGACAAACTTCCAAAAAGAGAGTCTTGAAATTAGTAGAATTGAATTAGATGGAGATGTAAAAACCAAAGAAGAAATTAAGAATTTAAAGATTGAAAAAAACCACAAAATAACAGTTTATGTCGATGAACCTAGTAAGAAAATAGGAAAATATCCACAAACTAAAGTAGATAACCCTGTTGGAATAAGGCATATTGAAACCTCTCAGCGTGAACTTAAATTTAAAGTATTTAATAAAGACTACACTAAATACTTCAACCGTGAATACTATGAAGACACTGCTGGCAATAAATACGAAAAATATAACGGCCAGTACTATAAATTTGAAGACGTTGAATTTATGAAAATTCCTTATAAAAATACTTGGTTTACTAAACGCATTATTGACTTTTCTCCATTTAACGTTTATTACGCTGGTTACGAAATACCTAATGAACCAAAACACAGTATTTTTAAAGCGATGGTTGACGATATCGGCAAAGTTATCGGAGAACCAACCTACATGCCTTCCAGAGATGGCAGCGATGACTTTAGTGTCATTCGTGCTATACAACGTAAGTTATACAAAAAAATGCATAAAAGTCCTACAGATTATGCAAAATCGGTTTTAACACAATACACAAACACAGATGTTAGATACTACCGCAACATTGATTTTTATTCATTTCTTAATAGGGACATTCAATTACCACATTATAGATTTTCTAGCTTTTCATCCTGGTGGCTCGGCACCTCTTATAGGGCTAATCAAGCATACAGTATTAACGGTGCTGGAAACATAGATGAAGACTATTACATGCATATTGTGTATGGCGTTGTAGTTTGTATTAGATAATTTTTATTTACTTTTTGTAATTTATCAATCAACTTTTGTCTATTGTTATGTCTTAAAAATAAACCATTTGTTTCAGATACGTTTAATTTTAGACTAATCAATCGTTTTGTTCTAAATTCTGGAACAACACAATTAACCTAAAATAAAACGAACTCATTAAAAAAGCGATAAAGATTAAATGTTTATCGTTTTATAGTTCAGCAATAAAATAAAAGCGGAATTACAAGTCTATTCAAGACTGCAATTCCGCTTTTTTATTTAGTTTTAAGTAAAAACTTCAACAACTACACACTAGTTTTGTTAACTAAATACCTAGTGCTTTTGCCTTGTTTTCGAATTAAGATAAAGTTTTCTTTAACTAACTTCGCCAAAGTTCGCTCAATTGTGATTTTAGAAAAGTAAGGACACTCTTTCATAATTTCTCGTTTGGTGAAAACCTTGAACTTATCTTGAATTTGTTTTCTGACAACATCAACTGCTTTTTTACCTGCTTCAATTGCCGAGATT
The DNA here is from genome assembly GCA_963539535.1 of uncultured Acholeplasmataceae bacterium. GTDB lineage: Bacteria > Bacillota_I > Bacilli_A > Acholeplasmatales > Acholeplasmataceae > CALISC01. Next base: position 143 of record CAUTMU010000040.1, on the reverse strand, counting down.
TGCACTCTAAAGTCCTCGTATGTCTTGGCCAAAATTTCTGTAAAGAACTTAATAAAGTCAATAGTTGAGTCGTTTCCGTTGTTTAAATTTTTTTGAACATCTACCAGAGTTGTCTCCATTTTGGCTTTATTTCGGTTTAAAAA
>CAUTMU010000039.1:0-3878 GCA_963539535.1 uncultured Acholeplasmataceae bacterium | reverse complement strand
GGCATCTGCTTACCCTGAACTTGAGCTAAGCAGTATTCCCCTACCTGTAACTATCGGGATTTCTCAAAGCTTTGCAGATCCAACTAAACACATTTTGGCAGTTGACCATGCAAACACCATCATGCCAGATCGTGAGTACTATGAAAAAAATCTAGATCAACTTAATGAAAACTTGGTAGTTTTTGCTGAGTCTACTAAAACTGTGTTAAAAAGTGCTGGGTTGCACGATGATTTAGTTGAAAAATATGTTAAAGAAACTCTGGAATTTGACAAATTTTTAGCACCTTTTACTTCATCTAGATTAGAAGACGCTGAATACGACAAAAAATTTAACCCAACTCCGTTAAAAGAAGTTGACGCCAAATCTAAATATTTAAAGTTTAGCCATATTTTTAAAACACTGACTAAAGTAGACGCAGAAATCGTTAATATCGCATATCCTCGTTTCTTTGAAAATTTAAACACTGTGTTTTCAAAAGAAAACTTTGAAATCATTAAATCTTGGATGATAGTTAAAACTGCCCTTGGCAACGCTCGCTACTTATCTGAAGAACTTGCCGATGTTGCTGGTGCTTTAAGACGTAAATTAGTTGGCCAAAAACAACCACAGCCAAGAGCAAAAAAAGCGCTATACACCACTTTGGCGTTTTTTGATGAACCAGTTGGTATTTATTTCGGTAAAAAATATTTCGGTGAACAAGGTAAAGCCGATGTTTTGGAAATGATTCGTCGATTTATCGCAGTTTACACAGAACGTCTTTCTAAAAACACTTGGTTAAGTAAAGAAACTCGCGAAAAAGCAGTTTTAAAACTATCTAAAATCAAACCTTTTGTTGGATATCCTGACGAAATTCCGCCTTACTATCAAGACTTTAAAATCAAGACTAAAGCGGAAGGCGAAACTTTAGTCTCAGCCACAATTTCTTTAAAACGCCTTATGACTGCCTATGAATACGCGCAATATAAGGAACCTGTTAACACTAAATACTGGGGAATGGCTGCTTATGAAGTGAACGCTTACTTCCACCCACTTTTTAACCAAATTGTGTTTCCAGCAGGTATTCTTCAACCTCCGTTTTACTCAAAAGAAAACTCAAACTCTGCTAACTACGGTGGAATTGGTACAGTTATTGCCCACGAAATCTCGCATGCTTTTGACAACAACGGTGCGAAGTTTGACGAACACGGACGCTTGAATAACTGGTGGACTAAAGCCGATTTATCAGCATTTGAAGAAAAGAAAAAACAAATGATTAAGTTGTTTGACGGACACTGTAACTCACTTGGTGTCAAATGCAATGGAACTTTGACAGTTTCTGAAAACATTGCGGACTGTGGGGGCTTAAGTTGTGCACTTTCTGCTTTAAAAATGGACAAAACTGTTGACCTAGATGCTTTCTTTAAGTCTTGGGCTACAAACTGGTTTAACAAAGCCAGGGTTGAGTACTATCAAATGCTTGCCAATGTTGACGTACACGCAACTGGTGAACTTAGATCTAACCGTCAACTTGCTAATTTAGATGAGTTTATTGAACATTACGGCATCAAAGAAGGAGACTTAATGTACACCAAGCCAGAGGAGCGCGTCAAAATATGGTAAAACAAATTAAATTCTTACTAGTTGGTTTTTTAACGCTAATTTCAGCACTTACTTTAACTGCCTGCAGTCTTTACCGAGTTTCTGTAAAACAAGACATTAAAGCGGAATCTGCTTTCTTTACCTTTAGATTAAACCGCCACCGCGACCGCCAGGCGTTTTTATCACAAGGAGCCGACGCTAACGTACAAATTCAGGTAAACGAACATAAAGCAGGTGATGGCCATGATGAACTTGGTGTGGCTATTCCTAAAGCAACTAGCGACTTAAAAGCATCTTCTAAGCCTTACTTTGAATTTTCTTTTGAAAAAGACGCAAAAAAAGGCAAAGTTTCTCTAGCTTTTGAAATTAGAAACTTAAAACCAGAAAAAAAATATGTTGCACTTGTGTACTTCACTTACGATAACGAAAAAGTTTATCTACTTAAAAACTGGCGTGTGACTAAAAAACATCCGCTTGAAGGTATGATTTTTCAAACAATTGCTATCTCTAAATTAAAAACTTATGCAATTTATTCATATGAAGACCTTTTAAAAATAAAATCAGAAAAACAAGAAGGCAACTTTAAACTGATGAAAGACCTTGACCTAAAAGGTCGTGAACTTCCTGCTTTGTTTGGTAAAAACCGTGCTTTTGATTTTGATGGCAATAACAAAACAATTCGCAACTTTAAATTCATTATTCAAAAAGACGAAAGTCTACTAAAAGGTAGTGATTACTCAAAAAGATCACCTCGTGACACTAATCTTTACAACAACCAAGGAACTTCTATTTTTGGAAATCTTGACAGATACGCACGCGTTCATCACTTAAACTTTGAAAACGTAGAAATTAAAATTAAAGAAAAAGAACTGACAACTGCGGAAAACGTAGGAATTTCGCTAATTGCTTTCCACGTTGCACCAGGTGCTCAAATTGACCATATTGCTTTTAAAAATATCTCTTTTTCAGATAAGTTTAAACGCTCTTCTTCAATCCAAAGAAGTTACAACATCTCACTGGTTGCCTATAAATCAGAAGGTACCATTAGCCACATTAAAGCCGAAGATATTAACTTTGAGTTAAATGTAGACATTACCGCAGTTTACGACTTTTTCCCAAGACTTTCGGTGTCTTCACTGGCATACCAAATTGGAGTTAACGCAAAAGTGAGTGACATTGCGGTTAAAAATGCTAAATATACAATTAACTCAACTTACTTTGCGCGTGGTGACGTCTCTCCTGCCAATGACTATAATTTCTATGTAGACGGACTTGCTCATTCTATTGCTCAAACTGACCAGGCTATTGAAAATGTTGACCTGGATTTTGTTGGAAAAATTAACATAAACTCAAATAATGTACCAGTTCCTGAAAATCAAGACTACGTTTTTTACACTGGAAACGCTGGAGAAGAACAAGTTCATCTATATAAAATTAACAAAAACTACACAGTTGAAAGACTTCGCAAAAATACATACCACGTTAAAGATCCAAATGCTCGCTATGTTCTTGCTTTTAAAAACTACTCTGAAAAAGAAAAAATGTCTTTAGACCATTTTTGGCTAAACTCAGTTGAAAAGAACAAATCTTCTCTTAACTTCGTTGAACCGGGTAAGTTAGAATCTAAAGACTTATTTGACTTGCCAATTGGCGAGTCTTCAAGAGAAATCACCGGAATTTATCAAAAGAGCTACGCTAAGTTCTTAGTATTAGATAAAGATGCCAAAGGTCACATGGCCTTTGATATTTCAAAAGAAGGCACTCAATTTGACAAAGGTGTGCGTTTGTATAAAAACAACTCAATGTATGAACTGGCTAAAGAGAACCCAACTAAACCACTTCAAGACAACTCAAACTACTATTTATTTCCGTATGGTGCAAAAGTTAAATTAACTTTAAAGAAAAATCGTTTTAACACCCACATTGTTGGTTTTAGAACCACTGAAATGAGGGGCGAGACTGAGCAGTATTCAGCGGACACTTACCATTTATTTAAAGCAACTGAACAAGGTGAATATACAACTGAACTTACTATGTTTAAGGACTACAAAATCTATACATTGAGTGCAAACCACGTCAACCACTCGCTTTCTGGAATTTCTGCAGACTCATCTCCTATCAATCAATTTAACAATGTTAAAGTTAAAGGCAAACTGATTTACAACGGAAATGGACTAACTCCAAACGTCTATAAGTTAAATATCGCAGAAGGACTAAACCACAAAGGCTACAGTCAAAGCGGTGTAACTAGTACTATAACTGTTGAAAAAACAGTCAAGCCACTGGTTAAAGACGTCAA
>CAUTMU010000038.1:0-3918 GCA_963539535.1 uncultured Acholeplasmataceae bacterium | reverse complement strand
AAAATGTTCAGAATGTGCTGGTACTGGTAGTTTTGACAAATCAGCACCAGCAACATGTTCGGCTTGCCAAGGGCACGGTAGAACTTATCAAATCAGAAACTCTATATTTGGCCAAATTCAAGAAGAAAAGGCATGTTCAAAATGTAGTGGAACTGGAACTACTGTTTCAAACCCTTGTCGGGTATGTGCAGGGCAGTCTAGAGTTAAAGCAACAGAAACAATTACTATTAATGTCCCAAGTGGTGTTGAAACTGGAGACGTGCTTTCGGTTAAAGGAAGTGGCAACGAAGGCGCTTTCAATTCACGCTCAGGTGATCTTTTAATTGAGTTTATTGTAGCTGAATCTAAATTCTTTAAACGAAAAAACCTAGATATCTACACAACCTTATCTTTAACTTTCGCAGAAGCCGCTCTTGGTGCCAATATTAACGTTCAAACCATTCACGGCAACATTGACCTAGTAGTGCCCGCTGGCATTCAGTCAGGTGCTTACCTGAAGTTATCTGGCAGAGGTGTGAAGAGATCTGGTCGTCAAGGCGACCACTTAATTGAAATTAAAGTCCAAACTCCAGCAAGTCTAAGCGCTGAGCAAAAAGAGCTATTTAAACGTTTGGCTGAGCTTGAATTAAAACAAAAAAAGTCTTTTCAAGACAGAGTTAAAAACTAGTCAAGGATATCAAAACTAAAACTAGCGCTTATTTGGTTGTTTTCAACAACAACTACCCCACCGTTTTGAAATTTAGCGGTAAAGCATCTTTCTTTATTTAAAATCCAGACGATAGTTTTAATAAAATGCGAGTGGCATACAACAAACAGTGTGCCACTTTTTATTTGGCTTGCTTTTTTTAAAAAACTTATCGCTCTTTTAAAAAGCATTTTATCGTCTTCAAAATTACGACCAGTTTTTAAACTTGGAATTAAAGAAGTGGGCATTCCGTCAAACTCACCAAACTCACGTTCTACTATATTGCCATCAGCAATTAGTGGCAGTGCTAACTTCAGTTCATTTTTTAAAAAAACAGCAGTCTCAAAAGCCCTTGAAAAAGGAGAGACTAGTACTCTGTCTGGAACTAACTTGTTCTTCTTTAAAAACCGAGCAGTATTTTTTAGTTCAAAATACCAATTGGGGTCAAGGTGAGTGTCAACATGTCCCTGGATTTTATTTAAGGCGTTAGTTTTAGTTTTGCCGTGTCTGATAAATACTATTTTCATGAATTTTTTCTCTCATTGATTTACCTTAAAATCATAACAAAATACCTACTTAATTTGTTAATTTTTAAGTAATTTTTTAAAATAGTGCTAACTATATTGCAAACAAAAACAGTTGATAACTTAAAAATCAGAGTAGATAAATTATGAAAATGACAAAAAAAGATGAATCAAAACTAATTAAAAGCATTCAAATTTTGCTTGCAAAAGACAAACAAGACCTAAAAAATAATTTTACAGTTGCCAGAAAAATTGCCAAAACCATTGACATCAACGACCAAAATTATAATCTTGACAATCTAAAAATTGATAATTTTTTAAAACTAAAACTAAAAACTACAAAAGCTTTTCTTGCGCTTACAGCCAAGAAATCAATAGATAAATCAAAACCTCTTGAAACATCGGCAGACTTTCAAAAAAGATTTGCTTGGCTTTTTTTCGCCAAAAAAACTGAGCACTTACTTTGTATATTTTTAGACAGCAAACTAAGATTTGTGGGTAAAAAAGTGTTTACAGGCTTGAGTCCGAATAACTTAAAAATTCCGCTTAGAGAAATCGTTTTATTATCAAATCACTTTAAAGCAAACCAAATAGTTTTGATACACAACCACCCAAGTCAAGACCCAGAACCTAGTGAAACTGACATTAAAACTACTGAAATTTGCTTAGAAATTCTTCGGCATTTAGACATTAAACTGCTTGACCATATAGTGTTTACAAACACAGAATACCTCTCTGTTTTTTCGTATTTTTGATAATATTTTTTTGTATTGAAATGCTATTTTTCAATTGCAAAACCAAGGCTAAAATGTTAAAATACTTGCGTATCTGCGTGCATTTTTATTCCCCTAATTTCACGCATTTTATAAAAAAATACGCATATAAAGAGGATATTGATGGCAAATTTAAAGAATTACGACGAAAAATCCATACAAGTTTTAAAAGGTCTTGAGGCTGTTCGTAAACGCCCTGGGATGTACATTGGCTCAACTGATTCAAGAGGACTACACCACTTAGTTTGGGAAATTTTTGACAACGCAGTTGATGAGGCTTTATCTGGATTTGGAAACACCATTACTTTAACCGTTCGTAAAGACAACTCAATTTGTGTGGAAGACGAAGGCCGTGGTATTCCTTACAAAAAACATGAGTCTGGTGTCTCTACACTGCAACTCATTTTTACAACTCTGCACGCTGGTGGTAAATTCTCAGATTCAGGTTACAAGGTATCTGGAGGTCTGCATGGTCTTGGTGGTGCTGTTGTAAACGCACTTTCTTCTAAGTTCACAGTAACTTCTGCCAGAGACGGCAAAATTTGTCAGCAAACTTACTCAGATGGTGGCTCTAAAATTCAAACAGACCAAATAATCGGAGATACCCGCAGAACTGGGACTAAAATCGAGTTTTGGCCAGATCCTAAAATTTTTCAAACTACTACTTTCATCTACGAAACAATTCGTGAACGCATCCGTGAGGCTGCCTTTTTAATCAAAGGTCTAAAAGTAGTTTTAATTGACGAACGCTCAAAAAAACGCGAAGAGTTTGAATACGAAAACGGAATTAAAGAGTATGTTCAATTGTTGGCTGGCTCTAAAAAACCGCTTGGTCAAATCAAAACTTTTGCAGGTGAACATTTTTCTGACAACTGCAATCTGCCAATTGAAATAGATTGTGCTTTTATGTATTTTGAAACTTATTCAGAAAACATCATTTCTTTTGTCAACAACATCCGCACTAAAGATGGTGGAACTCACGAAATTGGTTTTAAAACTGCCTTTACTCGTGCGTTTAACGAATACGCGCGTAAATACAACTTCTTAAAAGAAAAAGACGAAAACCTAGACGGAGTTGATTTAAGAGAAGGTTTGATTGCTGTCATTTCTTTAAAAGTTCCTGAAAAACTGCTGCAATTTGAAGGACAAACTAAGGCAAAACTTGGAACCCCTGAGGCCAGAGCCGCAGTTGACCAAGTAGTTTATGAAAAACTAAGTTACTTTCTAGAGGAAAACAAAAAACTTTCCGAAACTCTGCTTAACAAAGCACTACTTGCAAAAAAAGCGAGAATTGCTGCAAGAAAAGCAAGAGAACAAGCCAGACAAGGCAAAACTTCTGCCAAGAAAGACTATGTGCTTTCAGGAAAACTAACTCCCGCTCTTTCTAAAAAAGCAGAAGAACGCGAACTTTTCTTAGTAGAAGGAGACTCAGCGGGCGGTTCTGCAAAACAAGGTCGCAACCGTCAGTTTCAGGCTATTTTGCCGCTTAGAGGTAAAGTTTTGAATACCGAGAAAGCCAATGTTGACCAAATTCTTAAAAACGAAGAAATTTTAAACATAATTCACGCAATTGGTGCAGATTTTGGCAATAAGTTTGACTTAAAAAAATCAAACTACCACAAAGTTATTATCATGACCGACGCCGACACAGATGGCGCGCATATTCAAATTCTGCTTTTAACTTTCTTCTTTAGATTCATGAAACCACTGATTGAACACGGATATCTTTATATTGCAAACCCACCTCTTTATAAACTTTCTAATAAAACTAAAAAAATCTACTGCTGGTCTGACGAAGAGTTAATTAAAGCACAAGGCGAAGGTAAGTTTCAAATCCAGCGTTTCAAAGGTTTAGGTGAAATGAACTTTGACCAACTTTGGGAAACTACAATGAATCCAAACACCAGAAACATAATTCGCGTCAACGTTTCTGATT
>CAUTMU010000037.1:0-4223 GCA_963539535.1 uncultured Acholeplasmataceae bacterium | reverse complement strand
ATTAAAATCATCAACAAAATGTTAGGTTAGTTATAAAGTTGTGAAAAGTTCAGGAGACAATCAAAATAACTAAAAATATTTTTTGTGTTTAAACAAGTTTACATGACCAATGAATGTCTAAACAATAGTTTAACTCAAGATTAACACCTTAAACCAAAAATTTTTAGTATAAGTTTAGCAAAATAAGACCAAAAAGTTCATTTTTGGTCTTTTCTTTTAACTTACTCTATTGTATAATCTAACAAGTTGCAAAGTCTTTTTGTTAGGCTAAGTTACTAAAATAATTGCAACTCTTTGGAGGTTGAATGAAAGCCTATATTACTGCACAACTTGATTTTATTGATGTTGAGAAAAAAACTCAAGAACTTGAGTCTATTTTTCTGGCCAATAACCTTAAAATAATTGCCAAGTCTCCTGCTGTTAAAGTTACTCCTGCTAATTTTAAACAACCTAAACACAACTTCACCTTGGCCTATGTTTTAGAGACTGCTTTGACACCGCTACAACTCTTTATTTTCTTAAACCAATTAAAAGGCAAAGCAGAAAACAAAGAACTTAAAAACTTATATTGGCTGGAACTTAACTTTATTTACGCAGACGACATTATTTTTAATTTACCTACTTTTAAATTGCCAAACCCAGTTAGATTAACAGACCCTATTCACTTAAACTTAATTTGCAAAATTGAGGCTGAAAAACTAGATCCTGAAAAGAAAACTTCAATAAAAACACTGGCTGAAAAAGTTTCAAAAAAATACGTACTTGACTACCTTGAGACCAGAGCAGACTTTAATATGGGGCTAGAACGCATGAATTATTTTTTAAAGAACTTAGAGTTCTTAAATCAAATTCCGTATATCCACGTAGTTGGAACTAACGGTAAAGGTAGCACTTCACTTTATATTTCTAAAGCTCTTGAGCGAAATGGCTACAAAGTTGGCTTATTTCAGTCGCCTTACGTAAAGAGTTTAACTGACTCAATTTCTATATCTGGCAAGGAAATTACTTTTTCAGAAATTTATTTGATTTTAAATGTCTTGATGCATTTAATCAATATTTCTGATAACAACGGTGTTGAAATTTCTCGTTTTGAACTTGAGTATTTAATTACCCTAATTCATTTTGCTAAAAACAAAATAGACTATGCTGTAGTAGAAGCAGGACTAGGTGGTAGAGACGACGCTACAAACGCTACTAAAAATAAACTAGCAACGGTAATTACCAGAGTAGATTTAGACCACACTAAGTTTTTAGGTAAAAACCGCCGTGTAATTTTAGAGCATAAAGCAGATGCAATTCGTGAAAACGGTTTAGCCGTTGCCTTGCCGCTTGGCAAGGCTCTTGAAAACTATTTACACGACAAATGCAAAGAAAGAAATGCTAAGTTAGAAATAGTTAACTTAAAAGAAATCAATAAAGCCAATGTTGGCATCAACGTTTGTAGTTATGAGTATGGCGGTAGATTAGTTAAGTTAGAGGCCAGAGGTCGTGTGCAAATTCAAAACTCATTTTTAGCACTAAACGTGTTAAAGCATTTAAATGACCGCGGAGTTATTAAAACTGATTTTGATAAAAATGTAGATGCGGTGTGCGAAACTAAATATCAAGGTAGATATGAGTTTATTAAAGAAAACGTTATGATAGACGGCGCACATAACTTAAATGCTTTTAAAGAACTTTCTCAGTTTATAAGAGATACCTTGCCACAAGGTTCAACTGTGTTGCTTTTAATGTCTTGTATGAAAGACAAAAATTACAACAAAATGGTTGAAGAAATCATTAAGATTAAAAACTTAACTGTAGTGACTAGCGAAGTTACTATAAAACCAGACAGAAGTTTGGCATCTATAGAACTTGCTAAAGAGTTTATTAACCAAGGTGTGCGACCACTTGGTGTGGTATCAATTAAAGATTTTATTTTAAAACTAGACACTTTGGCCAAAAAATATGACCTGGTTTTAATCGCAGGTTCGCTTTACATGATCACTGAACTTAAACTAATCTTAGAAGATTTAAAAGAAAAATCAAAAAAAGAATAAATTATTTCAAAAAATCCCTCTAAATTTGCAAAAAAATTTAAATGTAAACGCTTACATTTTAAAAATATAAGTGGTAAAATATTTAAGCAAGTGTAAAGGGGTTTTTATTTATGAAAAAAGCATTTGTTTTACTGTTAGTTGCGATGTTGTCATTCTTTTTCTATTGTTGTACTAAAGTTAATTTAAATACGATAATGAACGAAGTTAGTTTAAAAGACTACTCTAATAAAAGAGTCAATGCTGACATTCAAACTAATTTAGAAGAACTTAAAAACAAATATAAAGTAGACATTAAGGTTGAGTTTAACGACAACAAAATTGCAAGTTACGAAAACTCAACTATTAAGATAAACAAAAAATCAGAAGACAGCACTTTAATTGTAAAAATTACGGTTAGCTATAAAAATCAACAACTTACTAAGTTGTTTAAGATTTTTATTGCCAAAATAGACAACACTTTACCTGAACCTTCACCAACCCCTGATCCTAACCCACAACCAAATCCTAACCCACCAACTCCGTCCCCAGAGCCTGAACCAAATCCAACTCCTAAAAACCAGCATCCTGTAATTAAAGCAGTCAAAGCAAATGATAATGAAAAAGTTACCGCAATAGGCTGGATAGTTGCCTATTACTTAAACTTTGGCGTGGCTCTTCAAGACAGTACCGGCGGAATTACTTTAAAATCTGGTAAAAACGACTCGGTTAAGTTTAGTCAAATCCAAGCACTGGTTGGAAAGTACGTTCTAGTTTCCGGAACTCGCACTGTATACAACGGTTTAGTTCAAATTTCAAAAATTACTGAAATTAAAGAAATTCCAAATCCAGAAGAACCTTTTCCAACAGCCCTAGACATAACTAAACTAGACATTGTTAAACACCAGGCTAGACTACAAAGTACGCTAGTTAGCATCACTAACGCAAAGGTTAAAAGTTTTGAAAAAGATAAAAAATTTGGAAACATCAACATTGTTTTTGAGTTTTTCGGCAAACAACTTACCTTTAGATATGACAGCCGCGTAAATAAAGCCAAATGGGCTTCAATACTTGAAAACTTAAAACCAGGTAAGTCTTATGACTTGACTAATTTAGTGTTTTCGTTTTACAACCAACCACAATGTTCAGTTTCAGAAAGTTTTGAGTTTAAACCGCACGTTAATGAAAGCGGGAAAATCAATGTTTTCTTTGACTTAAACGGCGGAACTATTGCAGGTGGTGTTCAACCACAAATTATTGAAGTTGGACAAACTGCAAAAAACCCCGGCAACCCAACTAAGCAAAACTACGAGTTTTTAGGTTGGTCTAAGACTGGCAAAACCGACGATATTTTTAATTTCAATGCAAAGTTAACCGAAGACACAACACTTAAGGCTGTATATAAATACAACGGACCAGCTGAAGACTTAGACGAAGTAAATGGCTATTATTCTTCTGTAAAAGGTCTGGAAGGTGATGCGCTTCGCGCAAGGCTTAAACAAATCATAGACAAACCAGCAACTTCTTATGACACAGCACTAGAAGCGCTTAGAAAAGCAGATGAGTCTATCACAAACCCTGGTTATTTTTATTTAGCGTATACTGGGGACAGTCCAAGATATCAATATAGACTAAACTCAAAAGGTGGCTGGAACCGTGAACACGTTGTGCCAAACTCTAAATTAAAAGAGCACGGTATTGCAAAAGGTGAACTTCACAACTTAAGAGCCTGTGATATTCAAACCAACTCAAGTAGGTCTAACTATCCGTTTGTTGAAGGAAGTGGTGCAAATAAAGCAATTAACGGCAAGACCTACTATCCAGGTGATGAACATGTTGGCGATATCGCAAGAATTTGTCTGTATATGGCTCTGCGTTATGACTTCCCGCTTAAAAAGGTAGGTAAATTAGAGACTTTCTTAAAATGGCATAGACAAGATCCGGTTAACGAATTTGAAAAAAGAAGAAACAACATTTTGGCTCAATATCAAAAAAACCGAAACCCTTTTATTGACAACCCGCAGTTCGTTGAAAAAATTTTTGGAAATAGAAAAACCACTTCTTTAAACGAAGTTATGTATAGTCTTTACCTGCAACTAGTTAAACCAGTTTGTATGTTTGGACAAAAACTAGATTTATAAATTAAATTTAAGTAATAAAGAATTCCCAATTACAGACACTATAAAAATAAGCAAAATACACACATTT
>CAUTMU010000036.1:0-4294 GCA_963539535.1 uncultured Acholeplasmataceae bacterium | reverse complement strand
CCCGTGTTTCGGGGTTATACAAGATTTTTTTGGAGTAAATTCTGCTATTTTTTAAATTTAACGGCTCAATAGAGCCGTTTTTTTATTGATAAGAATTTTTTTTACCAGTTGTTATATCTTGTATAATAATGTAAACTGTAGTATAATAATTAAGGAACTTATTGGCTTTATAAGGGGGACAATATGAGTTTAATAGTAAAAAAGATACCTAAGAAAGATAACAGAATTTACCTTGTTATTGCAGATGCAGTCTACAGCAAAAAAACTAAAAATTCAGTGCACAAAACTGTGAAGTCACTTGGCTATATAGATGAGCTAGAACAAAAATATTCAGACCCGTATAACTACTTCAAAAAACAGTGTGCACTTGAAAACAAGAAAAGAAAAGAAATAGATAAATCACCAATTTCTATGGAAAAACCAGAACTTCTTAATATTGGTTATTTCCCATTTAAAAAGTTGTACGATGAACTTCAAATTCATAAATATTTAAAAGGTGTTCAGTTGTTTCGTGGTGGCAGAGAACAATACAGACTTTCAGATATTTTTGAGCCATTAGTTTACGCTAGACTAATGGAACCTGCCTCAAAAATTCAAAGTTACCACAAAGTTATTCCTAGTTTTTACCACGATTTTAATTTTTCAAAAGACCAAATGTATGATGCTGTTGAACTGCTTGGAACAGAGGAAAACGACGAGGTAATTTTTGCTGGAATTAGAAGCGCTTTTGAAGAAAATTACATCACCAAAAAAGAGCGAGTATATTTTGACTGCACTAATTTTTACTTTGAAATTGATAAGCCAACTGACTTTTTAAAACCAGGACCAAGTAAAGAAAACAGACCAAATCCGTTAATAGGACTCGGTCTGTTAATAGACCAAGAGGGTATCCCAATTGCATATAAAATGTACCCTGGAAACAAGTCGGAAATTCCGGTTTTCAAAGATGTTTTAACCAGCATGAAAAACCAATTTAACATCCATAACAAAGTAATTAGAATCGCAGATAAAGGTTTAAACTGTTCATCTAATATCGTTAGAACCTATGTGGAAGACGATGGTTATATCTTTTCAGAATCAGTCCGTAAAGCCACTAAAGAGACAAAAGCCTGGATTTTAGACCCAAGCGGATACAAAGAAATACTTGACGAAAACGGAGAAGTGGTTTTTAAGTATAAGTCAACTGTAGATTATTTTAATCGGGTTGATATAAACGACCGAACAAACAAGAAACAATACAAAGAAATCCCACAAAAAAGAGTGGCCTTTTGGTCAAGAGACTACTCAATTAAAACCAAAATTGAGCGTAGTAAAGTTATTGAAAAACAAGAGAAAAATTTGAACTTCGAGTCACTTTACAAAAAATCAATTTATGGTTTTGGTTCTAAGTATATTCACGAAGAAATAATTGATGCAAACGGTGAAATTTTAGATGCAGAGAAAGAACGATATATTGACTTTGACAAAGTCAAAATTGACGAACAATTAGATGGTTTTAATATGTTGGTCACCAGCGAACTAAAAGCACCTGATAAAGAAATTATTGACGCCTATAAGAGACTTTGGAAAATAGAAGAATCTTTTAGAATTCTAAAAACTACGCTAGAAGCAAGACCTGTTCACCATAAAAATATTCAAAGCATTAAAGGCCATTTTTTAATTTGTATGACAGCACTAATGCTGTCTAGAATAGTTGAAGTTAAAAAACTGAGAGGAAAGATAAATTCGTGTAAGTATATAGAGTCTTTAAGGAAATACAAAGCCTTTAAAATAGGCAATAAATACCAACTTTTGTATATTGACGATAACCTAAATCTAATGGCTATTTACTACGGAATTAGGTTAAATCAAAAAATGAAAACCGAAAAAGAAATATCGGTTTTATTCAAATAACCCTCTTATTTTCTGGTATACAAGAAAAAACGGAATTATCGGCTTAACAGAGCCAATAATTCCGTTTTAAATTTCATATCTCCGAAACTCAGGAATTATAAAAGAAGAAAATGCTTTTTACAATTAAAATCACACTTTTTTGGGTAATTATGTGTAAAAAATCACACTTTTACCCAAAAAAGTGTGTAAACCGCATTTTGATTTTGTTGAAGTGAATGTTTTTAGACAAAATTAAAACCCTTTTAAATTAGCTTTACTAACTTAAAAGGGTGTCTTAAACTTATTTAAAATGGGGCGGCTGATGGGAATCGAACCCACGCATATCGGAGCCACAATCCGTCGCGTTACCACTTCGCCACAACCGCCACATCTTTTATATTATATGCTTTTGGAAAAAAATATCCAAATATTTTATATAGCGCTTAATTTAAACTAGATGTTATATAATAATACCTGTTAACGAGGTGAACAATGTCAAAAAATGAAACTAAAAAATTTGGTATTCAAAGGATATTTTTCCTAGTAATTTTACTTGCATTTCTTGCTTTTATTTTGTATTCAATAATTATCACTGGACTTAAGGACCGTAGAACTTCTTTTTTCAAAGACACAACTAACCAATTATCACCAGCTACTACTTATAAAACTTATTTAGGTGCAGAGGCTAAAAATAAAGAACACGCAAGAAGTGAGTTTCTGCGTTCTTACGCTGCTTTTCATAACTTTAATATCCAACCACAGGCTTACTTTACTGCAAAATTCCCAGAAAAAGCAGGCAATGAAGTTAAAGATCTTGAACTAATGTTTTTTGCTGTTCAAAACCGCAAAACTAACGCACTTGGTTTTCTTTTATTTATAGAAAGTGGAAAATACGGCAAAACTGATTTAGTTGACCCTTCTCAACAAGACTACACAGAAATTCCTTCATACATCACTAACTCAAAAGTTTTATTTAAGCTAGACATTGTTTTTAACTCAAACTCAAAAGAAGCAGGTAAACCAACCAGCGACAATACAGGCGTTAACTTATTTCCGCAATACCCAACTATTGTAGAAACTGCAGATAAAGAGAAACCATTTGAAATTGAAAGAATGTTTATCCAAACTATTAACGCTAAAATCAAAGACAGCAAAATCGCTGAGTATGGGCATAAACAAACTGTAGTTGAATTTGCAAAAACCGGCCTTAAACTAGAAGGCAACCAAGAAGTAATTCACACCAAAGCAAACGCTGTTGAAAGTATCAATAAATACAAAGAAAACAAAACATTCGCTGAGTTTAAACAATATAACTTAAACCAATATAACGGAAAAATTATTTGGCAATCAGTATTGACTTCACTAGTTGGTCTTGGTGTTATTTATCTATTAGTTTTCCATAAGTTTATCGTTGAAATTCTTAAAGACAGAAAATCAAAACATCAATTTGCAAAACAACCGGCTGCTCAAGAGGCGGAATACAAAGAGTCTAGCGCAAATGCAGGCGAAGAAACTGTTTCTGAAAACTCAGAACCAGAGCAGAAAGACGAAAGTTTACCAGATTCTAAATAAGTATCAATCGTAATTTAAATATTTTCAGGTTCAGCCTGGAAATATTTATAGGGGTATGGTGTCAACGGTAGCATGCGGGTCTCCAAAACCCTTGGTGTGGGTTCGAATCCTACTACCCCTGCCATTCTATATATATTTTTTTAAAAAAAGGGAACAACCCTTTTTTTAATTTACGAAGAGGTTTTTAATGTCTAAATCAATAAAAACAAATGCAAATATTAACAAAACTAACTCAGTTTGCTTACCTGGTTCCTTTGATCCGATAACTTTGGGTCACCTAGAAATCATTAAAAGACTAGCAAGGCAGTTTGAAAGAGTTGTAGTTTTAGTTTCAAATAATGCAGAAAAACAATACTTATTTACGCAAAGTGAGCGTTTAGAAATGGTAAAGTTAGTTTGCAAAAACTTGCCTAATTTAGAAGTTAAAACAACTAACGGTTTGACTGTTGAGTTTGCTAAAAAAGAAAATATTTCCTTACTTGCTCGTGGTATTAGAAACATTGCTGATTTGCAATATGAACAAAACCTTTATAATTTCAACCAAACTTTAGATAAAAGCATTGACACAATTTATCTAATTGCTGACCATAAGTTTTTGTTTATCTCTTCAAAAAACATCAAAGAACTGATTAAACACAATGCGAACATGGATGCTTTTCTCCCAAAAGAGATTATTGAGCAAGTTATAACAAAGGTAAAATCAGCTCAAATTGCAGAAAACTAAAAAGTAATTGGCGTAACTAGAAACAAAATCTAATAATTATATGACTACAAAACCCATATAATTTTTTAAAAAACTAAACTTGAAACACCGCTGTTATTTGCCTACCAGAACCCACAAATGTGGTAT
>CAUTMU010000035.1:0-4414 GCA_963539535.1 uncultured Acholeplasmataceae bacterium | reverse complement strand
GAAACACGGGAGTGTGATTTTAATTGTAAAAAGCATTTTCTTCTTTTATAATTAAGACAAACAGAGGTCAATATGAAACGATTTGCTTTAAACGAGTTAATACTTTGGAAGAATTCAAAATACAGAAAACCACTTATTTTACGTGGTGCTAGACAAGTTGGAAAAACTTGGCTAATGAAAGAGTTTGGCAAAGAGTTTCGGGATTTTGTCTATATCAATTTTGATGAAAACAAAGACTATTGCCAGTTTTTTAAAGAAACTAAAGATGTTTTTAGAATAATTAAAAATTTGGAGTTTGCAACTGGCAAAAAAATAACTAAAGATATTTTGTTGATTTTCGACGAAATCCAAGAATGTCCTGAGGCTTTAAATTCACTTAAATATTTTTATGAAAATACACCAGAGATTTATCTGATTTCAGCGGGTTCTCTTTTAGGCTTGAGTTTATCCGCAGGCTTTCCAGTTGGCAAAGTTGATTTTATTGATGTTAATCCCATGAGTTTCTCTGAGTTTCTCTACGCCAGTGGCGACACTAACTTACTTGCCTACATGGACGAAATAAGTGAACCAAGCCCAATCCCTGAGGCTTTTTTTAACCTGCTTTTAGAGCGCTTAAAAATGTATTTAATCACTGGGGGAATGCCAGAGTCTGTTTATCTTTGGACGAAGGAAAGAGAAATTGAACACTCAGACCGTGCACTTTTAAATATTTTGTATTCATACGAAAGTGATTTTGGCAAACACTTAACTGACTTTACTAACCCAAGCACAAGCTACGATATTCACAAAATCAAGTTAATTTAGCAGTCTATTCCAGGCAGTTTAGCTAAAGACCGAAAGAAGTTTCTCTACTCAAATGTCAAAAAGGGTGCAAGAGCTAGAGAATACGAAACTAATTTAGAGTGGTTAGTTAATGCAAATTTAGTAAAAAAAGTAAAAAAAATCTCTAAACCAGCACTACCACTTGCTGCTTACTCAGACCCTGCACACTTTAAACTTTATCACCTTGATGTTGGGCTTTTGCGTAGACAAAGTAAATTAAATTACCAATTATTTTTAAAACAAAACAGCCTATTTAGCGAATTTAAAGGTGCTTTGACTGAAAACTTTGTGATGCAAAGTTTAAATACTCTTTTTAAAGATGACCTTTACTTTTGGGCAGACGAAAAATACGAAGTTGACTTTATACTTCAAATCAACAACGATATTTATCCAATAGAAGTAAAGTCTGGAAAAAATGTAGCATCGCCTAGTTTAAACTTCTATAAAAAACTGTATTCAAAAAATACGCCACTAGTTATAAGATATTCACTAAATAATTTGTCTCTTGATGGCAATGTGTTAAATATTCCACTTTTTTTGATTGACAAAACTAAAGAGCTAATTGATCTCGCTAATGAAAAAGACACTTTTGCACACGCAAAAGTGTCTAAATAAGAAAAATATTTCAAAATTAACTTGTAGTTTAAAAAAATTGTAGCCCTTACACTACATTTTGCAGAAATAAGGAAATTTGTAGTGCAAGGGCTACATTTTTACGAGTTAATTTAGTGTTTATTGAATACAATACCTAAAAAGTTATGCTTTTTGAGATGTGTCTATAGTTTCAACTTACTGCCATGATAAACTTAGATTGTGAATACCAATCAAAGTTCAACTAATTTGTTGATTTTGTTGTATTAAATAAAATTAAAACTGACTTAATTTTATTTAAATTAAAGGAGAACTAAAATGAACAGAAAAATCACATTCTTGTTTCTAAGCTTTTTAAATCTAGTACTCGCGTTTACTTTGGGTTCTTGTACAAATCAGTTTTATGAACCTGGTAAAGTGGAAGTTACAGATATGCTTGGAACCAAAATTTATGTTAAAAAAATCCAAGTAAGGTAGCCTGCATTTCTAGAACCACCTATGACTTACTTGTAGCCTATGGACTTGGCGACAAAATAGATGGAGCTTATAAAGGAACTCTTAACAACAAATGGTTAAACCACATTTACCCAAACTCAAAAAATCACTATGTTTACGGCTACAAAAATAGTTTTGAGCTTTTTTTAGAACGCAAAGTTGACTTGGTATTTGCACCAGAGAAATATATAGCAGATGAATTAAATCAACGCGGAATTCCTGCAGTTTGCGTTTCGCTTTACGCAAAGCCTAACTTTGAGAAATACGTCACCTTCTTTTCTAAACTAATTAGACAAATTTGGGACAGCGAAGAAGTTAAAGAAAAATCAAGCAAGTGGGAAAACGAAGTTGAAGCAATAATTTCTAAAATCAAGACTACACTTGAAAAAAGTAAAGTTGCAAAACAAAAACTTTACTATGTTCGCGGCGATAAACCAAATGGTGTTGGCTACACAGACAACTCAGGTTCTTTTACAGAATACGCGTATTCTGTATTAGGTTTTGAATATCTCGGCAGTAAAATTACAACTAACCGTCCATCTGATGAAGAAATTTTAAACTACAATCCGGATGTCGTAGTTTTTGGTGGTATTTATCAGCACACCAACTTACTTAAAATTGCGCAGGCTCCTTTCAATGAGTTAAAGGCTGTTAAAAACGGTCGCTTGTATAAAATTCCGATTGGCGTGACTGCGTTTGAACAACTTTCTGCAATGACACCAATATTTTTTGCCCAGCAAGCAATGTCCTTGCATCCAGATTTATTTGCCTTTGACATCGCTGGCATGTTAACAAAATCAATAAAAGAATATTTTGGCTACTCACTAAGTGCACAAGATGCTGCTGCGATGCTAGTGGGCCTTGGTCCAAACTTAGAACCACTTGTCTAGATGAATGAAAAAATTTAGAATCGCGCTACCTTTAACTCTGCTAACAATGGTGGTGGTTTTTATAATTGCTTTAATGGTTGGCAGATTCAACATTGGTTTTAGTAGTTTCTTTAAAGCGGTTTTTACTAAAGACACAGCCTACTCTGTACAAAGAACCATAATTTTTAAACTAAGACTACCCAGAACCACAATGGCTATGCTAGCGGGTATTGGCCTTTCTGTCTCTGGTTTGCTTTATCAAGAGATTTTTCAAAATAAGTTAGTTTCACCAGACTTACTTGGAGTATCAGCGGGTTCTTCAGTTGGTGCAGCAAGCGCTATACTGCTTGGCCTTGGTCCAGTTTTCATTTCTATGTTTTCCTTTTCTCTAGGTCTACTTACTGTGTTTTTAACCCTGCTTATCGCTAGGTTGTTTAAAAATAGGTCTCAGACTATTTTGTTAATTTCAGGGATATTAGTAGGTGGACTAATGTCTGCAGTTTTGGCCTTTTTAAAATATTTTGCAGACCCGCAAACTACCCTGGCTTCAATTGTCTACTGGGAAATGGGTAGTTTTGGAAATGCCTTGTATTCGCAAGTTTTAATAATGACAATAGTGGTTCTCGTTTGTGTGTCAATTTTACTTTTAATTGCTTGGCGAATTAACATTGTTGCTCTTGGTGAAACTGAGGCCAAAACAAAGGGAATTAACTACCAAGTTTATAAACACGGCATTATAATTATTGCTACTTTGCTTACAGCAATCTCTGTTTGCTTTTCTGGTAAAATCGCCTGGGTAGGCCTTGTTGTACCACACATCACTAGACTATTTATTGGTAGAAATACCAAATACTCAATTCCGCTTTCCATAACTATTGGTGCTACTTTTATGGTAGTTTGCGACATTATCTCTCGTTCTTTTACAGACTCAGAAGTGCCCTTGAGTGCTACAACTTCGCTACTCAGCACACTAATTGTGGTTTTTATTTTAGTTTTCAAAAGGTTTAGACAAAAAAATGAATATTAAAATTAGTAATTTATCTTTTAAATACAAGAAACAAGAAATCAAGGAAACAGTTTCTAATGTAGATTTGTTTTTCAAAGAAGGCACGATTAACGTACTTTTGGGTTTAAACGGTTCTGGTAAAACTACTTTACTTAAACTCCTTGCTGGGCTACTTCAACCGATTAGCGGAAATATTTATTATGGAGAAAAGGATTTAAAATCCATAAAAATAGCAGAAAGAAGTAAGATATTTTCATATGTTCCTCAACACATTAACCTATCTTCAGATGTTAAGATTTCTGACTATCTTTCCTTTAGTTTGGTAAACAAACTTGCGTTTTACAAATCGCCAAACGAAAGCCTGGTTAAAAGAGTTAAAGAAATTGCAAAGGAACTTGGAATTGAGAAGTTATTAAATAAATGTCTTGGTGAGATTAGCGGTGGTGAAAAACAAAAGGTGTTAATCGCTGCTGCTTTAGTTCAAGACACACCAGTTATTATTTTAGATGAGCCAACTTCTGCGCTTGACTTAAAAAATCAAAATATGGTTTTAAGTATGTTAAAGAAAATAAAAGACACAGGCAAAACCATCTTGCTTTCCATTCACAATCCAAACCACGCATTATTTTTA
>CAUTMU010000034.1:0-4437 GCA_963539535.1 uncultured Acholeplasmataceae bacterium | reverse complement strand
TTAAAATCATCAACAAAATGTTAGGTTAGTTATAAAGTTGTGAAAAGTTCAGGTTACCAACATACGGCAACGGCAAATTTTCACTTAAAGCAGCATACGATTCTAATAAATATTCCAAGTTCGCTAAAATCGGATCAGATTATGGCAAGGAAGTTTTAGGAAAAGGCAGAGTATATACTACAAAATATCGCGACATTGATTTTGCTGAATCTATGCTCGATTCATTCTACAAATTATGGGATGATTATCAATATTTTGATTATTGGTGGGTAGCGACTAATATAAGTAACGATAAAGCATATTCATTTAGAGGTAATGGTACCATGTATGATCGCGAAATAAACATTGTTAATGGTATAGTGCTGGCATGCGAGTAGAGTAATTTTAAAATAAATTAAATAAATATTTTAGCACTCTTAATGATTAAGTGCTAATTAAAAAACGGCTATATAAAGCCGTTTTTTAATTATGCAAAATACATTTTTTAAAAAAAATTAAAAAATAGCACTTTACTATTGACAGTGCTAAATTAAATATGCTAGAATATGTACGAACCAAAAAGGAGGTATTAAAAATGCTAACAGGTAGAGAAAAATTAGTCTTAAAAGCCCTTGTTTCTGAATACATCAAAACAGGTCGACCTCAAGGCTCTAAATATTTATCTGAAGAAATTCCTTATCTTAAAAAATATGCGCCAGCCACGATTAGGGCAGACATGTGTAATTTAGAAAACCTAAATTTCCTTGAAAAAACACACACCTCATCTGGCCGTGTGCCGAGCACCAAAGCTCTTCGCTACTACATCGAAAACTTACTTACTCCTTCTAAAGAATGTGAAAACTTGTTTCCAGTAGTAGATAAAATCGCCGATAAAGCAATTTTTTCAAAATCCGGCGTAGTTGAGGCTTTAACTTCCCTGCTTTCTTCTATTAAAAACTCTTGCATAGTTTCCTACGAAAGCTACACGATTTCCCAAAAAGTCAAATCAATTCAAATAATTGCGCTAAACGAACTGCAAGCAGTGCTTTTAATAGTTTTAGAAAATGGGCGAGTTAGCAACTACAAAATAGATATCCCTAAATACTTTAAGTTAAGCATGCTGACTGACTGGCTAAATGCCTTAACTTCATCCCTTGTAAACAAAGAACTAACCGAAGTTATCGACCTACTTGCCTTTCAACTACAGCCAGTTTTAGCAGATGACCCAAAAACCAAGTTTATTCGGTTTTTAATTAAAGTTTTAAGAAAAGAAATAGTTAATCTTCACAGTGACAAATACACGCTAATCGGCTTTGAAAACTTCCAAGATAATCTATTTTTTCAAACCAGTGCAGAAATGCATGCTTTTAAATCCCTGCTTTCGGCAAAAAACTTAAAAAACCTAATAAATGAAGACACAGGTCTGGCTATTCGTTTCACTAAAGAAATTGAGTTTATTCAAAAATACCCAGCAGTGCTCTTCACTCTGCCTTACCGCACTGGAAACTCACTTTCTTGCCTGGCCTTGATGGCGCCAGATACCGTTGACTATAACACAATTATTCCTTTACTTAAATACATTGAAATTAAATTGCTAGATCTTTTTAAAAAGGAGGTGACAGATGAATAAAGAAGAAAAGGACATTCCTGAAAACCCAGAATACAGCGAAACAAGTTCGGAAAATTCAAAAGATTTAAAAACCAAGCACAAAAAATCTCTTCGCATCAAAGAACTTGAGGCTGAGTTAACAGAGGCAAATTCTAAGATGCTAAGAATTGCCGCTGAATTTGAAAACTACAAAAAACGCATCAAAACTGAACAAGAAACTGTCTTTAAATACGCCAATATGGATTTAATTGACAAACTTATTCAGCCACTTGACCAACTAAGGACGGTCGCTGAAATGCCGACTGAAAACGAACTACTTAAAAACTTCTTAGTTGGCTTCAAAATGCTTTCAGACCAAATATTTTCGCTACTTGAATCTGAAGGAATCTCTAAAATCACGCCAAATATTGGCGACGAATACGACCCAATGGTGCACTCAGCAATTGAGAAAGTTGAGTCTACTCAACCTGAAAACACTATTACTAAAATTATTCAAAACGGCTACACATATAAAGACCGTTTACTTAGACCTGTCATGGTCGAAGTTTCAAAAGGAGGAAATTAATTATGGCAAAAACAAATAAAATTATTGGTATCGATTTAGGTACAACCAACTCATGTGTTTCTGTAATGGAAGCAGGTGAAGCAAAAGTTATTCAAAACGCAGAAGGTGGCAGAACTACCCCTTCAGTTGTGGCTTTCAAAAACAACGGTGGCAATATTGAAATTATTGTCGGAGAAGCTGCTAAAAGAATGGCAATGACTAACCCAGATACAGTCACTTCAATTAAGAGACATATGGGCGAAACTCACTTTAAAACTAAAACTATTAAAGGTGAATATAAACCTGAAGAAATTTCTGCAATGATCTTGCAATCTTTAAAAAAGACCGCAGAAGCCTATCTTGGTGCTGAAGTTACAGAAGCGGTTATTACCGTACCTGCTTACTTTAACGACGCTCAAAGACAAGCAACTAAAGACGCTGGTAAAATCGCTGGACTAAACGTGCGCCGAATTATTAACGAACCTACAGCTGCTGCACTTGCCTATGGCTTTGACAAACAAGACAAAGAACACACAGTCTTGGTATTTGACTTAGGAGGCGGTACTTTTGACGTATCTATCCTTCATCTTGCCGACGGCACATTTGAAGTAGTTTCAACAGCCGGTGACAACAAACTAGGTGGCGATGATTTTGACCAAAAAATCGTTGACTATTTAATTGAAAAGTTCAGACGAGAAACTGCAGTTGACTTATCTCGCGACCGCTCTGCGCTGCAACGCCTAAAAGACGCCGCTGAAAAAGCCAAAAAAGACTTATCTGGCTTAACTCAAACCCAAATTTCACTACCTTTCATTTCTATGGGCCAAGCCGGACCTGTGCACTTAGAAGAAACTCTGACTCGTGCTAAGTTTGATGAGTTGACAGCAGACTTAGTAGAACGCGCTAAACTACCTGTACAACGCGCACTTCAAGATGCAAAAATGACTAGTGCAGACATTAACCAAGTATTGCTTGTAGGTGGTTCTACTCGTATTCCGGCAGTTCAAGAAATGGTTAAAAAAGAACTTGGCAAAGAACCAAACAAGTCAGTTAACCCAGACGAAGTCGTGGCAATGGGTGCCGCTATTCAAGGTGGTGTGCTTGCTGGTGATGTTAAAGACGTACTACTGCTAGACGTAACTCCACTTTCTTTAGGAATTGAGACTTTAGGTGGTCTATTTGAAAAAATTATTGAAAGAAACACCACAATTCCAACTTCTAAATCAAAAGTTTTCTCAACTGCTCAAGACAATCAACCAGGCGTGCTAATCCACGTGCTACAGGGTGAACGCAAACTAGTTCACGACAACAAATCACTTGGAAGTTTCGCCCTAGACGGAATTCCACCAGCACCTCGTGGTGTTCCACAAATTGAAGTTACTTTTGACATTGACGCCAATGGTATAGTTTCAGTTAAAGCCAAAGACCTTGGCACAAACAAAGAACAGGCAATTACAATTACCGGTGGCTCTGGACTTTCTGAATCAGAAATTGAACGTATGGTTAACGAGGCTAAAGAAAACGAAGAGGCTGACCGTAAACGAAAAGAACTAATTGATCTTAAAAACGAAGCCGACTCAATGATTTACCAAACTGAGAAAGCCATTAAAGACCTTGGCGAAAAAGTTGACGAGAAAGAAAAATCAGAAATAGAGGCTGCCAAAAAAGACCTTGAAGACGTACTTAAAACTGAAAACTTTGCGGTTATCAAAGAGAAAAAAGAAGCATTTGAAAAACTCGCACAAGGTATTGCCATGAAAGCATATCAGGCTAAACAAGGCGCGCAAACCTCAAACGAAGCCAAACCTGAAGATAACAAAAACCAAGCAGAAGACGTAAAGGAAGCTACTTTTAGCGACAAGAACTAATGGCTGCTAAACGCGATTACTACGAGATTTTAGGAGTTTCTAAAACCGCTAGTGACGAAGAAATAAAAAAAGCCTACCGTGCTTTAGCCAAGAAATATCATCCAGATATTTCTAAAGAAAAAGACGCAGAGACTAAGTTTAAAGAAGTTCAAGAAGCCTATCAAGTGCTTTCTGACCAAAGTAAACGGCAAAACTACGATAAATATGGCTCAGAAGACCCAATGTCTGGGTTTTCTGGCCAGGACTTTTCTGGTTTCCAAGGTTTCACTAGTGGTTTTTCTGACTTTTTTGGCGATATTAAAGACTTTTTTCAATCATTTACTGGAGGTGGTTCAAGTCGTCAATCTACTGGCTCTACTGGCACAGACTTACACACCACCCACAGACTAAGCTTTGAAGAAGCCGCACTCGGCACTCAAATTAAAATCAAAATACAG
>CAUTMU010000033.1:0-5612 GCA_963539535.1 uncultured Acholeplasmataceae bacterium | reverse complement strand
GGTTCCAAGTATTTGGTAAACTCTACACTATTCGAATCCCTGGCTTTCCTGTTTATCCGTTTATTTCATATATTGATGAAGAAAAAATACTAGAGATTGCTGAAAAAAACTCAATTTGTCCAAAAACTTTTTATCACAACCCAGATACTGGAATTAAAATATCTAAATATATAGAGACTGCTTTAGATATTAAACCTGACTTAAAAGAAGTGATTTTTAGACTAAAAACACTTCATCAAATCAAAAAAGCTGAACCTTTTGACTATATTTCTCGTCTTGACGAAGCAATAAAAATGTCTAATTATATTACTGATAATTTGGTTTTTCAAGAAGGATATCAGTTATTCAAAGCAGAACACAAAGAATTGTTTAACCGATTTTCACCTTGTCAAATTCACGGCGATTTTCAGACTGACAATATTTTGATGGACAAATATTTAGCAAAACCTTTAATTTCTGATTTTGAGTTTACTAGAACTGGTTACCCAATTGAAGATATCGCCAGTTTCACAGGACTTAATTTAGCTAAAATTAAAGAATTTTTTACACTATATTTTGAAAAAGAACCAGACAAAACCGAAATTAAAGCTGTGATTTTTGCACGCCTTTTTCAAATGCTTTTTTGGAATGCAGTTGCTAATTTTAAAAAAGACAGTGAAAACGCAAGTTTATTTAATTTAAATTGGCAGGAAATTGAGACTTATTTAAATAATGAAGTTAAAAATGCAATTAAAGCAATTGAGGACTTGAAATGAATATAGAGAAATTATTGCTACTTGAGCGCACAGTAGACACGGTTTATATCATTAAGTCTTTTTTAGATAAAAACACAATTTCTTTGCAAGACTATCGCCGTGCGGTTTTTTTCATGCAAGAAATACTTTTGGAAAACCACAAGCACAAAGAAGCAATTGAAGTTTCTAACTCTGTTTGGCCAAAGTTCAAAGAAGCCGAAGAAAAAGATTATCTTTTATTTTTAACTAATTGGTTTTGGGCGTATTTAAGAAGTAGTAGTGCAATAAATGCTCGCGAGATTTTTTTAAAAATCAAAGAAAAATATGGATACAAAGTTGACTTTGATTTAGTTTACTTAGAGGCAAACTTACTTAAATTAGAACAAAAATTTGACTCAGAAAAAGTTATTTCTGAGCTAAAAAAATCAGATTTACCCGAACCCTACGCTAGATACTATTTAAAAGAACTGGTTTCTTTTTTTGTCAGCCAAAACAAATTGGACCTAGCATATGACTATTTAAATCAAGCCAATGCCAGATTTGATGAACGTGACTTTGAGCAAGAACTTAAATTGCTGTTTGCGCTTGGTTGGACAGATGAACTTAAACAAGTTTTAAAAGATTGTAAAAGCATGAGCCAATACAAAGTAATTTCGCAAGTTTATCACTACTGCATCGCAGTTAGCGAGCAAAACAACCACCGCGCAGATATTATTCAGTCAGAATACGAAAAAGACATTTTAAAGTTAGCAGACAATGACTTGATTTTAATGTTTTTAGAGGCTCAACTTAAGTTTTTTAAAGCAAACTCACAACGCAACAATGAAGAAAAAACTGCGAAGCGCATCGCTAAGTTTCAACAAAAGAAAGACAAAACAACAAAGTTAAACTTAGATGAAGAGCCTATTGTTTCACTTGAAGACGTTTCTAAACCTAACTTTGAAGTAAAAGAAAAAGCCATAAAAGTTGAAGCAAGAGTTTATCAAAACTTCTTTGACCTCATGACTTTTTATACCAAAATTCCGCAAGACTTGAGTCTAAGAGAAACACTTAGAAGTCTTTTGATTAAAAGCGAGGCTTTGGTGCCAGCGGCCGATTTGGTGATTTTAAAAAACCAAACTTTGTATAACTACAAAAAAGAAAGACTTTACAACAAAGATATTGAAGATATTCAGTTAACCGATACAGTTTTTAGTAAACTAGTGCAAGTTAACTTTGATAAAATATACCAACAAGGCGATTTAACTGAGTTTAAAAACCCGCTTACAGGCGGTCCTTACCTACCCGAATACCAAACACTTTACTGTTTTTCTTTAAGTAAAAACTTAAAGTTTGTCGTGCAAAGCCATAACTTTCAAGAAAGTGAGTATTCTTACTTTAAGTTGCTATCAGCGCTTATTTTAGATGTTTTTGAAAAAGATAATAACTTACTTAAACTAAAACAAATCACTAACCTATTTGCGACTTTAAAAGAAAACTCAAATCTAGCGTTTAAATACTACGTTGACGAACAAGTTCATCTAAGCACAGGAATGCGCACGCTTTTAGACGGAGTTGAAATAACTACACTAGACCAATACTGCACGCAAATTGCAGGTAGCGACAAAATTAGTTATAAAAAAGAGTTTTTAACTTGTAGTTTAAAACCAGGAAACTCACTAAAACAAAAATATAGACTGAGAAAAAGACAAGTAATGGAACTTGCAAGTTCTGTTGATGTGCTTGGCAAAATTGTGGTGTTTTCGCTCGTTTTAGACATAGATGAAGAACAAAGCACAATCAACACTTTAGCAGAAACTGCGAAAGTCAACAATATATACGGGCTGTATTCACACACTGAACTTGAGCGCACTTTTCAAAGTAAGTTAATTGATAAGTTTTCCTTAATTTTAGTAGAACTCAACTTTGACAACCGCCACCTTTACTCACTGGAACTTCAAGAAAAATATATCGCTGAGTTTCTAGATGTCTTAAAAGAGTTTTTCAACACTGAGTCAATTTACTTCATTCAAGACAACAAGTTTGCTTTGTTTGTAGATTTTAACGA
Organism: uncultured Acholeplasmataceae bacterium; assembly: GCA_963539535.1. GTDB lineage: Bacteria > Bacillota_I > Bacilli_A > Acholeplasmatales > Acholeplasmataceae > CALISC01. Next base: position 2,831 of record CAUTMU010000033.1, on the reverse strand, counting down.
TATTAGAGCCTTGAACAATGTGCTTAGTGAACTAAGTAAAAAAACACAAAACATCGGCAAACAAAACTGCTTAGAGTTAACCTTCTTATTTACTGCCTCTGCGCTTAGATATCCTACTGCTACCTACAACAAAACATTTAAAAAAATCTATAGGTTTGCAGACCTTGCTTTAAACCTTGCAAAGACTAACGGCAAAGTTTTCCATATTTTTGAAAAAGAAGATTTGCACCAAGATATTTTTGAAGACGACGTTATCAAACTAGTTTTAAACTATCCAGATAAGTTGAAGTTAATGCTTTTGCCGATAGTTGACGAAGACAAAAATGTTGTGCTTTACCAAGCGGGCTTTAGTCTAGACGGCTATGACCTTGATTTTAAAGAAATCAAAGAGATTGCAAAAAAACACAGAAAAGCCGCAGAAATAGATGCGATTTTATTTAAAGAAGTTGTAAACGCACTAAACACAGCCACTGAAAGATTTGGCCAAATATTTGATGTTCTGTTGCCACTTTCTGCAGAGTCTTTAATGTCTCTGGACTTTAAAAAACAAGTCAGTAAACTGAAATACAAATATTTAGCACCGCACATTTGCTTCCTATTTCCAAACGAAGAAGAACTGCCTGGCATAGTTGAAAACTTCAAACAAAGTCTTGAGCAAAACAAACACAAAGTATTTACCAAAAATATCTCGGCGTACATAAGATATGGTTTTCAAGGAGTAGTTCAAAGATACACAGACGGTATTCGTTTCACTGAGTTCATCAAGATGTTTGCCCTTGAAACTAAAAACACTAACTCTTGTTTAATTGTCAAAGATTTAACTAAAAAAGAAGATTTCAACTCTTTGAAAAAAATCAAAGACCTTTGTTTCCAAGGTAAGTTATTCGCTCCAATTTCAGTTAGTGAAATATTTAGTAAAATGCAAGAATGTATAGAGTCAAAACCTGAGTTAGAAAGTGAAAACGGGATTTAAAAAATCTCGTTTTTTTATTTTAAAATCGCGAAAAAACCGTCTATTTTTAGGTTTACTGTGTGTTTCGTGGTAAAATTAAAACCAAAGAGGTACTAATTTATGGACAGAATAGAAGACAAAAAACTAATTGGCCAAAAAGTCAAAGTAGAAAAAGAAAGAAGTTATGGAGTAGTTACCAGAATAGACTATGAACACGGTTTAATTTACGTGATATTTGCTAGAATGCGTGAAGAAAAATACCCTTATCCAGAGGCAATTGACCAAGGTATTTTAACTCCAGTTGGAAAATAATTATGGAAATTTCAAAAGACCTGCTTAAAAAATACAACAAAAGTTTCGCAAAGAACAAACAACTTAGTGCAATTAAAAGAGCGCTTGTCCGCTCTAAATTGGCAGATGTTGTCTATGTTCAAGAAAGTGAACAACTAGTTAGCACACATTTTTCACATGTTATCCCTGCTCTAAATATTTCAAACCAAAAACAGTCTGGACGTTGCTGGATGTTTTCGGGTTTAACTTTTTTAAGATATCAAATCGCGAAAAAATTAAAACTAGAGAGTTTTGAACTTTCTCAGTCTTATTTGCAATACTACGATTTACTGGAAAAAGTAAATTACTTTTTTTCAGTAATTGATAAAAACTTAAGTCTTGATCCAGAAGACCGTCGTTTTATGTTTATAAACGAGCCTTTAACTGGAGACGGTGGATACTGGCAATACTTTGTTAATTTAGTTAAAAAATATGGAATTGTGCCAAAATCTGTACAACCTGAAAATGCACAAACTTCAAATACTCACCATATGCAAAGTTTAATTACTTTAATTGCCAAAAAATACGCAGCAGCCGCACAAAGTAATTTCAAAGAAGGTAAAGTTGAATTAAATAAGGAACTTAGAGAAAAAGCGTTTTTAGATGCTTTTAAAGTTATTTCTAGTTCAATGCCTGCGCCAATTGAAAAATTTGACTTTGAATATACGGACAAAGACAAAAAATACCACATTGAACGCAACTTAACGCCGCAAACCTTCTTTGAAAAATACGTAGACATTAACTTAGATGACTACGTGACTGTGTCTTCAGACTGCTCACGTAACTTTGAGTTTATGCAACCATATGAACTTGAGTACTGCACAAACATGGAAGGTGCGCCATGCCAAGTTGAGTTTAACCTACCAAAACAAAGACTAATTGAACTAACGGTTGCTCAGCTTAGAGACAACTTGCCTGTTTGGTTTGCCTGCGATGTAGGCAAAGAAAGCGACTCTAAACATTTTGCGAGTGAAATGGTGGCTTGGAAAGAAATTTTTGGCCTTGATTTAGAGTACTCAGAAAAAGACAGAATTGAAATGCAAGAACTTAGACTCACTCACGCAATGGTTTTCACTGGTTTTTCTGAAGTTAAAAAACAAGTTACTAAGTTTAAAGTAGAAAACTCATGGGGAACTGAACCTGGGTTTTCAGGAATTTATCCAATGTCTGTAAGTTGGTTTAAAAAATATGTTGGCGAGGTTATTGTTGACAAAAAATACTTAACTGAAGAAGAAAGACAAGCACTTTTAAAGAAACCAATCTTAAAACAATACTTTGAATTAAACTAAATAAGTAAATTAAAAGCCCCACAATGTGGGGCTTTTAAAATGTTTTTTAAGTTAAGAAAAAAACTATTTTCTAACTTCTTTAATACGTGCTGCCTTAGTTGAAAGATTACGGATGTAGTTAAGTTTAGCACGGCGTACTTTACCGTGTCTAGTTACTTCAATTTTGGCAATTAGTGGTGAGTGGATTGGGAAAGTTCTTTCAACTGCAACACCGTAAGAAATTTTTCTAACAGTAAAAGTTTCAGAAACTCCTCTACCTT
>CAUTMU010000032.1:0-6180 GCA_963539535.1 uncultured Acholeplasmataceae bacterium | reverse complement strand
TGGCTTGATAAAGCCGATAATTCCGTTTTAAATTTCATATCTTCGAAACTCAGGTCACTTAACAAAATAATTTTACCATATCACAAAAAATTTACAAATTATTTGATTGAATAGAAATATAATTAAAAAATTTAAAGTAAACTTCCATTAAGACTACCGAATCCATTAGCGCATCATGGGTTTTTTTGCCAGGTTCTTTTTCAAAATAAGTTTTGTAAGCGTTAAAAAGCGAAACGTCGTTTTTTAACACAAAATAGTCTTTGTGCAGGCGAGAAAGGTCAACGAAGTCAGTTTTTTCAAAGAAATTTGGGAGTTGGTGAAACTTAATATTTGCAACCAAACAAGGGTAGTCAAAATTACCCCAAACTACAAACTTGGTGCCAGTTTCTCTTAGTTTTTTTAGTTGATTGTAAAAGTTTTTAAAGGTAATTGCAGTTTTTTTATACTGCTCTAAGTCAAGTGTTAAAAACTCAGTAGTTTTTTTGTCAATTTCTAAACTAGATTTTACAAACTCTGTTTTTTTTGCCAGCACTTTTTTGCTTTGGTCTGTCAAGACATAGCCAAACTGAATGATTTGTTGAGGTGATTTAATTTTTCTTAAAGGAAGTAAGGTCATTTCAAAGTCAATAAAGCAAAGTTTATCAAAACTCAACAAAGTTTGATACATTTCGCTTCTGATTTTGTTTAAATCAAAAATTAGTCTTTTAGGGTTGAGTGCAGATATTTTTAAAATTCCAGCAACTTGGAAAAACTTATCGTGGTCTTTTTTGGAAACCACAACATTTTCTTGAAACTCAAGTTCAACTAAGTAGCCAACTTTAATAATTTCAAGGAAATAATTTAAGTTTTTAGGTAGCCTAAAACGAAGAACTTTATTGTTTTCAAGTGCTTCAATTTCTCTTTTGAGTTTAGAAGTTTTTTTAACGACGATAGTTGCTCGGTTCATTCTTTTAACTCCTTGATTTGTCTGATTTGATTTAACCTTAATTTAAAAGTTTTGAGTTCCACAATACTGGCAGCCTTAAGTTTAGCAACTGAACCAAAATGACGAATTAGCACGCGTTTTTTTGCATCCGAAATTCCGGTTAAATTATCTAACTTAGTTTTAAAAGCAGTTTTTAAGAATTTCGCTTTGTGGGTTTGATATGAGAACCTATGGACCTCTTCAGAAATTCTAATTAAGAACTTATATAGATAACTGTGTTTATCAAGTTCGTGTGAAGAGTTGTTCCAGACTAAGGCAGTTAATCTGTGGTGTTCGTTTTTCTTAAGCCCAATAACAGGAATTTTTTTATCTAATATGCTGATTTGCTCTTCGGCTGCCTTAACTTGATTTTCAGCGCCGTCTACTGCAATTAAATCGGGTAGATAAGCGATTTCTTGGTCTTGAATACGTCTAGAAATAACTTCTTTAATCCCAGCCAGATCGTCATTTTTAGGTGTATTTTTTAAGTTAAATTTACGGTAAAGCGACTTTAAAAACTGTCCGTTTTTCAAAACTATGCAACCAGATACTTGTGCTTGCCCTTGAATTTGGGCGTTGTCGTAAGCCTCAATGGTCTCCGGCATAAAACCAATTTTGGTTTTTAGTTCTTCCAGTCCTTTTTCTAAAATTAAAGACTTTTCTAAATACACAGCACTGAACTTAGTCAAGATACTTTCTGCGTTTTTTTGAGCAAGTTTAGTAAGATCGTGTTTTTGGCCTTTTTTAGGAATTTTGGCAAGTTTACCAAATCTAGTGTTTAAATCTTCTTCTTGGAAGTTATCAGAAAACAACAGTTCATCTGAATAAATTTTGGATTCATATATTTGGTCTAAATACTGAAGTGCATACTCTTTAGGGTCACCAACATATTCAAAAATATTTCTCTTCTGGTCAACAGTTTTGCCAAACCTTTGAATCAAAATAGAAATGGCCACGTATTTTTCGTCAAATGCAAGACCAATAATATCTCTGTTTTGCGAATCGTTGCTGTTAACAGTTTGGTCTACTATTGTTGCTTTAATTGCTTCAATTAGTTTTTTAAAATCTAGTGCTAACTCAAAGTCTGAGTTTTCTGCACACTCTTTCATTTTGGCAGTTAAAGTTTTTAAAATGTCTTTGGCTTTAGTTTGAAAAACACGCTTTACTGCTTTGGTTAGTTCTTTTGCTGTAAATTCTTTTTCTAAATCAGATATGCCTAAGTTATTTGCAAGACCTGTTAAGATATCCTGATCTGTTTTAGAAATTTTTCCGACTCTTTTGGGAAAAATTCTATTCAAAACCTCACAAGTTTCTCTTGCCTGAAAAGTATTTGGAAATGGGCCAAAACCGTTGAAGTTAAATTTGCGTACTCTTTTGACCAAAAGTTTGGTGTAGGGTTTATCTGTGACCACAATGTAGGGATACGTCTTGTCGTCAATTAGTCTGATGTTGTATTTTGGTCTATATTCTTTAATTAAGTTTTGCTCTAAAATCAGTGCATCTTGCTCAGTGTTGCAAACCACATACTCAAGGTTTTCAATTTCTTTAACTAAAAGTGCAGTTTTCCCAAAAACTTTGGCTTTAAAATAAGAAAGTACACGGTTTTTTAAGTTTTTTGCTTTGCCAACATAAATAACGCGACTATCTAAGTCGCGCATAATATAAACCCCTGGGTTTTGGGGTAAGTTTTTTAAATTTTCTTCAAGTGTTAATTTCATCTCTTAGTTTTAAACTAAGTTATCTTAAATTGAAATTAAAACTCAATTTGGACGTTTCCAGCTAGAATTTCTTCAAGCGCTTTGCCAACTTCTTTGTCGCAAAGTGAGTTTTCAACATGAACTTTTTTGCTTTGAATAAGTTTAGCAACTTTGGCAGAAGTATAGGCTAACTTATATTTTGAATTGATAATTTTAGTCAGTTCATCAATTGAAGGATAACGCATTCCGTCTTTTTGTTTGTTCATAAATTATTTCTCCTTTTGAATTGCTTCTATATAACTTAAAAATCCACGTTCAGACCTACATTCTTCGGCTAAAACTATAGCCTGTAGAGTTTCTACAGTTTTAGAGATTTCTGAGTTGATAACTATATAGTCATATTTATCTGCACATTTAAACTCGTTTTTAGCCTTTTCAATGCGCTCAGAAATTCTTTGGTCAGTTTCAGTTCCGCGTTGTTTTAGTCTTGAAATTAAATCTGCTTTGGTGGGCGGGGCAATAAATATATAAATTGCATCGGTTAGCACGCTTCTTGCCATCAAAGCACCATTGACATCAATTTCTACCATCACGTTTTTACCAGTTCTTCTTAGTCTTTCAACTTCTTCAAAAAGTGTGCCGTAGTAGTTGCCAACGAAATAATTCCATTCTAAAAACTCATTATTTTCTAGTTTTGCTTTAAAATCCTTTTCGGAAATAAAGTAATAGTCAACTCCGTGTTTTTCACCGTTTCTTGGTGCACGAGTTGTTGCTGAAACTGAGAAAACAAAATTATTAACTTTTTCAAACAGCGCCTTTCTAATTGAAGATTTGCCAACCCCGGAAGGGCCAGACATCACAATTAAGAGGCCTTTTTTTGTTTCTTTCATAGAGTTAATTATATATTATATTTTTGCTTTTTAAAAGGATTTTTTTGAAAATAAAAAAGCCTGGTTAAAACAATTTAGCAGAAAGGAGAAGAATGAACCACTAAATTATTTTATCCAAGACTTTTTTAAACTAAAATAAGGGAAATTATTCGGTTTTTTGAATTTCTAACTCAAGTTCAGCCATAATTTCGGGGTTTTTAAGTAAGTATTGTTCAACTTGGGCTTTACCTTGGCCGATTTTTTCTTCTTTTAATGAAAACCAAGAACCTGCTCGTTGAATTAGATTTTTTTCAACCGCCATATTGATAATTTCAGAAACTCGCGAAAAACCAGTTCCGTATCTAAGTTCAATAGAGCAAGACCTGAATGGAGAGGCAACTTTATTTTTAACTACTTTAATATTAACTAAATTACCATAAAGTGTACCATCTGCTTGTTTTAAACTTTCACCTTTTCTAACCTCTATGCGCTGAGTTGCATAGAACTTAAGAGCACGACCGCCTGTTGTAGTTTCAGGACTGCCAAAAAGTACGCCAACTTTTTCTCTAATTTGGTTAATAAAAATCAAAGTGGTGTTAGATTTTGCAACTATACCTGAAAGTTTTCGCATAGCCTGGCTCATTAGTCTAGCGTGTAGACCAACGTGGCTGTCTCCCATATCACCAGCAAGTTCTGCTTCTGGAACTAATGCAGCTACACTGTCTACAATTACCAAGCCAATTTTGCCACTCTTAATTAGTTCTTCAGTAATTTCCAGGGCTTGCTCACCACTATCGGGTTGTGAAATTAAGACATTTTTGCAGTCGACACCAAGCGCTTTTGCGTAGTTGACGTCAAGAGCGTGTTCGGCGTCAATAAACGCACAAACTAGACCTAGTTTTTGTGCTTCTTTAATGGCGTGTAAAGTCAAAGTAGTTTTACCGCTTGACTCAGGTCCGTAAATTTCAATAATTCGCCCGCGTGCATAGCCTCCAACTCCAAGTGCTTTGTCTAAAGCCAGCGAACCACTTGGAATAGTTGCGTTTTTTTCAAATGCTTCGTCTCCATCTAAAATCATCACAGAACCTTTACCAAATTGTTTTTCAATGTTTTCAAATATTTTTTGAAAGTCTGTATTGTCAGTTGTTTTCTTTGTCATTTAAGTTACCTCGCAAATATATTTAGCCAGGCTTAAAAAAATTACTTAAAAATAATTTATTTCTTTGTTAAGTTGTTTAAAAATAAGTAGAAAACGCCAAAAGCAGCGAAAATACTAATAAACAAAAAAGCCAAATACCAAGTTGGTATTTGGCTTTTTTAACTGTCTATAGTCTAAACTGATTTAAAAATTTCTGCTCTAAGTTGCCAAATGTATTGTAGACCTGACCAGATAGTTAAAATAACAGAAATTAAAATTAAAGAAAAAGAAATTATTGGAAAGTAAGAAAACAGCATATTGTCTAAACCAAAGCCATTGAAAAGTAACCAAATTAGTGCGACTAGAGTAAAGGCTGTTTTGACTTTACCAAGCCAAGCAGCGGCAACTACTTTATTTTCGCCTACTGCAACTAATCTAGCTGCTGTAACTAAAAATTCACGAGTTAAAATTAAAAGAACAGAAACTAAATAGAGCAGTAAAAATAAGCGAATACCCGAAATTTCCATTCTAAACTGTGTTTGCCAAAACGGAAAAACTGGCAAAAAAATCAGTGCTGTGAATACCAAAATTTTGTCGGCAATCGGATCTAGAAACTTACCAAAAGTTGTAACTTCGCCACGTTTTCTGGCAAGATACCCATCTAAAAAATCAGTAAAAGAAGCGAGGCAAAACAGCAGAAGAAAAACCAGTTGTGCAATCGTGATTTGAAAAAACCCACGAATTTCTGCCTGCAGAGATGGGACGAAAAGTAAAATTAAAGAAACTGGAATTAAAGCAATTCTGCTTAAAGTAATTTTGTTGGCAATTGTCATTTATAATCTCCTTTTTTCTTTTAAAAAAATGCGTAATAATGTATAATTGATAACGTTGGAGGAATTATGGCTAACATCAAACAACAGATTAAAAGAAACAAAACAAACGAAAAGGCTCGTTTGCGCAACAAGTCTTTTAAATCAGCTTGCAAAACTGCAATGAAGAAAGTCAACTTAGCCGTTGAACAAGGTGATAAGACTCAAGCAATTTTAGCATTAAACGCAGCATACAAGAAATTAGACATGGGCCAAAGCAAGGGAATTTATCATAAAAACTTCGTTGCTCGCCATAAATCTAATTTAGCGCTTAAAGTTAATCAACTGTAAGAAAGGAGTTTTAAAAGAAACTCCTTTTCTTTTTTCAAAAACCTTTTTAAAACTAAATATACACTTTTTAAAAAATGCGAGTTATCGCATTTTTTTATCTAGTTTAAAGGTAAGGATATCCTTAAGACCACCACGTTGTGGAAGATACAAAATTTGTGCGAATCTTAAGTTTTCAGGCACAGGATAGGCAGCAGGATATCCCAAAGTATTGACGTAGTGAGTTAAAAGTACTCCGTTATCCGCGTGCTCTTCAAACATTTTTAGCATCAACTCGTAAGTCGCCAAAATATCGTCGCACGCTCGGTGAGTGTTCTCAGTTGCAACTCCGTATTTAGCGATAGCATTTTTTAAT
>CAUTMU010000031.1:0-7105 GCA_963539535.1 uncultured Acholeplasmataceae bacterium | reverse complement strand
GTAAAGCGCAATTACGTCTAAAACATCGTTTTCAAGACGGTAATCTGGTTCAAACATACAAATAAAACGATGCAAGAAATTCAGGTCAAAGTTCACGTTGTAGCCGATTAAAATCGGCTCATCTTTAAGCAGTTCTTTAATTTCTTGGTAAGCCTGGGCTTTAGTTACTCCGCTTTCGTTTATCATTTCTTGTGTGATGTGGGTAAGTTCCGCAATAATTTCTGGAATTGGTTCTTTATTTTGAATTAAAAGGTCAACTCTTTTAACTTCTTTGTAGTCTTTGCCAGATTTTTCAAGCAAAATTGCCCCAAACTCAATAATTTCGTTTTTAAAAGAGTCAAGGCCAGTGGTCTCTAAGTCAAACAATAGTATTTTTTTGTGTTTTAAATCCATTTTTTCAATCCTCCATAATAAAAAAATTAAAAACATCTTGAATATTTCTAGTGTCGTATTTAAATAAATAGTCAAAGTCAGCGAGTTTCTGCATTTTATTTACAAGGTAAGTTTCAGGAAAAACTTTGGCTTCTTTTAAGATAAGTGCGGCTCTTGTGTTTGACACAAAAGCAGATGCACTTAATGCTTCAACTGGGTTTGGTGAAGAACTTGCTTGCTTTGCTAAGTATAAGTTTAAATAGGCTAAATATATTAACTTATTTAAGTGAGTCAAAGAAACGCCGGCACTCACAAACTCGTTAAACAAAGCAATGGCTAGTTTCTTTTCTTTGTTTAAAATTAGTTTAATTAAAGTAAAAACATCTTTAGTTTCTGTTTTTAAGTTAAGCGCTTGAATTATTTCAGTTTCTGCTAAATTAGCGCTTATTGCTAATTTAACTTTGTTTAGTTCAGATAAAAATAAGTCATAATCAGCTAAAAAAATAGTTTTAAGGCTTTCAACTAAATTAACAAATTCACCAGGTTCTTTAATTTCTTTTTTGATAATTTCTGTAAACTCGTTTAAAGGAATTTCAAAGAAATCAAAGTACTCGGCAACTAACATAATTTTATTTAAATTAGGATTAGTAAAATCAACTTTATCTAAAATCAAGTACAAATTAACTTTAGTGCTTTCTTTAACTAAGTTTAGGCATTTTACAAGGTCTGCTGTGTTTTTTTCACTTCTAAGCAACTGCTCTAAGTTAGTCAAAACTAGGTTTTTTTGGCTCAAAATTAAACCAACTGTTAGGCATTCGTTGGTGATTTCAGATATAGTGCAATCTGCTAAATCAAGAAAAATAAAATCAGATTCTATTGATTTTTTAACCTCTTTAATTCTTTTTAAAGAATAGGTAAGAGACTGGTTTTTAATGACGTAATTCACATATAAAGTATAGCATTTAAGCGCTAGTTTGAGATAGACTTAATTTAAATTTAAGTTGGTTTTGTATCTCTAAAAACACTTTTCTTTAAGTCCTTTTCAAGACTTAAATTTTAATATATTTGGTTGAACGTCCACTGCCAATTTGTTTTATTTTCAGGTTGTCTTGCAACTCTTTTAACGCTCTTTCAACTGTTCGTTGTGATAGCGCTGGCAGAAGAATTAAAATATCGCTTTTAGACAAGGGTTCTAATGTTTTTTTAAAAACTTGCAAAACTCTTTCCTGCGATGTTAATTTGTTTTTAGCAATCAGTTTAAACCTATCTACACACTCTTCGTAGGCCCTTAAAATAATTCCAAGCATATATTTAATAAAAGGAAGTTCGTTGTTTTCGCCAGTATGCCAGTTTTCACTGGATTTTTGCAAAGTCTCGTAATAGGTGTCTTTGCTTTCTTCAATTAACATCTCAATACTAATATATTTACCAACAAAATAATCGGCTTTATATAGCAAAAGTAGTGTTAGAATTCTACTCATTCTACCGTTTCCATCATCAAACGGGTGAATACACAGAAAATCATGTATAACAGTTGGTATTAGCAGTAGTGGTGGAACTCCTTCTTTTATGGCCTCACTGTATGCATTTATCATTTCGTCAAAATATCTTTCAGTTTCAAAGGAACTTACTGGCTGAAAACGAACTTTTTTATTTCCGTTTGAGTCTACTTCTACAATTGAGTTATCCATTGTTTTAAAATTTCCTTTATGTCTATTAAAGGAATATGAATACAGTTGATTGTGTAAAGTTAAAATATTACTTTTATTAAACTCAATATGCAAATAATTGTCATGAACTAAATCAAGCACGCGTCTATATCCCGCTATTTCTTCTTCATCTCTTTTTCTTGGCTCTGTTTTATTGTTCATCAATTCTTTTAATCTGGTTTCGTTTGTATAAATTCCTTCAATAGCATTTGAAGATCTGGTACTTTGTATTTTTGCCACAGCAGTCATTTTTGTCAAAACATCTGGGTCGTTTTCGGCGTATATTTCTTGTTTACCTTTGTATTCATGTATTTTTGCAATAATGGAGTGAACTTTAGCAGGTAAAGATAATTCAAACAATTTTAGATAGTTAAACTTTCTCATCGTGTACCTCTTTTTTCATAGCCATTTTACCATATTTGGCTTATATAAATCAATAATGACGAGATTATTCACGCCAATATTGGCAATTTGTCGTATTAAATTTTCATTTGTCGTGAAAAGATTAAATTGTATTTAGTATTGTTGGATTAACATATGTACCAAACATTTTAAGCAAGTTTTTAATAGCAAAAATATTAAATTAAATATGGCTTAATCAGTTTAAAAAACTTTTATTTTACTTATAAATTAACTATAATTAAATCAGTTCGTAAAGGAGCAAAAATGAAAAAAATCTTATCGCTAATTATGCTATTTACCTTTATTTTTACACTTGCCTCTTGTGTTAATCCAAAAGACAAAGCGTTTCTCGGAATGGAGGCGCCTTTTGGTAAAAATAAAGTAGTTAAATCAAGTTTTAATCTACCACAAGAAATTCAGGGTGTAAAAATCAAATGGACCCTTAAATACATTCCTAAAAAGAATGAAAAAGGTGCATCTGAGATTTCTGGGGCTACTGTTAAAATTGTTAGAAACGAAATTGACCAAAAATATGAGCTGATTGCCAAAAATGAACGTGGCAAAACAGTTTCATTTGACTTTACAGTTCCAGCACTTGATAAAGTTAAAAAACTAGAAGTTAGTTTCTTTAGTAAAAGTGGTGCGCTAATTCAAAAAGTTGAGTACACCGAAAACGAAACAATTCAAAAAGCGTTTACTCGTGAGCAACTTGGTTTATCTCAAGATGAGGAGTTTGTTGGTTGGAGCAATTCAAAAAACAGTCAAACTGCTCTAGATACAATTAAAGCTACTCAAGAAAACCAAAGTTTGTATCCAGTTTACCGCCTAAAAGAAAATGCTAAAAAAATTACTATTAACTTCTTTGACAAAAAAGGTAACTTAATTGAAGCCATTGAACACGACCTTGGCCAAAGTATTTTAAAAACTTTTTCTGATAAACAACTTGGACTTGGTCAAGACGAAGAGTTTTTAGGATGGACTCCTTTTAAAGGAGAGGCTGCTGTTCCTGATTTGAAAGCCACCAAAGAAAACAAAAACCTGTATCCTGCCTACCGTCAAAAAGAAAATCAAGGCCCAACTAAAAAAATCACTATCAACTTCTTTGACAAAACAGGCGATTTAATTGAGGCAATTGAGTATAAAGTCGGTGAACAAATCTACCAAGGTTTTTCAGACTCTCAACTAAAACTTACAAGTGACGAGAAACTAATTGGTTGGACTAACCAAAAAGGTGGAACTACTCCGCTTTCTCCGCTTGAGGCCAAAAAAGAAAACAAAAACCTATATCCAGTAATTCAAAAACAAACCAAACCAGATCCCGGCGCTACTGCCAAAATTCCTGAAGACCCAGAAGGAGAAAGTAAAGGCGACTTAGAGCAGGCAAAAGAACCTAAGAGTAAAGTAGATTTATCAGGAGTTGAAAAAAATCCAGCAACTCCTGGCTTTTCTCCAAATTCAACTCAAGAAAAAGACATTAGACACACTTCTAAAAATAAAAAACTAGGAGTTAAACCCTTAAAGGCTGTTGAAGTTGAAAAAGAAGTTTACTACACAACTTTAGAAAACTTCTTTAAAGCACTTGGCAGCCTAGTTGACTACCGCAAAGAATACAAAGACCAAAAAGATCAAGAAGGCAGAGTTTACACCCTAAAAAAACGCATTGCAAAAGTACAAAACGGTCATGTTTATTCACTTAAACTAATTCAAGAGTTTGAGTTTACTTCAACCCCTCCTGGCGTTGAAAAAGTTGAAAACTATACTTTAACTAGTGAAATTTACTACGATGCTTTAAGTGGTAAGTTAACTATTTCTAAAGTTTCTTTACTTGACGATATTTTTTCAGAAGAAGAAGGTGATTTTGTGTCTTTTTCAGACTACCGCTTTAGAGGTAGAATTGAGTCTAGACCAGATAAAGAAAAAGGCCGTATTTTTGATTTAAAGAAATACCAACTAATGGGTTGGCAGCAAAACGGCAAAGAACCAGTACTGCCAGTTTCTGTGCTTTCTATGATAGTACACGAAAAAAGTGGATTTGCCACTTACTGGACAGGCTACGAAATTCGCACTAACGAAGTTGGAAGTGACGGAGATAAATCGATTGACCCTGAAGATGCAAATGAAAAAGATGGCAAGTTCTATCCACACGCAGATGACGAAGAAGAAGAAAAAGTACCAAGTTCAGTCTATTCGCTTTGGTTTAAGTCAATTAACTTCTTTGTCTCTGAGTACTACTGGGCAATTGACCGTAAAGAAAAACTGATAGACTCAATCAATAAAAATAAAGAAAATCTACTAACTGAAAACTCAACTGATTATTATCAAACACTAAACCAACTATTAGAAGACACAGAAGACTTTCACTCAGATCTATTTGCACTGGCCTCTGCTTTTCTTTATGTCAACGGGAACCGTCAGTATGACAACGAAAATAAACAAAAAATTGAAGCGATAAAAAGAGCGATGGCAGAAAAAGTAAATAAAGAAATTGAAATTTCAAATGACGGTAAAACTGCTATCATTAACTTAACTCAAATCAACTATGAAAACGAAAACGACAAAAGTATATTAGATAAATACTTAGAACTGACTAAAAAGATTAAAAAAGATTACCCAACTATAGAAAACTTAGTTATCAACCTAGCAATTAACGGCGGTGGTGATGTTTACTCAGCAGTTGAGTTTGTAGCAGCCTTAGCTGGTCCGAATAAAGAAATTTTTTACTCAGAGCACAACTGCGCGACTTACAAAACTGACACAACTTATGCAAGAACCACTTTAAAAGACACTGAACTTCCTAAGTTCAAACGTTCTTTTTTGCAAACTAGTGTAGGTTCGTTTTCATCAGCTTCCATGATTGCAGGTATAGTTCGCGATAACAAAATTATGCCGGTAATCGGCACAAAAACCGGAGGCGGTGCGTCTAGTACCACACAAGCTTACTTGCCATGTGGATCTGTTGTTGACTACTCTTCAGACAGCGTGTATTTAACTGCCAAAAAAACCGTAGAAGCAGCGCACCGTGAGGCTGAGTTTGGAGTTGAACCTAACTACAACTACGGCTTTACTGAAGACTACGACAACATCGCAAACTTCTTTAACCCGAATTATGTTGCTCAAAAACTAGCTGAGTTTAACTTACTTGGCTAATTAGATAAACAAAGCAAAAAAGTACATTCAAACGATGTTTAATGTGCTTTTTTAATCTTAGTTTGCATAAGTTTTAAAACGGACTTATAATAAAATAGAAAGTTGGTTTTGGTAGCGAGGTGCATAATGACTAGGAAAATAAGTTTTTTAATTGTTTTTTTGCTAAGTGGTTTCGTGCTTTTTTCATGCAAGCCAAAAGCAAAACCTGCGCCAAATCCAAATAACGGTCAAAATGAAGTAATTCCACCAAAGCCGACTCCGAACCCAATTCCTAGCCCTGAACCTCAAAAACCAAAAACTTTGGACCGAGGTATGCTAAATATTGTAGCAAAGTCTATGTTCGTAAAAAACTTAGATAAGTTTTTAGGCAAACCAATTGACGAAGTTGACCCAGATGACTTTATTTATAGTTTTAAAGAAACCTATGGTTGGAAAGACACAGACTTTACGCTAATTAAACCTAAGTTTGAAGACCATAACGAAGAAATTATCATAACTTATAAGTTAGCGCACAAAAACCTACTTTCTAGTGTGCACGTCCTTAAATTAACTGGCTTTAAAAAAGCCACACAGCCCGCAATTGAGCCAGAAGACCAAGAAGAGAGTTTAACTAAGGCTTTTCGAGACGCTGACTTAGTTTTAAGTAAAGAAAGTAAAAGTACCTACTTGTTTGATTTAACTGAGTATGACTTTAAAGTACTCAATGTAGAAGATAAGCATCATCCTAACTTAGTTTTGGAGTTAAACAAAAACTTCTTAACTAACTCAGTGTCGGTTACTTATTACTTAAAACAAGGACAAGAACTTTCTTTTAGAAAAGTTAAAAACTTTACTGATTTTAAAAACCTAGATCCTGAGACAATTAAAGCGGAGTTTTTAAAATTAAATCCGATTACCGCTGAGTACAGCTCTGATATCTTTAAATACAGCAAAGCCTTAAAAACTAAGCATATTAGTTCTAGCTTTACCTACACAATTTCTTACTTTTTAGCACACGAACAGACAAAATCTGTAGAAGTGTATTTAGACGGATACTTTAAAAACTTGCGTTTTGAAACGACTGTTATCTTAACTCTAAATTCAAATAAAGATAAATACGAACTTAAATCAACAGGGATTGCTGAGTTTAATCCTAGATTAGATAAAAAGGGTTTAAAGAAGTTTGAAGTAATTACTAAAATTAACTTAAACCAAATTAAGGCAAGCGAGATTTTTTCTAAATTATGTCTGAATTTAAATGAAAATATTGAAATTGATTTACTTACTAAATCTGTATATCTGCTTAAAATTACTGCAATGCCTGCAAAAAAAGGTATATTGAAGTTAAAAATAGGGGTTGAAAAAGAGTTTAAAACTTTGACTTATTCAAGTAGTAAGTTAAGTGAAAGTATTGAGCAAAAACCTGTTTTTTCACAAATTTATCAATATACCTTCCAAGAATAAAAAAAGCAACTTGCGTTGCTTTTTAAAAAAAT
>CAUTMU010000030.1:0-7755 GCA_963539535.1 uncultured Acholeplasmataceae bacterium | reverse complement strand
TGAAGAATTAGCCCAAACTTTAGACATATAGTGTCCGCAATTGGGAATTCTTTAAAGTAATATAAAAAGGCCTTAAAAGGCCTTTTTATATTAGTATTTTTAAGATATTAAACTAAGTGTTGATTGATAATTTTGTTTATTTTGTTTACTTTATCCAAAGTATTTATATCTGTAGCCGCATGATAGTTTTTGTTATCTTTAAACATCACGAAAGCATATTTTTTACTCGCAAATTGTCATTTTATTTATATTTTAGAGGTAATTATAAAGATACCTTTTTGTAATTTTCGGTTGTGACCCTTTTTATAGAATATTCGCGGTTTAAATTATTAGTTTTGAATTTAAAATAGTGTGCTCAAAGCAAATCACACAATAATTTAGACAAACCCCTGTTAAAAAATACAGATAAAAGTTATGTTTATGATTAGTTGCCTACACCGTCAAAGACTATAAAATCGCATTGTTATGCCTTTTTTCAATTTTATATAATTTTGCAACTTTTGTTTTTATAGTCGTTTGATATATATATATATGAATTGATGTAGTAAATAGCGTTTTTAGCGAAAGACAAATGAGGTTTTTTAACTGTAAAACGCGCTAACAAATGTATATTTAAGGAAACTAATGTTGTCAATATTAAAGCATCTAAATTTTACAAAATAACTTTATAAAATATATATAAACATACCGCAATACTTTTGCATAAATTACACAAGGAGAAATATATGCAACCTGAACAAAATATACAGTTTAATAATCTCCGCAAGAAAGGAAAAGGATTTTTAATCCCTGCTTTATTTATTCTTGCGTTTACTTCGCTTATTTTACTTGTTATCTTTTTATTTTCACACCCTACTGTTTATTTTTCTAAAAATAGTGGTTTCACTGAACACGACGCTGTTAAGGCTGGAAAAAATAAACTACGCTTTGTGGTGCCAGAAACTATAGATACAACTAAGTCTACTTTCATTTCTGTTAGAAAAGAATGGTTCACAACTAGCAGACTAGGAACAATTGTTGACATTAAGGCAAAACCAGGTAAATACTTAGCCCTTGATTTTACAGACCGTCAACACGACTCTGAAGTTTTTACAATCTATACTAAGAACTGGTTTGGAATTAAAAAGCAGTATGACGTAATTGTTGATTACTCTAACTTCCTTCGTATCTTTTTCCCTGAATCACATGATGGTGCGATTCCACGAAAACCAGAAATTCTTCCATATTCTAAACTACAAACCGAACACAAACACAAATACGAGGAACTTTACAAAATCAAAAGTTTCTATGCATATGACAAAGACGGAAAAATCGCTCCAGAACCTATTCACAGAAGAGATGTTTTTTCTAAAGACATCGCTCAAGGTCGTGCATTTATTGTTAACAACAGCACACAAATTTCTTTAGTTTATGATTTCTTACTGCCAGGTATCTTTAAAAACCAAGCACAAAAAACTCAAGTTTACGACCTTGTTGACAAAACTGTTGGAAAAGCAAAAACTCTAGACCCTGAAAAACAAGGACACGAAATTCAGTTTAATACTCCTCCTTTCTATATTTCTAAATTCCTTGGTTGGTACTACATTGACCCAACTGGCAACCGAGTTGACTTAAAACCAGGTGAAGAGTTTAATATCCCTGCTTGGGTAAAATCTGAACTTAGACTAATTGCTAAATACGATATAACTGCCGATATTGATAAGTTAGCTCCAGCCCTTGACAAGCAAGGTCTGGTTGCGGTTTCTTACTTTGATGGCGTGCAAAGAGTATTTTTAGATATTGTCAAGAGAGGCACACCACTTCGTGAACACATCTACAATAAAGACGGATATGTTTATGAAGGCTGGTATAAAGACAGCGCTTTCACAAAAAAAGTCGACTTTAGTCAAGAAGTTGCAACTACTCATATTTCTCTTTACTTAAAGTCAATTCCTCAAAACCAACCACAACCCGAAAAACCAACTAAATACCACACTATTACTTTCAAAACTCCAAATGGTGCATCTCAACTTTCTCCGGCAAAAGTAGCTCGCGACCAAAAACTTGACGCAAACTATGCAGCGCCAAACCGAGTTTCAAAAGTTTATCCAGACGGCAAACTCGAAGAGCTTGACTACTGGACAATTTGGGATCCTGTCAACAATCATGACACAGGTGTTAAGTTTGACTTTAATACTCCAATTACCAGCGACCTTGTACTGTATGCTCATTTAAGACCATATAAAGCACCAGACTCAGAACGTCCAGTAAATTTTAAAGTACTTGACCATATTCAAAACCAAACACTTTACGACAAAACTTTAACTGCAGTTAACAACAAAATTCAGGCCGCAGATAAAGCAGAAATTAACGGAATTTTAGGAAATGCTCCTGCTGACGTTGAAACTCCAATGGGTACATACCGCTTCAAAGGTTGGTATTTAAATGGAGACATCAACTCTCCATTTAATATAGACGACGCACTCCCTAAAAACATAAAACGTTTTGAAATTCACGCAGTTTATGACTTTGAGCCAAACGATAAAGTACCAAACCCACAAGATCCTGACAACCCACTTCCTCTTGACCCAAGTTTAGTTAAACTAACCTTCTTAACACCTGAGCGCACTGTGCTTGCAGTTCAAACTCAAGAAAAAGGTAAGGCTTACTCAGGAACTCTGCCTACTATTTCTAAACTAGGCTACGTATTTAAACACTGGGCTTATTTTGAAAACAACGAAGTTAAAGACCAATTTGATACCACTGCTGTTTTAAATGAGAACAAGGTGCTATACCCTGTGTTTGAAAAAGATTCAAACGCAAACCTTGAAAACAAAGAACTTAACACAGTTAAGATCTATAATCCACTACTTAAATCAACTCAAGTCTTAAAAGTTAAAAAAGGTGAACTACTCGGAGTAGACACAAACGCCTACACCACTACTATTGAAGACAAAGAATACGTCTTTGATAAGTTCACTAAAGAAGATGGTTCTACTTTTGATCATTTAACTACGCAAATTACTAAAGACTTAAACTTAACCGTTAATCTAAAAGAAAAAGTACTTGACGGCTTTAAGTCAATTGACACAAAAATTAGCGATCCTGTTCAAGGAAAAGTTTTATATGAAGGCAAAATCCGCGTCAAAGACGGCCAAATTTACGCACCAGACCGCGCAAAACTACAGGCTATCTTAGATACAGTTCACACAGACATTGACGGCGCTATGGGTAAACATCAATTTAAGGGCTGGTATTTAGATGGAGACACTAACTCTCCGTTTACAGTTAACGACCAAATTGATCCTAATGCTGCTCATCTAGATATTCAGGCGGTTTACAACTTCGTGCCAAACGACAAAGTACCAAACCCTCAAAATCCTGACAACCCACTGCCACTTGACCCAAGTTTAGTTAAACTAACTTTCTTAATGCCTGAGCGCACTGTGCTTGCAGTTCAAACTCAAGAAAAAGGTAAGGCTTACTCAGGAACTCTACCTACTATTTCTAAACTAGGCTACGTATTTAAGCACTGGGCTTACTTTGAAAACAACGAAGTTAAAGGTCAGTTTGACCCAACTGCTGTTTTAAACAATAACACTGTGCTTTACCCTGTATTTGAAAAAGATCCAAACACAAACCTTGAAAACGAAGAACTTCACACAGTTAAGATCTACAATCCACTGCTTAAATCAACTCAGGTCCTAAAAGTTAAAAAAGGTGAACTACTTGGAGTAGACACAAACGCCTACACAACTACTATTGAAGACAAAGAATACGTGTTTGACAAGTTTACAAACAAAGACGGCTCTGACTTTGACCACTTAACAACTGCGATTACAAAAGACCTTGAGCTAACTGTTCACTTAAAAGAAAAAGAACTTGCTGGTTTTAGGCAAATTGACATTAAAATTATTGACCCAGTTCAAGGCAAAGTTTTATTTGACGGCAAAGTGCGTGTTAAAGACAACCAAATATATGCACCAGACCGTGCGAAACTACTGGCTATCCTTGACACAGTTGGTGCAGACATTGACACTGTACTTGGTAAATACCGCTTTAAAGGTTGGTATTTAAACGGCGACATTAACTCTCCGTTTACAGTTGGCGACAATTTAGATCCAAATACTACTAACTTAACAGTTAAGGCAGTTTACTACTTTGAAGATAACAATAAAGTACCAAATCCAGATAATCCTAGTGACCCTCAGCCGCTTGACCCTACTTTAATTAAAGTTACTTTCCTTTCAGATAGCTACTCAGTTATCTCTGTTCAAACAAGTAAAAAAGGAAGAGTTTTTGATGGAACCTTGCCAAATGTTGAAAAACGTGGCTACATCTTTAAACACTGGGTTTACTTTAAAGCAGGAGTAGTTGGCTCTATTTACAACGAACAAGACGTGCTTACTGAAAACACAGTTCTGTATCCTGTCTTTGAAAAAGACCCAAGTGAACCTGAGCCAAAAAACACTGCTAAAGTCACTATGCAAAGCGAATTGCTTGGACAAAGTGAACATAGGTTTGTCAAAAAAGGTACAAAACTAGATTTAGATCCACAACAATTTAACACTAAAGTTGGCAAATACTTGTATAAGTTCAAACGTTTCGTTGATGAAAACGGAAATACTTTTGACTACAAAACCAAGCCAATTATTGAAGATATCACTTTAAAAATAGAATACGAAAAAACTGAGCCGAAGGCTAAATATACTATTAAACACGTATTTGAAGGGGTAGAAGGACAAATCCCTGAAACCACTCAAACTGTAGAAAAAGAAACTACTGTTGGCAGTGAGATCACTGTAGACAGCAGTGATGGTCTACCTGGTCTTGACCACGGCTTTGATTTAGTTGATTCAACTGAAACTAAAATCGTTAAGGCAGATGGTTCTACTGAGTTTATCTTAAACTACAAACGAAAAGAGTTTACCGTAACTTACCAAGCAAACTACCGAAATCAATTCCCAGGAACTACGGTTTCAAATGAACCCCAAACTCACAAAGTTAAGTATCAAGAGAAAATCAAAGAACCAAACCCTGCGCCAAAACTAGAGCGACACGGCCGCACTTATACCTTTAAACACTGGCAACTTGAGTCTACTATGAACGGAGTATACACAGAGCAAAGTCCATATAACTTCAACACCAGAGTTAACCGTAATGTTGATTTAGTGGCTTACTTTGAAGAAAAAATTGAAAAAGTTAACTACAAAATCGTACATATGCTAGAAAAACAAGGCGAAGACAGTGCACTTAACGGTCAATACGACAGAATTGAAGAACTTCAGCAAGATAAAAAAGTAGAAGACGGTGCTACTTACCGAGATTACTCAGCACTAGACTCTAACTTATACGAAAAAGACTTAGCACACCCAGATAATCTGCTTAATGCACAGCTTACAACTGGCGATAACACCACCGAAGTTCGCCAATACTATAAGTTAAAAGAAACTACTGTTAACTTCCAAAAAACAGCAGGTATTGAAAGTTTCGGTTCTGCTGAAACTATATCGGTTAAGAAAACCCGTAAAATTGACTTGCCAAACTACAATTTAAAAGCAAACTACGAGTTTACAGGTTGGAGTTTAAGTCAAAACGGACCAAGTCAGGCTAAGTTTATTGCAAGCGGCGACAGTATGGATATTTATGCGAACACTAGAATTCTTGAATCTAGAGTTAAATACACTATTTTAACTCAAAGAGCAGATGGTGGCTACTACACAACTTACGAGACTAAAAAAGCCTTAATTGGTTCAGTTCACACAGCAAGTTATGCAAACCCAAACAGTTCTATTTACCAAGACCCTCGTTTCAACCCTACTCAATTTACTGTGAGCGCAAATGAAGACGAAAACCAAGTTACTGTAACCATTGATAGAAATGTCTACACAGTTACTTTTGAAGTTAAAGGTCATTCTGGTACTATTTTAAATAGAGTGATTAGACATGGTGCTACTATTGGAGCGATTGATGAAAGCCAGTTTTCAGCAGATGGAAATGGTATTATAAAAACTGAACTAGATGATATGGAAAAAACTAAGGAAGAAATTGAAAGTTTCTTAGTTCAAAAAAACCATAAAGTAACTTTGCATATTGGCAGACTTATTAAGAAGTTTGGTAAATACCCACAAACTAAAATTGACAATCCTACAGGAATTCGTCATTTAGAGGACAAAAATCATAGTCTTAAGTTTAACTCAAAAGGCAAAGATTACACTATGCAGTTTACTCGTAGTTACTGGCAAGACAACGTCGGCAATAAATATGAAAAATACAATGATCAATACTTTAAAATAGAAGATGTTATTTTTGTTAAAATTCCTAAACTAAACACTTGGTATACCGATAAAATCATAGACTTTTCACCTTTTAACATCTCTATCTCAAATTATCCTGATGATGCAATACCTGAACGTTCCATCTTTAAAGCATTGATAAATGATATCGGAAATGTTTTGGGTGGTGAAGTCCATATGCCAACTTATGATACCGGTGATTTTAAAGTTAAACCTGCTTATGACGCAGGCATACAGTCTCGGTTAATAAAAGAATCAACTGACTATGCCAAAGCAATTTTAGGTCCTGATGCAGATAATTTGTATTATCGTGGTTTTGATGTAAGCTCTCTTAATACTGGTGGTAATAAATTTTATTACCGTAAAAGAAACAATCAGTTGTGGTGGCTCGGTACAAAGGTAGATTACCCTACCGCTCTCGCTAACCTTGTCAGAACCGACAATATCTTGGGCTCTAGCGGTATAGCCAGTGTTTTCGGTGTAGTAGTTTGCATTAGGTAGTTTTTTTCTTTTCTTTCGACAGCAGTTTATTTCTGCTTTGTCCTGAAGTTGTTATGTCTTTTACTTTTTAGAAAAAGTAATCTTCAAATTTGTTTAATTGACTTTTTAAAAAACTTTATGGGTTTATCAAAAAGTCTGTTACTGATTTCTATTTGCACATATTTCTACACTAATTTCTTACTCTACTTCACTTTGTATATTGAAGCGAAGTAGAGTAAGAATTTAATAATTTTCAAAAATTGAAATATAAAACCAGAAAACATTTAAATTACTTTTATTTAATTTTTATAATAAATCCATAATTAAACTTTAAATAAAGGTAATTTAAATATTTTAATTACAAGAGAACTACATAACTTACATATTTTAAAAAAGAGAGGCTTAACTATGCAAAATAATAAAAGAAAAGGTTTAATAATTTCGGCATTATTTATCTTTGCCTTAATTTTAACTACTTTATTTTTAATTCTTTCATTTATGCATCCCACACTCAATTTAACTAAAGCCAGTGGCTTTAGCCAAAAAGACTTAAAAAAACAGTCACAAAAACTGCGCTTTGTAGTGCCAGATACTATTGACACAACTAAAACTACCTATATTTCAATTAAAAAAGAGTGGTTTGAGAGTTCTGGTCTTGGCAAAATTACAGAAATTAAAGCCAAACCTGGCAAATACCTAGCACTAGATTTTACGGACCGTCAATACGACTCTGAAGTCTTTACAATCTACACTAAAAACTGGTTTGGAGTTAAAAAACAACACGACGTAATTGTAGACTACTCAAACTATTTGCGTGTGTTTTTCCCAGAGTCTTACGATGGCGCAGTTCCTCGTAAACCCATAATTCTTCCGTATTCTAAACTAGAGTCTGACTACAAAGACAAACTGGATGAACTTCGTAAATACGACTCTTTTTTTGCCTACGACAAAAAAGGTTTAGTTACTACTACAGCTGTTCGTAGCGAAGAAGTTTTTAACA
>CAUTMU010000029.1:0-8123 GCA_963539535.1 uncultured Acholeplasmataceae bacterium | reverse complement strand
AACGAGTTTGACAGTAATGTTGAACTTAAAATTGGTGATTTAGTCTATGTTGAAACAATCTTTCAAGATGGCGTTATTAGGCGAATAAAGGATGATTTATATTTTGTAGATATTGAAGGCAACTTACTTAAATTTAAGAAAAATGATTTAAAATTAAGGTCCATAGTTAGCCCTAAAAAGCAAACAATTAAGCCAACAACCCTGACTAAAAAAACAGTAAGTGAACCTTTTTTTAGTCCTGCTAATTTTGAAATTGATCTGCGCGGAAAAAGAGCACACGAAGTTGAAACTATCTTAGCTAAAGAAATTGATAAACTAATTCTTGCTAATTTCACTCAAGCCAAAATTATTCATGGCTATGGAACTGGCGCTGTTAAAAATGCAGTTTATGAATACATTAGAAAGCACCCTAAGATTAAAAGCCATCGCTTCGGCGGAGAGTTTGAAGGACAAATGGGTGTCACAATTATTTATTTAAAATAAAAAATTTATGCAGAGAAAAAGCCTTTAAGTTTTACCTTAAAGGCTTTTTAGTTTTGGGTTCATAGTCATGGGTAATATTTTATTTAAACTTCTAACTTTTGTTTTCTAAACTCAACAATTTTCAGACCAACTACTGCAACAATAAAATACTTAATTAAATTAAATGGTAGGTAAACTGAGACAAGAGTTTTTAAGTATTTTGCAATTGGCATTAAGCGAGTTGTATAGTAGGCAGGTTTTCCTGAAATAAAGGTAGGAATAAAAAACAAGGCGTTTGCTACCAATATTAAAACTGTCGGAATTAGTGTATAGTTTAAAACTGATATTAAGTAATGCTTTTTCTTGTTTAACATAAAGTCTAGATATACCGCTAAAATTAGCGTAAGTGTGCAGTAAATTGCCACAAGTTCGCCAAAAAATATAAACGGAAAGTTAGTAGCCGATGGATTGATTAGCCATCTTATTCCAGACCTTAAGATAGTCATTAAAACTACCATTGGGACTTTAAACTCAAACATAGCATATAGTATCACTATTTCTGAAAAGTCTAGTTTAAGTGGTGGAAAAAGTGGGATTTTAAAATACCCTAAAATTATACTAAGTGCCAAAAGCATTGCAAACTTAGTAAGTTCTTTGTTTTGATTTTTAGTTTGATTTTCTTTAAACATATTTAACTTCCTTTTAAGTCGTTCTAGGAAGTTAAAAATATTTTAGTTTGCTAATTTTAAAAAATGCACATCGTATGCGCGTTTTTTAAAAAAAGGTAGTAAATGTAAATGGTTTACATTTTAGATTAAAATAAATGCCTTCCTATCTTTCATCCGGACTTTGACCGTTGGCACAGGAAACTATCCTGTTCTGCAACAGTTTTTAAACTGTTGCTCGTGGGCTTGGACCACCAGTTAAGAATTTCACTTGACCCTGATATTTTGGTTTTATTAAATATTAAATGTAGTAAGTTTTTTGAATGTTTAGGCTGTCGTCAAACTCAAAAACAAGTGGTTTACCAGTAGGAAGCTCAACATTCATAATGTCTTCAGTTGAGACATTGTTAATGTATTTGTAAAGTGCGCGAAGAGAGTTACCGTGTGCTGCGATAATTACTTTTTTGCCAGCAAGCAGTGCTGGTTTAATATCACTTTCCCAGTATTTAACAACACGGTCAACTGTGTCTAGTAAGTTTTCTGAAGCAGGTAATTCTTTTGGATCTATTCCTTTTAGGTTCTCGTCAAAACGAGGATGGCGTGGATCGTTGAAATCTAAAGCAGGTGGACGCACTTCTGCGGAACGACGCCAAATTCTAACTTGTTCGTCTCCGTATTTTGCGGCTGTCTCTGCTTTGTTTAGACCTTGAAGCGCTCCGTAGTGGCGTTCATTTAATAGATATGAACGTCTGATTTCAATGTCAGAAAGGCCAAGTTGTTCTAAAACATAGGCAAGTGTGTTTTGTGCACGTTTTAAAGAAGAAGTGAAAGCAAGGTCAAAACTAAAGCCTTTTTCTTTTAGTAAAAGACCTGCTGCTTTGGCTTCTTTTACTCCGTTTTCAGAAAGTTCAACATTTGTCCAACCAGTGAATTTATTGGCTAAATTCCATTCACTTTGGCCGTGTCTAATTACTACTAATTTAATCATTTTATTCCTCCGTTAGTTGTGTTTAACTTGTTAATATTATATTAAAAATTTAGATAAAAATAAAAGTTTTTTTGAATTATTTGTTGTTTTTAATGATTTCTTTTAAATACTTTTGAATTGCTTTAAAAGTTGGTTTGTGAGAAGATGCATGGCCTCCAAGTTCAACCACGGTTAGCTTAGAGCCAGGGATAGCCTCATGCACTAAATAAGCCTGTTTTAGTGGGCAGACCATGTCGTATCTGCCGTGGACTATATAAGTCGGAATGTGCGCGGCTTTGTGGATGTTTGCAAGAATAAAGTTGTCGTCTTTACCAAATGTTTTATTGGCAAAAAAGAAAGCCTCCATTAAAGCAATTTGCCTCTCTGAGTTAGTTGCTTGTGTTGCCAAAAGTTCTGGTCTTTTGACCGGAAAAACTAAAGAAAGCTCGTAATTTGCCCATTTAAGTGAGGCTCTATCACTAACTGTTTTGTCTGATGAATTAATTTTTTTAAGATACAGAGGTACTATATCTTCAACTTTTTTGGTATCTGCAATTTCTGAGATAAACTCTTTGTATTCAGGCCAATAGAAGTTTTGAGCGCCTGAATACAGCCAATCGCAGTCTTCTTGTCTTGCTAAAAATATACCGCGAATCAGCATTCCTGCAGTGTGTTCAGGGTATTTTATTGCGTAAGTTAGCGCAATAGTTGAGCCAAAACTGCCACCAAATAGCCAGATTTTCGCGAATCCAAAGTGCTTGCGGATTTTTTCAATATCGTCAACAATTTCAAAAATATCGTTATCTTTGGTTTCCAAAAAAGGTTTAGAGCGGCCAACTCCGCGTTGGTCAAACAAAATATAGTGAAACTTACGTGGATTAAAAAAGTACTCAGCGCTTTTTGAAAACCCGCCACCAGGTCCACCGTGGATAAAAATCAAAGGAATTCCGGTTCTAGAGCCACGTTCCTCAAAGTAAAGTTCGTGTATATCTGAAACCTTTAAGTAACCTGCAGAAAGTAATTTAGAGTGTTTATACTTCATATTTTTTCGCGCTCCTTTTTTTAAGTATTCGTTTTGGCAAAAAAGGCCAAGGCCGGGTAAACCTAGCCAAAGGCCTTTTTAAAATGCTTTTTCGTTTAAATTAAATAACTAATTTACTTACTTAAATTAAGCAATAATTTTAGTTACAGAACCAGCACCAACTGTGTGTCCACCTTCGCGGATTGAGAACTTAGTTCCTTGTTCAAGCGCGATTGGGTGAATTAGTTCAACTGTAATTGAAGTGTTGTCACCAGGCATTACAAGTTCCACACCTTCAGCAAGGGAAATTATACCTGTAACGTCAGTTGTACGGAAGTAAAATTGTGGGCGGTAGTTAGTCATGAAAGGAGTGTGGCGTCCACCTTCTTCTTTTGAAAGTACGTAAACTTGTGCTTCAAATTTAGTGTGAGGTTTAACTGAACCTGGTTTTGCCAATACTTGTCCACGTACGATTTCTTTGCGGTCAATACCACGAAGAAGTGCGCCGATGTTGTCGCCAGCTTGCGCTGAGTCAAGAAGTTTTCTAAACATTTCAATACCAGTAACTACTGCTTTTTTAGTTTCGCGGATTCCCACGATTTCAACTTCTTCACCAAGTTTTAAAGTACCACGTTCCACACGACCTGTAGCAACTGTTCCACGTCCAGTGATTGTTAGCACGTCTTCAACTGGCATTAAGAAAGGAAGGTCAGTTTGACGAACTGGTTCTTGGATGTACGCATCGATGTTGTCCATCAATTCCATGATTTTGTCCATGTATTTTTGGTCGCCTTGAAGTGCTTGAAGTGCTGAACCTTTAACAAAAGGAATTTCGTCTCCAGGGAATTCATATTCATTTAGAAGTTCACGAACTTCCATTTCAACAAGGTCCATTAGTTCAGGGTCGCCAACTAAATCTGCTTTGTTTAAGAAAACAACTAGTCTTGGTACACCAACCTGGCGAGCAAGTAGGATGTGTTCACGAGTTTGTGGCATCGCACCATCAGCGGCTGACACTACTAAGATACCACCGTCCATTTGGGCAGCACCGGTGATCATATTTTTAACATAGTCTGCGTGGCCTGGGCAGTCAACGTGTGCGTAGTGGCGTTTTGCAGTTTCATACTCAACGTGTGAAGTGTTGATAGTAATACCGCGTTCTTTTTCCTCTGGTGCTTTGTCAATTTGGTTGTAGTCTAGTTTTTGCGCAAGACCGCGTTCACCAAGCACATAAGTGATAGCTGCGGTTAGCGTAGTTTTACCGTGGTCAACGTGGCCGATTGTACCAATGTTAACGTGTGGTTTTGAACGATCGAATTTTTGTTTTGCCATAAAATAATATCCTCCTTAGCAAAATTATTTAGTTTGTCGTTTTTTAACGATTTCTTCAGTAATAGATTTAGGGGTTTGTTCGTAGTGGTCAAATTGCATAATGAAGTTTGCACGACCTTGTGAGTTTGAACGAAGTGCAGTTGCGTAGCCAAACATTTGAGCAAGTGGCACGAAGCATTTTACGCAAATTGCGTTTCCGCGGTTTTCTTGACTGTCAATTTTACCACGGCGAGAAGTTAAGTCGCCAACTATGTTTCCGACGTACTCAGCAGGAGTTACAACGTCAACGGCCATAATTGGCTCAAGGATGGTTGCTCCACCTTTTTCGGCAAGTTCGCGAACTGCAATTGTTGCGGCTGCTTTGAACGCCATTTCAGATGAGTCCACTTCGTGGTAAGAACCGTAGTGCAGTGTAGCTTTGACGTCCATGATAGGGTATCCTGCAATAATTCCGTTTGGAAGAGCCTCTTCAAGACCTTTGATAACTGCCGGAATATATTCTTTTGGAATTACACCACCAACGATTTTGTCTACAAACTCAAAGCCTTTGCCTGGGTTTGGTTCAAAGTTAATAACTACGTGTCCGTATTGTCCACGTCCACCGGATTGGCGGATAAACTTAGCCTCAATATCGGCTGACTTAGTAATAGTTTCTCTGTATGAAACTTGAGGTTGCGCAACGTTTGCTTCTACTTTAAACTCACGACGCATACGGTCAACTATGACGTCTAAGTGAAGTTCACCCATACCAGCAATAATAGTTTGTCCAGTTTCATAGTCTGTGTAAGTACGGAAAGTTGGGTCTTCTTCGGCTAGTTTTTGAAGAGCTATTGCCATTTTATCTTGGTCGTTTTTAGTTTTTGGCTCAATTGCGACGTTAATAACTGGCTCTGGGAACTTCATTGACTCAAGGATAAGTGTGTCTTTTTCGGTTGCCAAAGTGTCGCCGGTTGTAGTGTTTTTAAGACCAACTACGGCACAAATGTCTCCAGCAAAAGCCTCGTCAATTTCTTCACGGTCATTTGCATGCATCAAAAGCAAGCGTCCAAAACGTTCACGTTCACCTTTAGTGGTATTTTTAACGTAAGAACCTGCCTTAACTGTACCTGAATAAACTCTAAAGAAAGTAAGACGACCAGAATAAGGGTCTGTCATGACTTTAAAAGCCAGTGCTGTAAAAGGTTCGTCGTCAGACGCTGAGCGCAGAACTTCATTTTCATTTTCATCAATACCTTTAACTGCAGCAATGTCAAGTGGAGAAGGTAGGTAGTCAATAACTCCGTCTAGGACTAATTTAACACCTTTGTTTTTAAAAGCCGAACCACAAAATGCAGGGAAGAATTTAACTGCGAGTGTTCCTTTGCGGATTGCTCTTTTGATAAGTTCAACCGGAACTTCTTCACCTTCTAAGTATTTTTCCATCAACTCTTCATCAAAATCAGCAACGGTTTCAATAAGTAGTTGGCGTTTAGTTTCAACAATTTCTTTATACTCGGCAGGGATTTCAATTTCCTTAGTAACCTCGTCCATACCTTCGTCGTAGATGTAGGCTTTGCGAGTAATTAAGTCAATAATTCCTTTAAACTCAGTTTCTGCACCAATTGGCCATTGAACGGCTTCGGAGTTTGCGCCCAGACGATCGTGGATTGTTGCGATTGCGTTTTCAAAGTTCGCACCGACCTTGTCCATTTTATTGACAAAAACAATACGCGGAACTAGGTAGTCAGTAGCTTGTCGCCAAACAGTTTCAGTTTGCGGTTCCACACCAGATTGAGCGTCAAGAACTGTAACCGCACCATCAAGTACACGAAGAGAACGCGAAACTTCAACGGTGAAGTCCACGTGGCCTGGGGTGTCTATGATGTTTAGACGATGTTCACGCCAGTAGGCAGTAGTAGCGGCTGAAGTAATTGTAATACCGCGTTCCTTTTCTTGCTCCATCCAGTCCATTTGAGAGGCACCCTCGTGGGTTTCGCCTAGTTTATGGATACGGTGAGTGTGGTAAAGAATACGCTCAGTGGTTGTAGTTTTTCCGGCATCAATGTGCGCCATGATACCGATGTTTCTAGTTTCTTTTAAAGAAGTTTTTCTAGGCATCTTAAACTACCATCTATAGTGAGCAAACGCTTTGTTAGCCTCTGCCATTTTGTGAGTGTCGTCTTTTTTCTTAACAGATTGACCGAAACCTTGGCGAGCGTCTAAGATTTCTTTCGCAAAACGTTCTTCCATGGTTTTTTCTTTTCTTAAACGAGAGTAAGTAATTAACCAACGAAGACCAAGTGCTTGGCGTCTATCTGGTTTAACTTCCACTGGAACTTGGTAGTTTTGACCGCCAATACGACGAGAACGAGTTTCAAGGACAGGCATTACATTGTTAAGCGCTTCTTTGAAAACAACAAGTCCATCTTGGCCAGTTTCTTTTTCAATACGTTTAAATGCATTGTATAAAATAGATTGAGCAGTTCCTCTTTTTCCGTCAAGCATGATAGTGTTGATGGCTTTTGTAACTAACTTAGAGTTGTAAATTGGATCAGGAAGAACATCTCTTTTAGGAATATAACCTTTTCTTGGCATTATTCAATTTCTCCTTTCTCTATTTTTTTGGACGTTTAGCGCCGTATTTAGATCTAGCTTGTTGACGGTTTTGTACACCGGCTGTATCTAGAGTACCACGAATAATGTGGTAGCGCACACCTGGTAAGTCTTTTACACGTCCACCTCTGATTAAAACCACACTGTGGTCTTGCAGAGTGTGTCCACCTCCTGGAATATACGCAGTAACTTCGGTTCCATTGCTTAAACGAACACGAGCGTATTTACGAAGCGCTGAGTTGGGTTTTTTGGGTGTCATTGTACTAACTTTGACACAAACTCCACGTTTTTGTGGAGATGCGTAGTAAGAATTTTGTTTCTCTAATGCATTAAAGCCATAACCTAGAGCGGGTGCTTTAGTTTTAGAGTTTTTTCTTTGTCTACCTTTGACAACTAATTGTTGAATAGTTGGCATATTTCCTCCTTTTTTACACGGTTCTCCGTGTTTTAATAACTTTTTTAAAAAAATATTGGGTTTTCCCAACGTATTTAAGTTTACCTTATTGCCGTTTTTTTTTCAAATAAAAACATTTGCAAACTCTAACAAGTTGAAAAAAAATTAAATTGCGGTAAACTAAATTTGTCGGGGGTATTTCGGATTCGATTTAACGTGTTTGAAATTAACTTGCATGCCGTGGTTGCGCACGTAAAAACGCGAGGTTTTATAAACGCAAAACCATTATTCGTGCCAAGAGCACAACAAACTCTTTTATACGCTTAATTTAAATCGCGTATAGCATTTTAAAAAACTTCTGCAGTTTTTTTAAAAATTGTTTTCCTTATTTATGCAGAATATCTAGGTTATTTTTGAGTTTCAACTAGATATTACTTAAACTCAAAGTTAATTTCTAGTTTGTTTGTTTTACTGGATTTTAACTAAATATCTAAATAAACTAAGCATGTAGACGGTTAAGGTTAAGCCTTTAAAGACAGGAGTTCAAATCTCCTTACCTCCACCATAAGCATTTTCAAATGAAACAAGACACCTTGTTTCATTTTTTTATAAGGTGTTGCTGAGTTTTATGTTAAATCCTGAACTTTTCACAACTTTATAACTAACCTAACATTTTGTTGATGATTTTAA
>CAUTMU010000028.1:0-8866 GCA_963539535.1 uncultured Acholeplasmataceae bacterium | reverse complement strand
GTTCTTTGATTTCTGCACTTGCTTGTTTGGTTTGGCCAAACATGTAAATACTTCTAAGGGCCGAAGTTTTTACAAAAATTACTTTAGTCAAAGTTTTAAATAAAGACCTGGTTTGCGTAAACTTGCTTTGACTTAACCTAAAGAACATAAAGTAAAGCAGTAAAATTAGTAAATGAGTTGAAAAAATTATTAAAACTAAAAGTGGCGAAATAAAGTAAGCCGTTATTAAAACAAACACTTCTAAAATAACTGAAATAAAGAAAGGCGAGATAGTGTGGGCAAAAAACAACTCAAGTGTTTCAATGTCTTTGGTCAAGACCGTCAAAAAATCACTCTTGTAAGTCTCAGTAAGTAAATCCAGGCTTGTATTTTTAAGTTCTTTAAATAAAACTAGCCGGTAGTTTTCCAAAATACGGAAAGCCACTAGGTGGTTAAAGTACTGCTCTAGGAACCGAAAAAATGGTCTAAGCAGTCCGACTGTTGGAACTAAAGTGCCTAAAACTACTAAGGTAGTAAAAGAAAGGGCGTTGTATTTAAATAAAATAAATAAAGGAAGGGCTGCAATTATAAGTACACTCAATTGAGAAAGCACACCAAAACAAACAGCCGCAGTCATTGCAAGTAAATTATTTTTTAGAAAAACTCGCTTATGCATTTTTCTTAACCTCTTTATTTTCAAAGTCTAAAACTAAAGAGTTTTCAACTTCAGCACTCACGCGGTGTGAAATTAAGATAACTATCGCTGATTTAGCTTTGTTTTTAAGCATGCTAAGAGCCTTGACTTCGTTTTCTTTATCTAGGTTAGCAGTAATTTCGTCAAGTATATAGACATCCTTTTCAATTAAAGAAATTAAAGCTAAATACAGTCTTTGTTTTTCACCACCAGATAAATTAGCCTCGCTTGCGTTGACTAAGTAGTCAAGGTTTGCACTCAGTTCAGATAAATCAAACTTTATTAAGGCCTTTTTAATTAAAGCGGTGTCAGAAACTCCATGGTTTTTGAAAAACTCTAAAATAGTTTCTCCATATATCGGCTGTTCTGCCGAAATATACATTAGTTTTTGATAAAAATCAGCATCACTAATTTGAGCGATATTTGTTTGATTTAAATAAATTTCGCCTCTTTGCGGCTTTTGGATTTTTGAAGCAAGTTCAGCAAACGTAGTTTTACCACAACCAGACTTTCCTTTAATTAAATAGAAGTTGGGTTTAGCAAACTTATATGAAAAGTTAGTTAAGACTTGGTTGTCTCTGTGCGCAAAACTTACCTTTTTAAACTCAAGTGTATAAAGTGATTCTGAAAACTCTGTGTATTTAATGTCCGTTATTTTATTTGTTTGCAGATAAACTTGATTTAAGTTTTCATATGCTGAAACTCCCGCCATTGCGGCGTGGAAAGCCGAGCCAAGTTGGCGAAGTGGTACAAAAAACGCTGGTGCTGTTAAACACAAAAATACAGTTTTTGAGTTTAAAAGTTCATATTTATAGAAGTAAATTCCGTTTTTTCTTAAAATAAGGGGTAAAATTATTTCTAAAAATAATACGAGCGCTGCTGAAAAATAGGTAACAAAGTCCATGATAAACAGTGATTTTAACTGCATTTTTAAAACCTTCATAGTCTGGACTTTAAAGTCTTTTGCGTTTTGTTTTAATTTAGCCTCAGCAATGTCTTGGCAATTTGCTAGTCTGAGTTCACGCAAACCTTTTAAGTTATCTGTATACTTTTCGCCAAGATTTAAATACACTTGCCAGTTTTTCTTAAAAGTTTTGCGGGCTTTGCGGTGATTAAGAGCCATTGCAACCGGAATTAAGGGAATGAAAAACAAGAAAATTCCGCCAGCAAAGTAGTTGCCGTTTACAAAATAAAGTCCTGACAACAAAAAAATTGAGAAAAACGCTACTACAAATGAAGGTACAAACTTAGTGAAGTAAATCTCTAGGTGCTCTACCCCTTCTGTTAAAAGCTGTGTGTATTTAGTTGGGTTTTCTGCTATTTTTGGACTTTTAAAGTCAATAATTCTGGCAAAGAAATCTAGTCTAATTCTAGTTTTAACAGTGCTTGCGGTAATTTGTGCAAACCAAGCTGTGGTCATTTGAATTAAAGCAAACGTTGCTACTGCGACTATTAGACCAACGATGTGAATAGTGTCTGTTGCGTTTTGTTTTAAAAAAAATCTAGACAAAACGTATAGCGAGACAGTTAGTGACAAAAAACTAAGTGATTTAAAAACAGAAAGTAGAAGTAAATTAAGTTTCTCTGATTTAGTTAAAATTAAAAAAAGTTTAGTTTTGATCATAAACACTCTTTCTTTTATATTATTTCAAAAATTAAAAAGGTTTTATAAATATTTAGGGCAATGGATGTATAAGCATATGAAATCCTAAAAAATCTTTTATTAACCAAAATTTAATTTAGAGATGTTAAATTTTCTAGAAAATAAATTCATCAAAATCAGTATAAAATTCCTTCAAGTTTGTATAATTTTAAAATAGTGCAACACAAGGCCTATCTGAAAGCTTTTTTATCTTAATAGATACTACAAACGGAGCTATCGCCAAAAGTTTAAAAGTGTTTTAAATAAAACATATAATGTTAAATTAAATATAAGAATTTTATACTTTGGGTCGGAAGTTTCTTCTGGAAAAGGTTCGGAACAATCAAAAAAATGCGGATTAGTTTCAAGTATTTTTTTAATACTTTCTTCTATGTATTCACTAGATTCTTCTTCTTTTTCGCGGCATTTTGAGTCTATGCTGAGACGATAGTTGTTTACTAATAAAAAACATACCAACTTTAAAACGCCATATCCTTTTATAAAATATTGGAAAAAGGAATATTTAGATAAAAATATAAACAAGATATTAGAAATAATATCTGAAAGCAAATTAAAAATAAAAAAATACGAAATATAGCGTGTTTTAGGTTTCAGAGCATTATTTTCTTTAAAAAATAGGTTTTCTTTTAATAATCTACCCGCTAAAAACGAATAAGAGCGAGTAAATGCTCTTTTTATTATTAAATAAATAAATAAATAATACTTGCTGTCAACGAGAAAAACAATGTGTTTGTTTCTTTTAATCTAAGAATTTCCCATATGCTGTCAACTGAATTATATAAAATCATATTAAAATAAACTTTTTAAGAGTTCAGAAAGTAAATTGGATAATTGATCAACTGCGCTGTCAAATATTGCTTTCCTTGCAGTTGGACCAGGGAGTACTTTTTTAAAAGCTTTAGTTAAAGATTTACCAAATAAACTGAATCTACCTTGTACACCTTTAGCGCTAATTTTTCCAATAGCCTTATTTTGAACACTCTTAGTTAAAATACTATAAAGTTTACTAGTAAATCCATTTTTCAAAACACCTATTTTTAAATGCGCAAGCAACTTTTTGGTTGCATTCATTCCCACAACTAACGTTGCTGACATTGCAGCGCCTTCAGCAGCAGAAATTACTGCTGATATGTAGTTTACCTTGTAAAAATCACCACCATTATCAATCAAGTCATTGCCAACGCTTTCAACAAAACTAGTAGCTCCACCTATCAAGGTAGAACCAATTAAGCCAATTCCAGATGCTGCAGCAGCTCCACTAACAGCACCCATAGCACCTGCAAGCAGCGCTTTTTTCCAATTAATTGTGCCACTTTCTTTATTTTGTTTATAACAACTAATTCCGGTGGCAATAGCAGCTCCAACAATTGCACCAACTATTAGTGTAGTTAAAAATAATTGGCCATCTTTATCAATGTAATTAACAGGGTTATTTTTACAGTAGCAAAATAAGTTGTTAGTAGATGTATATTCGTTTTCTATAAAAAGCGGGTTATCAATGTTTAGCCATCTACACCACTCAGGTACATAATACCTGGTTGTGCAGTAATACATTTGACTTTCTTCGTCAAAGTAGTATCCTTTGTATCTAAATGGATTGATTTCAGCTAGACTATTTGTAGAATTGTCAAAATAAACATAAATACTTCCGTAAGCATTACTTTCGTATCCTACTAATCTTTCGCCGTTTTCATCAACTATACCCAAAATATTTTGTAGGCTGTCTTTTAGATAAAAATAATTTTTTGTTTTGTCTAAAATAAATCCATAAAGTAGATTATCTCCATCATACAAAAAGTCTAGTCTGTGACTGTCTGAAATTTGTGAAACTAATTTGTCGTCATCATAGTAGTAGTAAATTGTTTCATCTGGCGTGATTTTTTTAATTCTAAGACCTTTATCGTCGTATTCATAAGTAAAAGTATTACCGTGGCTATCCGTAAACTCAACTAATCTTCTGCCTTCAAATAAATATTGATTGCATTTATATGATTTAGGGTTAAAAATGTTTTTATCGTCGTAAATAATTTCGTTGTCATCTACTTTAACTAGTAAGTCTTTAATTTGGTCGGAGTATTCAAAAGTGGTTTCGCCATATTTTAAAATGTTGCCGTTGTCGTCATACTGAATAGTTTTGTCGTCGTCTTTGGTCAAAAATCCACGAAAATCGTATCTGTATGCGTGGTTTTTAAAAATATTGTCTTTAATAGACAAAATGTTGCCGAGCGCATCAGTCTCGTATGTGCGGCTAAGTTCAGAAGAATTCTGAAAACGGTGTAGTTCTTTAGAAATTTGCTTAGAAATAAATTTGCGGTCTTTTTCTCTTCTTTTGTAATCAAAAGTAGCAGACATAATGTTTTGACCGGCTTTGTGTAAAACAATATTTTTAAGCATACCAAGCGTATCAAACTGTTTGTTTTGAGAAATGCCAAGAATTTCTTTTTTGAGTTCATCAAGAGTTTCCTTTTCACAAAAAGCAGGTCTGAACGCAAGCATCTCAATTTGGCCTTGTAATTCCATACAATCGGCTAGGTAGCCCAAATTATAAGAGCTATAATTTGAAGTTAGTTTTCTACCAACTGATAACTTTAAGTTGTTGCCTAGTCCAGATTGACTAGAAATCCAAATATATTCGTTATCGTCAAGAATTAGTCTAAAAGAGGTAGATTGAGTAAACCCGTATCCATTGCCTTCATTTACTTCTGTGAAAGAAAACGCTACAAAATGCCAAGAATTGCAAGTAAACATTAAGTTAGTTTCTTTAGTTTCACTTCCGTATTTTATAACTAACTTAGCGTCTTTATTTTTAAATAAAGCAATTTTTTGATTTTTTTCGTCAATTGCTTCAAATAAATATTGCATGTCTTCGTTGGTATCTGAATACGCTCTAAATGAAATAGTTCCAGTTCCATTAGTCAGAAAGTCATAAACCAACTCGTTACCGTCTGCCACAAAGGCATATCTTTTGCTTGTGTTGTTGAAGTTAAAAGTGCGGTCTTTGTCGTAATCTGAAATATTTCTTAAACTAAAACGGCTAGGTTTTTTGCCAGTTAACGAAGTTACTGAGTTTTGCAGTGGGAAAATTTCAAAATCTTTTAAATTTTTTTGAGTAATGTTAAAGTAAGTAGTTTGACTAAAATCCACAGTTTGAGTATCCGCGTCTACTAATTGATTTTCAATCAAATAATCTTTAGTAGCACGATAATATCTTTTAATTTCTGGCACGTCAATATAGGTTTTTCCAGCAATATACAGACAAGTAACTTTACCGTAGAAGTGGTAATAACTGCTTTTTCCGTTGTATTCGTGTCCAATGTTGTAAACTAAATCTCTGCCAAGGTCAAAGTTTATTCTGGGGTCTGCTTGCTGGTAAACTTGTGTGTGTCCGTTTAAAGAAAAAGCAAACTCAGAAACTTCAGAATACCCTTGTCCATCTGCTCTATTGAAAAAAGAAAGCGCAACAAAGTTCCACTCTTTTTCTTTAATAGAAAAGTCGCTAGTTAAAATATCGTGTGTCTTGCCAGCGAAATCAACTACCTTTAAAGTGATTTTGCCGTATTGCAAGTACAGTCCAATGCTGTCATACGCGTCGTTGTCTTTGCAACTAAACAGACATTGATAGTAATTTCCGTATTCAGTTTGTTTAAACCAAAACTGAATACCACCGTTTTCTAAAGAAAAAGGACTTGGCATATCTAATTTGTAGCTAAGCATTTTTTTGTTATCTAACTTAACATAAGGAATTATGCCTTCTAGATAAGTGTCTAGTTCGATAGGTTTTTCGTCCTTGTGTTCGATTGACTTAAGCAATTTGGCTTTTTTATTGGTTAAGTTAGAATCATCACTAAAAATACCAATATATGCTCTTTCTGAAGCAAACGCCTCAACAATAGTTTCAGGGTACGAGCCTTTGGAGCGTTCAACTGTGTCATATGCAAAATTTAAATTGTGATTATCTACTGTAATTGATTTGCGGTTAACATTACCTAAATTGTCGTGTGACTTGTTGATTTCTATACCAGGATTTTGAATTTTTATAATTTCGCCATCTTCATCGTAAAGAAACTCTTTAATCTTTTCATTATTTTTGTCAAAAACCGCAATAATTTGGCCTTCTTCGTTGTATTGATATTTAAATCTTAAAGACTTCGTGTTATCTATTTGGTAGTAAAGGGAGTCTAGTAAATTATCTGAATTGTATTCAAACAAGTAAGCGTCTCCTTTTGTTCCAAATCTGATGCTTAATAAACTATTTGAAATTGGCGAGTATTCATAGATAAATATTGGGGTTTTATTTATTAAAATTTGTGAAATATTGCCAAAATCATCATATTTAAACTCATATTCTGAGCCATTTTTTAACTTTATTTTAGTTAAATCTTGCTTTTGATTGTATTCGTATTCTGCATGCGCAGCTAAATTATTTAAAGCGGTTTTAAAGTTTTTAATTGTGCTGTCTTCGTTGTATTCAGTTAAAGAAACAACACCAAGTGCGTTGACCGCTTTGGTGATTCTGCCTAAACTGTCGTATTCAAAAGTTTTTTTATTTTGCAGTTCGTCTATTTCTCCGACTAACATTCTGCCGTCTTTAGTCCAGTTTTTTTCAACTTTTAAAATGTTTTTGCCGTCAGCTGAAGAAACTGTTGTAGACAATAGATTAGATTTGTGGAAATCACAGTATTTGTTTTCTAAAAATACGCCATAGGGATATTTAACATATGCAACGTTACCTTCTTTGTTGTAGTAGTATTTAGTTGCGGCTCCTTCTGGACCTGTGACACTTTCTGGAAAATTATTTGAGTTGTGTTTAACTTGCACGCCAATAGAGCCACTTGAAATATCTTTGGAGTTGCCAGAGTTATGATATACCTTAAATGCACCAGATGTTTTTTTATACACTTGAATTCCACCAATCTCAATTGAAGCGTTTCCTGTAAACAACACACTCAATTCAATTGAATCAAAAGTTTTAATAGCAGAAACTCCTAAAGTCATTAAGTCAAAGTTAGAGTCTACTTTTTCTTTCTTAAATAAATCGATGTCTTCGCCACCTGCAGTCAGTCTTACTTCAACCTTTGATTTATCTGTTTTTGGAGTTATTTGTCTACCCCAAATTGCGAGAAAAATTTCGTCAGTTGCGATGCCACTAACCGGAATATTAAAAGTCAAACTACCGCCGTTTCTGGTAGTTTTTGCAAGATAAACACTTTCTTTTAAAAAGTTTTTAAAAAAACCTGGTTTTAAATCTACTTTTTGCGTGTCAACTCCGTTTTTGGTAAAATCGGCAACAGTAGACTTAAATAAATTGTTTTTTTGGTCTAAAACAGAAACAGGCGTACTTTTGGAAAGTAGTTGTTTAGTTTCGGGATGGTATTCGGTTTCAACTGCGTTCATTTGACTGTCAAACTCAAAAAGTGGAAAATCTTTATCGTCAAAAAACACATAACTTTGCTCAGGTTTTGCGGGGTTTGCTAAATTAGTTATAGTGGTTTTTCTGTCTTCGTATGTTATTGTGTTTTTGTTTCTCTCAGTTAAAGTATCTTCAAAAACTTCAGCAAACTCAACTACTTTGTCGTCTGCAAATCTATAAACAAGACCTCGTTTTGAAATCGCGTTAAAAAGTGTGATTTGGTTATCGTGGTAAATAATTTTTAACTCAGAAATTATTGTGTTATTTTGTTTGTGTGTAACTTTTGTTAACTTGCTGTTTTCATACTCAAGAGTAGCAAAATAAACTTTTTTGTCGTCTTG
The DNA here is from genome assembly GCA_963539535.1 of uncultured Acholeplasmataceae bacterium. GTDB lineage: Bacteria > Bacillota_I > Bacilli_A > Acholeplasmatales > Acholeplasmataceae > CALISC01. The sequence goes on along the minus strand of CAUTMU010000028.1, from coordinate 779 downwards.
AAGGTAAGCAACTTCAGAAATAAACTCGCTAGTTTTTTTAAAAACTATTTTGCTGCCGTGTGGATTTACAATTCTTTTTTCAACATCTACAAAGTCAAAAAGAAGCCTCTCGCCGTTTATACCTGTCATTTCACTAGGATAGTTAACACTAATCGGTTTTTCAAAAATTGTTTTATTTCCGTACTTATCTTTAATTTCAAAACCTGACTTTAAAAGATATTCATCGGAAAAGTTATGTACTTCTGTTTGAGTCTCTGGATTTTTAAAATCAGGTTTCAAGTAATCATCTACAGAACCATCTGCGTTAAATACAGAAATTTTGCCTTCCGTACTTTGAATTTTAGTAAAATAATTTAGTTTAAAGCCTTTGCCAAAGAAATCTTTTTCAGCATTGTTTTGGTGATTATATATTAAACTGGTTTTAATTGGACCAATGCCAACGTTTTCAACTAAAGGAATAATGATGTGAAAATTAGCGTCGTTCTTATTTATGTTGACATTAGTTTTTACTAAACTACCAAGAGAATGAGTTAAAAATTTACAGTAACTTTTAAGTCCTTTGTTTGCCATTTTTACTCCTTTTTAAAATACCTTTGTATAGCTATTTATTTCTTTTAGTAAGTTTTCGCTTAAATACGGTCCAACTTCTATCAAATCAACAAATCTTTTGAACTTATCAAAATAAATTTGCCTTATGGTCTCTTTAAATTTCTGCTTACTTTCTTTAGTAATATCTAAAGAAAACTCAGCAAGCAAATCAATATCTGAGTCTAGTCTTT
>CAUTMU010000027.1:0-8917 GCA_963539535.1 uncultured Acholeplasmataceae bacterium | reverse complement strand
ACATGGCTCTAACATTTGGTTTAAATTACCAGCCAAAGAATTGCTTCCAAAAGGCTTTACTCACCCCAAATCGCCAAACGGTAAATTCATGAAAGAAACCGATATTATGGATGTTTGGTTTGACTCAGGTACTTCTTTTTTAAGTCTAGATGGTCGTATTTCTGAACTTTATTTAGAAGGTTCTGATCAATACCGTGGGTGGTTTAACTCAAGTTTGATAAACTCAGTTGCGCTTAACAAAACCGCACCTTACAGACAAATCATTTCTCATGGTTTTGTGTTAGACGAAAAAGGATTTAAGATGTCTAAGTCTGCTGGCAACGGAGTTGACCCTAACACTGTTGTAAAAACTTTGGGCGCCGACGTACTTCGTATCTGGGCTGCCTCTGTTGACTACTCACAAGACGTGCGTGTTTCTCAAAACCTACTTAAAATAGCTGCAGAAACCTACCGAAAAATCAGAAACACCATTCGCTATCTACTTTCTAACTTAAGTGATTTTGACAAAACCAACTACTACGCATTTTCTATGCGCAGCAACTTATCTAAAATTTATACAATTAAGTTAAATGAGTTAGTCAAAGAAGTTAAAACTCAGTTTGAAAACTATAATTTCGCCAAAGCCTTGCAAGCAATTGTGCTATTTATTACCAATGACTTGTCTGCTTTTTATCTAGATGTAACTAAGGACACACTCTACATTGAACCAAAGCACTCGTATAGCCGCGAAGAAGTACAATCTACTTATCTAGATATCTTAACTAAACTGCTTGTCATGCTAAACCCAATAATTCCGCACACCACACAAGAAGCCTGGCAAACTTTTACCAAGGACCCAGACTCACAAATCTATCTAGAGAAGTTCTATCCACGTGTTGGAAATTTCTCTGAGTTTACAGAACTGCTTGCAGATTTCGCTCAGTTTACAGAAGTCAGACAAGCGGTGCTTAAGACTCTGGAAGAGATGCGCGCAAGCGGAGAAATTGGCAAATCTCTGCAGGCTGTTTTAAACTTAACTTTAACCGACTCTCAACTTACTGCTTTTAAGAGTCTGAACTTTGACCTGCCAACTGTCTTGCAAGTTGCCAAAGTTAATCTAAACTTTGGAAAAGAGTTTAAAGTCAGTGCTACTGTTTCTAAAGACAAGTCTTGTTTGCGTTGCTGGAATGTCCGACCTGATTTAAGTGCCAAGGGACTGTGCCAACGCTGTCAAGAAATTATTGCCAAGGAGTATCTAAATGCTTAATGTACTTTTAGTTATGTCTAGTCAAGAAAGACAAACCCAAGACTTTATTGCTGCAACCCTTTCTCATTTTGCGGTTGTCTGGGCGCTCGTGCTTCCAGAAAACCCAGTAGGCGGTTGTCTTAAAAACCCAGGATACGTAAAACTAAGTCGTGTTTGTCCGACACTTTCTTCAACTCGTGATACCTACCTTTTTGAAAGTAAACCAGTTGCGATTTTAGAACTGGCTAAAAAAACTTTTGGCGTGAAGTTCGACATTTGCGTATTTGCTGGCAACAAAGACCTATTGTTGGGCGCAGACCTTGCAACTAACTTAGTTTTTCCGTTTGCTTTTAATGCTGCGGTTTCAGGAGTTCCAACTTGCTTAATTTCAAGCCGAGAAACTTGCTCAGATAACTTTAAACTAAACTTCAAAACTTGGCTAAATGAGTATTTTTTAAAAAAACTATATTCAAAATACCCGCTATTAAACGTCAACATACCAACTAGTTTGGCTAAAAGCACTTGTATTACTGAACTTGCTGACTTTAAAACTACTTATCAGTTTTTAAAAGAAGAAGCAACCGGCACTGCTTTGGTTTTTAAGACTATGCTTTCGGTAGACGCCAAAATTTCTACAACTCAAACTGACCTTATAGCCGTTGAAAAGGGTTTAATTTCGGTCACTCCGATTTTAACTAATTTCACCGATTTTGCTAAAATTTAGCCAAAAATCTAAAAGTTTAGTATAATTTTTAAGTGGAATTAAGGAATATTTGTGAAAGATTTTAACATTCATTTTTTTAAAAAAAGCGATCAGCGCCCGGCTATCAACGCCAACCTACACGCCTATCTTTTGGCAGTTGGTGTCTATTCTGTTGAAAACGAAAAAGACGCAGTAAAGTACGTACTTAGGCATCCTGATTTACAATTTAAGGCCGCTTTTTACATTACTCGCTCATCTAGTGTCCCTGAACTTTGGAAACTAAATCCAGAGTACTACGACATCAACTTCCGCCTGTCTTTTCCGTTTGTCTCACCAACTTACTTCGTTGAACTTATCTTAAATAGAGTTAAGCATTTATGCGAAACTTTTGGGCTTGTTGTTTACTCTGAGTTTTTTAAAGACATCTTGCCGTTTGACCAAAGCCAAGTTCTTGAAATTTTTAAATACATCAAAGGACAATACAAAGTCAGACACCCAGAAGAGTTAATTAGTTACCTGCAAGTATCTCCGCGCACGGCTACACTTGCTTTAACTTACTTAGAAGAATACCGCGCACTTTCTCAACATTTTAGTGAAACCGGTGTGTTTGTACCAAGATACAAACTACTTAAAGACAATAAAAACAACGCATATTTCGCAGTTGTTTGGCCAGAGAAAACCGGACTTTTAGTGCCACCTGTTCTTGATTTAGTTTATCTTGAGCAAGGAGAACACTACAGGGTTCTTGACTTTAAGCAAATTAAAGAAATCGCAGAGGCTTATCTTGAGCCTGTGCCTGGGTTTTTAAAGGAAAGCAAAATTATCCCTTTAAAACGCGCCAAAAAAGTCCAAAAACTTATTTTAAAACATAGACTACCAGATGTAGAAAAGCAGTTTACTGAATGCAGACTGCATAATTTAGTTGATTAGGAGGAAATAATTATGGAACTAAATAAATACATAGACCACACAAAATTAGGTGCATACTGCACAGAAGAAAGTATCGTTCAACTTTGCAAGGAAGCAAAAGAATATAAATTCAAATCAGTTTGCATCAACCCTTGCTTCATCCCACTAGCAAAACAAGAACTTGAAGGTTCAGACGTACTAGTTTGCACAGTAATCGGCTTCCCACATGGAGCTACAACTACTGAAACTAAAGTTTTTGAAACAAAAGACGCAATTAAAAAAGGCGCTGACGAAATTGACATGGTTATCAATGTGTCTGACTTAAAAAATGGACACAAAGACCGAGTACTTAAAGAAATTAAGAAAATCAAAAAAGCCTGCGGTGATCACGTGCTTAAAGTCATTATTGAAACAGCACTTCTTACTAAAGAAGAAATTAAACTAGCGTCTAAGTTAGTAGTGCGTGCAAAAGCAAACTTTGTGAAAACTTCTACAGGTTTTGCTGAATACGGTGCACGTTTTGAAGACGTGGCTTTAATGGTGAAAACCGTTAAAGGCGCGGCTGAAGTTAAAGCATCTGGCGGAGTTAAAAACAAACTAGACGCCGAAAAAATGATTGAACTTGGGGCAACTAGAATTGGAACTTCAAAAGGTCTGCTAATTGTTAAAGGAGAAGAAGGTGATTCCAACTCCGCATATTAGTCTTAAAGACAAAAGCCAAATCGCGCCGATTGTTTTAATGCCAGGCGACCCGCTTCGCGCTAAATATATCGCAGAAACTTACCTGACTGATGTTGTGCAAATCAACTCAGTTCGCAATATGTTTGGCTTCACTGGCACTTATAAAGGCAAAAAAGTTACAGTTTTTGGCTCAGGTATGGGCCAACCTTCAATTGGAATTTACTCATATGAGCTATTTGCTTTCTACGGCGTTGAAAAGATTATTAGAATAGGATCTGCGGGTTCCTACCACGCAGACTTGCCGGTTTACTCAGTAGTCTTGGCAGACGCAGCCTACTCAGAGACCACTTACGGTCTGGCTTTGATGAACTACCAGTCAAATATCGCAACCGCCTCCGCTTCTTTAAACGCTAAAATCAAACAAGCGGCTAGCAGCATCGGAGTAGATTTGAAAGTCGGCTTAATCCACTCATCCGACGTGTTTTACGCAGACAACCCAGTTTTTGAAGAAAAACGCCAAAAAGCCAATCCGCTTTGCGTAGAAATGGAGTCATTTGCTTTATTTTTAAACGCCCAAAAACTAGGCAAACAAGCCGCTTGTCTCTTAACTATTTCTGACAATTTAGTGACAAAAGAAGTCACAACTGCAGAAGAGAGACAAACTTCTTTCAATAAAATGATGGAAGTTGCCCTTGAAACTGCTTTGCTTTAATTTATAAATTAAATATTTTTAAGTAAAATTAAAAAAACAGAGGTTAGTTAAAATGACCGCAGATATTTTAAATCCAGTTAGATACAGACAAGATTTCTTAAAAGAACATGCAGACTCAACTAAGACTTATTTGTCTGATTTAATTGAAAAAACCAACACTTCCTTAACTGAAAACCAACAAGACTGCAGTGAAATCAATCACCTTGACAAAGTGCTTGCTAAAACTAAACGCAAGTTTGGTTTATTTAAAGTAGGCTTTGGCATTTTGCTTACCTTTTTAGTAATTTTACTGCTCGCGTCAATAGGTGGTGCTTACTATGTTTTTGCAGAACCAGATTTACCACTTAGCCCTGCGGCTAAATACTCTGTATTTGTAAGTTTGATTGTAGTAGCACTTGCTTTTGTTGCATTTATCGTTTTTATTTCTATTTTTATTTCTAAAAAAAATAAAAAGTTTAAGGCAAAAATTGCTAATTTTGAAGAAATAATTGACACCAAAATCCAAGAGACTTTTGCTAAATTACAGGACTTTTATAGTAATTTCAATTATAGCCAAGTTTTTAGTCAAATGCAGGCGCAAATTCCAGAAATTGAGTTTTTAAAGTCAGCAGACAGCAATTTTATTACCTACATTGAAAAAAACTTTGACCCACTTTACATGCCAAGTGAAACCACATCTCCAATTGCCTACAAAGCAGGTTATTTTTATAAAAACCCATTTATAATTGCGATGTATAAAGATATGAAAATGGTGCCGCACACCTACACCGGTAGTTTAGCAATCAGCTACGAAACTGGATACGGTGAGCATAGACGAATAGTTTCAGAGACCCTTCACGCAACATTAGTTAAACCTAAACCTGAGTATCAGTATTTTGCTTTAAACTCACTATACGCCCAAGCAGTTCCTGAACTTGAGTTTGCTAAAGACTCGCTTTCTGACTACAATCCTGCTAAACACGACAAATACATTAAACAAGTTGAAAAAACACTTGCTAAAATTGAAAAAACTAATGCAAACTTCACACCAATGTCAAACACGGAGTTTGAAGCGCTTTTTCCGGCAACTAATCGTTCATCTGAGCAAAAATACCGCGCATTTTTTGGGCAAGTTGCCCAACAAAACTTGGTCAACTTTGCAAAAACCTTGCCAACTGGTCGCCTCTATACCTACGCAAAAGTGCATAACACTAACGAGGTTATAACTCCTGATTTAACTGATTGCTTTGCCGTAAACCCTTTAGATTTAGTTGGTCATAACTTAAGTGAGTTTTTGGCTAAATACCAAAAATACGCAAAACTTTTAAGCGCTAGTCTTTACGACAGTTTTATTCCTTATCTTTCAAACCCAGTTTTACTAGAAGGCAATGTTTCTAATCAACCCAAATACACAGGCGAAGTATCTAAATTAGAAAAACTAGTCTTGCTTGCTAAGTTAGACAAAACAATAATGCTGCCAGATGAGGCCGGAATTGATGAATACATTGTTGAGCTACTGCCAGAATACGAAAACGTTTGTCGTGTGCATTCCTTTAAAACAGAGCCACGTCTTGACTACATTGTTGTCATGGGTGGAGATGGTCCACATCAAGTTCCTGTACATTGGACCGAGTATATTCCTGTTTTTGATGAGCGCACATTTGAAGTTTCAAAAAATCCAGAAGGCTCAAATTATTTTAAAAACAACTTATTTGAAACAAGTCAAGCATTTACTGAAGAAAACTCAGTTTCAATTGTCAAATAAGGTTGTTTTAAGATATAATACTAAAGGTAAAAATTTTTTTTGAGTTTTAACTTAAAAAACTTAAAAAGGAGATAAAAATGGCAAATTTATTAGATGAAGTTAATGGTCCTGTTCTACAAGACGGCCAAGATATTAATGTTATTGGCAAAAGATTAGACGCAAAAGTAGGCTGGGGATCTACCTTATTTGAGTTCTTACTGTGGTTTCCGCTATTGCTTCCTGGCTTAATTTTTTTATTTAAAAAAATTAAAGCAAGAAACTTTTTTATGCGCCTTGAGCAAAAAATGCAACGCGCTGCTTCCGAGGTTGACACTTACCTTGAACACCGCTTAGAAATTCTTAAAAATGTCGCTGGTTTAGTCAGACAACAACTAAAACACGAAAAAGATGTCTTTGAAGGAGTTGCTGCTCTGAGAGGCGGGGCAAAAACTAGTCAAATCAGTGAAGAGACTAGAAACGACATCCAGGCTCAAGTTGACCGTGGCTTTTCACAAATCAATTTAGCATTTGAGGCTTACCCTGAACTTAAGTCAAACCAAGTTATTGAAAGCGCGATGCGCGACAACACTAACACTCAAAGAGAAATTACAGCATCTAGAATTTACTACAATGACATCGTAGATCAATGGAATCGTAATTTATTTGTTTGGCCAACTAAACAAATCGTTGCTGCTAAAATGGGTCTAACTACTAGAATTCCATTTGCTGCATCAAAAGAAGTTAAAGCGGCTGCTCGCCAAACTTTCTTTTAATTTAAACGTACATCAACTTAAATATTAAAAAAGGACATAATTATGAGAGATAAAGTAAAATTAGTTTGTACATCTTGCAAAGAAGAAAACTACTACACAAATAAAAACAAAAAAACTACACCTGACAAACTTTCTTTTAACAAGTACTGTGCACGCGAACGCAAAACTACCCTTCACACTGAAAAGAAATAATTAAATTAACTTAAACTAAAACAAAAACACAGTGAATTTTTTAGCCCTTTAGTGCTATTGAGTTCATTTTAAAGAGGTATTATATGGACAAAAACCGCCTAGAATTTATGCGTAAATTCTTTTTAGACAACCCAAAAAGTTATGGTTATGAAAAGGCTAGTCAGTATATTTATGAAACTGATCGCAAGGCTTTCAACAAAGCCTGCCGTTTATTTAACTTAGATCCGGCTCAGTTTCATTTTAATAACTTTATGCTAGTCAAAACTCCTGATCTTTTAAGAAAAACGACCCTAAACTTCAAAATTATTCTAAAAGACAAAGATACCCAAGAAGTATTTTATGAAACTACTAACTTAACTCTTTTGTTCTTCGCACCAGACTCAATTAAAGTATACACAGCAAGAGCAGATTATAACTACGACTTTATTTATCCGATTTCTTCAACTGATGTCTTGTATTCAGATGTACTTTCACTAGACACAGAATACAAATTAGACGACATTGCAAATCCTCGCCGTGAAACTTTTAATTTAGTGTTGAGATTCTCAAACGGCTCAAGTTATACATTCCCTCTTCGCGATCGTCTATTTACCGGTGAATACCCTGAGTTTGAACCAACTGAAGTTGAATACGGCTTAATTCACCAAATTAAAGGCTTAATTCGTTAGTTTTTTTGACAAATTAGTGCAGAAATTAAAAAAGACCAGGTTAACTGGTCTTTTTTAATGCTTAAATTTTGTCTAGCAATATTCTTGTTCAAAGTGTGAATATCTAGTTTGGTTTTTTAAAAGAGCTTGAATAAAATATTCAATTTCAAAAACGCGTTTTTGTTCATTTAATTCTTTATTTTTATGATTTTGAAAATATCTAACTACTCTAAAAGCAATTTCTGGGTGGTCAATAAAAGGATTTCGGTTCCCTTGAATTTTTTCTATTCTGTTATTTCTGTTAATTTCAAACTGATCAACTGGGTCTTTTTGAAGTAGGTAAGCAAAGTCATCAACATTTCCAATATACGCACCTTCCTTTTTATAAGTCAGGCCGTATGGTTCTTCTGCGGCGAAATTAAGCTCCTCGTAGTGAATTATCATGTAAAGCAAGATACGTATAGCGTCACCGCCATGTTTGTAACTCGGAAAGTATTTGCGAGAACCTGCTAATTGTGCCTCGGCGTGATCGTCAAAATACTGACCATTTTCATTTTTAGCAACATAGTAGAAATTATTTCTGGCTGAGTTAACATTGGTATTGCAAACTCTTAAGTTATGTAAATCTGATGCCAAGTTACGTTCACCACCTTTTACTCTTTCAACACCTAGTCTAGAATTCACCCATACGTGTTCACGGTTCCAAGGCTTGCCAGCAGTCCATTTTGCTTGAAACTCTTCTCCGTTATACATACCCCAAAGTTTTCCGTTATCTAGTTTATCTGTTTTTGTTAAAAGTTGTCTCACTTCATTGTAAGAAGTGTAATTGGTATGATTTTCTCGCGTAACTTTTCTAAGAGACTTGATAAACTCTTCATCATTTTTAGTCTGAAAATCTACACTTTGATAATAGGTTTTATCAAGTTCATGTTCTTTGTATTCGTTGTCTGGATTTGGTGTAGGTTGCGGGGTTGGCGTTGGATTTGGTGTAGGTTTTGGTGTATTTTTGCACGAAATTAAAAAAACAACTGAAAAAAGCATCAGTGAAATTAAAATAGTTTTTTTAAATATATTTGCAAATTGCATATTTTCTCCTTTTATTTATTTCAAAATAACAAAATTAAGGGATTTAAAACTTTCGTTGAATTTGCTTAAATACAATAATTTTTTACCTTGAATTTTTACTTTTGTTTTTTTATAATGAAAATAACATAAAGGAGTATTAAATGACAGACAAAAGTAGCAAATCAAGAATTATTGCTTTTCTTCTATGCTTCTTCTTTGGTTTACTTGGATTACATAGATTCTACGTTGGCAAAATCGGAACAGGTATTCTTTGGCTTTTAACTGGT
>CAUTMU010000026.1:0-9074 GCA_963539535.1 uncultured Acholeplasmataceae bacterium | reverse complement strand
TTAGTTAGCGAAATTTGCAGATGTGCAAAATCAAACGATGTGCTAATCGGACCTGGTCGTGGCTCTGCTGTTGGTTCACTTGTTGCTTGGGCTCTTGGCATAACTGAAATTGACCCAGTTAAACATAACTTAATTTTTGAGCGTTTCTTAAATAAGTTTAGACAAGGATATCCAGATATTGATATTGACGTTAACAGCGCTGATAAATTAAAAGTGGTTAAATATTTAACTGAACTTTTTGGAAACGATAAAATTGCTTTTGTAAATACGCAAAATAAATATTTAGAAAAGTCTGCACTCAACGATGTTGTCAGAATTTTAGCGGTTTCTGAATCTGAAAAAAGAGAGATCAAAAGAGAAGTTGAAGGGAAATTAGAGTATTACACTAAACCACTTGTTCGCGAAGTTTCGGAAGTTTGCAAAACTCTATACGGAAAAATCCAAACATTTTCAACTCACGCTTCTGCGTTAATTGTTTCAAATATTGACCTGACTGAATACTTACCGGTTAAAAAATCTCCATACGGAGATTTTAATCAGTTAGTTTTTGATATGAACGAGCTTGAGTCAATTGGTCTACTTAAATTAGACTTACTTTCTTTAAATAACTTAACAGTTTTAAAGAAACAACTAAATTATGTTAAAAAAATTGACCCTGATTTTAAAGAAATAACTGACTTTCAAAATCAAGAAACTTTTAAACTAATTGCTAAATCAGATACCGAAGGAATTTTTCAGTTAGAAACAGAAGGACTAAAAAGACTTTGCAGAAGAATGCAAACCAAGACTTTTTCAGACCTTATTGACACCTTGGCTCTATGGAGACCTGGTGCACTTGATCAAATAGATGTCTACATAGAAAACAAAAAACAAGGTTCATTTGAAACTGATTTGCCAGGAGAAATAACTGAAATTATCAAAAGCACTAACGGCATCATTTTATATCAAGAACAAATTATTGAAATTGCTAAAAAAATAGGTGGCTACTCGTTTGCTGAGGCTGATTTGTTTAGAAGAGCGATTTCTAAAAAAGACCAAAGTGTAATTGAAAAAGAACATCCTTTATTTTTAAAGAAAGCAACTGCAAACGGCTACAGCCTAGAGGTTGCTGAAAAAATATTTGCATTCATCAAGAAGTTTGCAGAATACGGTTTTAACAAAAGCCACTCGGTTGGCTACGCCACTTTGGCTTACCAAATGGCGTATATCAAAGCAAATTACTTCAATTGTTTTGCTGCTGCTTTCTTTGAACTATATACAGGAGACACAGAAACTATTGTTAAATACGTTTTTGAGGCAAAACTAAAAGGCTACTTTGTTTTAAATCCACGAGTTTTAATTTCTGGCAAAAGATGCAAACTAAGTCAAAACAAAATCTTGCTTCCTTTAACTGTTGTTAAAAGAATTAGCAGTGAAATTGTTGAACAACTAAACTCACAAAAATACACAGACTTTGTAGATTTTTTAACAAAAACTAAAGACATTTTATCTCAAGAACAACTTGAAAACTTAATTTTTGCAAGTACTTTAGATGGTTTTAATTTAACTAAAAAACAAATGCACGACCTTGCTATGATGCGCGCACATACTGCCTTGCTTTCGGACTACAAAAAAGATGAATCTGAATACTTAGACAGTGAACTTAGTGATTTTGAATTTGAGGCTCTTGGTTTCAACTTAAAATATGATTTGCTAAACAAACTGGCAAAAGATAAGTATTTTGTGCCGTTTTCTGAAATTGAGCGCAGACACTCAATTACTACAATTGCTAAAATTAAAAACCAAAAAGTTTTTAAAAGTGCTAAAGGAACAAGTGTGGCTAAATTTGAACTGGTCCACGCAAACAGTGCAATTTCTTGCACAGCATTCAACGTGTGTGCAGATAAAATAAATGACTTAATGCAAAAAGGCAGTGATATTGTTAAAGTAAATGTCAACCGCACAATTTACAAAGACTCAGTTTCCTATATAGTTGTAGATATTTCTGAGTACACCTTAACTAATTAAAACCAAACAAAAAATGCAGGTATTACCTGCATTTTTCAATTTAGCATTAAGTTTTAAAGCGAACCTGCTTTAGTTAAATGTATTTGGTCTTTAAGTTTCTTTTCTAAAATTGTAAACTCGTTGTTTTCTTTCTTGGCGTTATTTAACGCTGTGCTTTTGGCCTCAAGAAAAGCAGTTTGTGCTTCTTTTTCAGAATCTCTGACAATAGCAAGTGAAGCCAAGACTTTAGCGGTGTTTTGTTTAAACTCAATGATTCCGCGTTCCAAACAAATATACTTGATTTCGTTGTTTTTAAGAGTTAAAACTAAAGTTGCCTCAAGCGCAGACAAAACAATCGGGATATGCCTGTCCATTATCACAACTTCACCGTTTTTGTCTTTCAGTAAAAACTTAGTAGCCTCTTTGCTTAAAATCAAACCTTGATATAAATATAGATTAAACTGCATTTTGTGCTTTCTTTAGTGAGTTAGCTTTCTCAAGCATCTCGTCAATCGACCCAACCATATGAAAAGCCTCTTCTTCAATGTGATCGTATTTACCGTCTAGTATGTCTTTAAAACCTTTAATTGTGTCTTTTAAACGAACAAAACTTCCCTTTATTCCGGTAAACTGTTCAGCAACATGCATGGATTGTGATAAAAAGAAACGTACACGACGCGCACGGTGAACAATTAGTTTATCACTATCTGAAAGTTCATCCATTCCAAGAATTGCAATAATGTCTAGAAGTTCGTAGTATCTTTGAATAATTTCTTGCACTCGTCTAGCCACAGTATAGTGCTCAGTTCCACAAATGTTTGGGTTAAGTGCAGAAGAAGTTGAAGCCAAAGGGTCAACTGCCGGATAAATACCTTCTTCAATTAGTTGACGTTTTAAGTTAGTGGTTGCGTCAAGATGTGAAAACACAGTAGACGGAGCCGGATCTGTGTAGTCGTCAGCCGGTACATACACGGCTTGAATTGAAGTAATTGAACCGTCTTTAGTTGAAGTAATTCGCTCTTGTAGTCTACCTATTTCGGTTGCTAAAGTTGGTTGGTAGCCAACTGCCGAAGGCATGCGGCCAAGAAGTGCTGAAACCTCTGAACCTGCTTGTACATATCTAAAAATGTTGTCAATGAAAAGCAAAGTGTCTTGTTTTTTAACATCGCGAAAATACTCAGCCATAGTAAGCGCGGTCAGCGGTGCTCGCATACGAACACCTGGTGGCTCGTTCATTTGGCCAAAAACCAGGGCTGTGTTTTTCAAAACTCCAGACTCTTTCATTTCGGTGTAAAGATCAAAACCTTCGCGAGAACGCTCACCTACTCCGGCAAAAATAGAAATCCCGCCAGTGGCTTTCGCAACGTTGTGAATTAGTTCTTGAATTAAGACGGTTTTTCCAACTCCAGCACCGCCGAATAACCCAATTTTCCCACCTTTGATGTAAGGCGCAAGTAAGTCAATTACTTTAATTCCGGTTTCCAAAATTTCAATTTCTGTAGAAAGTTTAGCAAACTGAGGTGGAGCCTTGTGAATTGGCTCAGGTTTGACAGAATCTGTTTTTAGTTCTCCGTTTAAGTCGATTGTTTGTCCAAGCGTATTAAACATACGACCAAGGGTTTTGACGCCAACTGGTACTTTAATTGGTGCTTTAGTGTCAATCACTTCAAGTCCTTTTTTAATACCATCGGTAGGAGAGAAGGCAATAGTTCTACAAACCTTGTCGCCAACGTGTAGAAGTACTTCTAAAAAGTACTCTTGTCCGTGGTTATTAACTTTTAAACAGGTATTGATCTTTGGTAGTTCAGTGTCAAAGTAAACATCTACTACTGGACCAATAATTTCGTGTATTTTTCCCATTTTTAATTCCTTTCTGGTCAAGAGCCGTTGACTATGTCTATCAACTCAGAAGTAATTTGACCTTGTCTCGCGCGGTTGTATTCTAGTGTTAATTTTTCAAATAATTTTTTGCAGTTATCAGAGGCTTTTTTCATCGCAAGTTGTCGCTCTTGATGTTCGCAGGCCTTAGACTTTAGCATTGCTCCAAAAATTTTAGATTCTATGAATGTCACAATCAACTCACTTATTATTCTATTTTTAGACTCATCGTAAATATATTCAGTTTGTGGGCTTTCTTGTTCTTCAAAAATATGTCTGGTAATTGGCAAAATTCGCTCAATTTTAGTTTCTTTTTCTAAAGCATTTTTGGAGTTGTTGTAAACTAGATAGACGTTTTTAATGTAGCCTGCTAAAAACAGATTTTTAATGTCTAAAACGTATTTACGAAAATAAGTAATGTTGATGTCTTCGCGGTTAAAAATTGGTTTTTTGTTAATCAGAATATTTTCTTTTTGTCGAAAAAAACTGTGGCCTTTTTTGCCAATCACGAGTGCATGGTGATTTTGGTTACGACGAGAATGCAAGAATAACTTCTTAAAAAGTTCTGAGTGAAAAGAACCACACAGCCCTTTGTCAGAAGTTATTACTATATAAATAGTTTCACCGTTTTCGTGTTTTTGAAAAATTGGATTCTCATTTGTTTTAAAAACTGAAAGAAAAATCTCTTTAAATGAACGCATAAACAAGTTATACTCAAAAATTTTTCGTTGTGCTGAGTTGATTTTAGAAAGAGCTGTTGCTTGCATTGCCGAAACTATTTTTTCAGTTTCTGTAAGCGCTTGAATTTTTTTCTTAGTTTCTTTTAAGTTAAGCATTAAAGAACCTTTTTGATTTTCAAAATTAGTTCAGCCATTAGCGTGTCTTCAGGAAAATCTTTAGTTTGAGAAATTGCACTATAAACCGCTTTTCCAGTCTCTTCGCTTTGCAGAAACTTAGTGACAAAATTAACAAAAGTTTTAACCTTAGCCAAAGGAATGTCGTCAAGTAGTTCACGGTTAAGTGCCCAAAGTACGCAAGCAAGTGTGGTAAAGTCAATTAGTTCATGAATATTTTGCTTAAAAATTTCTATAACCAAGCGACCTCTGGCTAGTTTTTTTAAAGAAAGTTCATCTAAATCTGAGCCAAATTGTGAGAAAGACTCAAGTTCTTTATATGACGCTAAAAATATACGAAGTAGTCCGGACACTCGCTTAACTGCTTTAAACTGAGCAGAGCCACCAACTCGGGAAACCGATAGTCCTGAGTTAATAGCGGGGCGGATACCTTTGTAAAAAAGTTCAGTTTCTAGAAAAATTTGTCCATCAGTAATAGAAATTACGTTAGTTGGAATATAGGCAGAAATGTCTCCTGCTTTAGTTTCAATAATAGGAAGTGCGGTAAGTGAGCCTCCACCTAAAACTTTAGATAATTTTGCAGAGCGTTCAAGTAGTCTTGAGTGCAGGTAAAATATGTCTCCAGGAAAAGCCTCACGGCCAGGTGGGCGTTTAAGTAGTAGCGAAAGTTCGCGGTAAGCCACAGCGTGCTTAGAAAGGTCGTCGTAAACTATTAAAACATCGCGTCCACGTTCAGCGAAGTATTCGGCCATAGAACACGCTGAAAATGGAGCTAAATACTGAAGTGTTCCTTCTTTGTGAGCAGGAGCCGAGACTATAATTGTGTAGTCAAGTGCGTTGTGTTCTTCTAATGTTTTTCTAATTTGCGCAACAGTTTGTTGTTTTTGGCCAATTGCTGTGTAGACACATATTACATTTTTACCCTGTTGGTTTAAAATTGTGTCAATAGCAATAGAAGTTTTGCCGGTTTGACGGTCGCCAATAATTAACTCTCTTTGGCCTTTGCCAATCGGAATCAAGGCATCTATCATTCCAATGCCTGTAAGCAGTGGTTCGTTGACGTGGTCTCGCTCCATCACGGCGTGCGCAGGCCTTTCAATTGGCAGAGTTTCTGAAGCTATAATTTTTTCAAGTCCGTCTTGAGGCTCACCAAGCGGGTCAACCACACGTCCAAGTAAGGCCTCGCCAACTGGCACTTCAAAGATTTTGCCGGTTAGCCTACACTCGTCACCTTCCTTAATTGAAAAAATATCTCCTAGTAAAATAATTCCGACTTTATCAACTTCTAAGTTAAAAATTACTCCAAAACAAGAACTGTTAAATACAACTTTTTCGCCCATCATGGCGTTTTTAAGTCCATAGCAAAAACATATTCCATCACCGACTGTCAAAATATAGCCGACTTCTTGGAACTGGCTTTCGTTTTGTTGAGCCTTCAGCTCTTCTTCAATTTGAGTTTGCAGTTTTTTGATATCTAAAGCCATTTTGTTTCCTTTCTTTATCTAAACATTTCTCTTAATTTGGTTAAAACTGACAAGTCCAGGCTGCGACCAGCATAATCAATCTTAAGGCCATCTATCAGTTTTGGATTGATTTCTTGTCTTAAAATTAAGGCCTTGCCTTGAATAATTTTTTTAAGTTCAGATGTTAGAGTTTTAATTTGTGTATCTGTAAGTTTTTTAGGCGCAGAAATAGTTACATACGCTTGATTTCTTTCAATGTTTTGCAGGCGCATAAACTCCGCATAAATTTTGTCAATTGCCAAAATTGCTTTGTCTTTAATTAAAATTTTTACAAAACTTTGAGTTTCTTTACTGAACTGAGCAAGAACTCTTTCGGAGTCTATGCGGCCATATGCCAGTGCTGAAATTAACTCAGGGCTTTTGGCATAAATATTTTTAAAAGTGTGGAGTTCTTCAATTAAAACCTTTTGTGAAGTTTTGTCTTTAACAAAATTAAAATAGGCGTGTGCGTATTTGGCGTAATTATTTTTTTGCATTTTCAAGTTCAGTTTCGATTAAAAGATCAAGTTCGTTTTCGTATAAGTTTTTATCAATTTCTTTTTTGACAATTAACTTAGTAGCCTTGTAGGAAATCGCTTTAATTGCTTGTTTGATTTCTGCTTCTTTTTCTTTGATTTCGGCCTCAATTTCACTGTCTAGTTTAGCAAGTCGACGCTCTGCGGTTTTTTTAGCTTTAGCCAAAATTTCGTCGCGTTCTAATTGGGCGTCTTTAATTAAAGTGTCTCTCATCTGTTCGATGTCGTCGCGAGCAGATAGATATTTTTGACTAATTTCTGCTTTTAAGGCTTTGATTTCTTCTTGTGCTTTATTCGCTTCTTGTTTTTCTTTAATTTCCTGCATTCTGTGCTCATCTAAAAACTTAGTGATTTTTTTCCAAAAGAAAAAACGCACTATTAAGTAAAGAATAAACAGCGCAGTTAATTGATAGACAATAATAGACCAATCTGAAAACATTGAGTAAAGACCTTTTTCCACAGTCTTTACGATGTTTTTAGAAATATCTGTATAAATAGTCATTTTTAAAAAAAAGCGAAACTAAATGGGTGCTTATTTACTTGCTAAAGTAAAGGCAACAACCATACCATAGATGGCAGAAGTTTCAACAACGGTTTGGGCAATGATCATTAAAATCATAATTTTGTTTGAAGCCTCTGGTTGGCGGGCAACGCCTTCAACTGCTTTCATACCAATTAAACCTTGTCCAATTGAAGTTGCAAAACCAGTAAACACGGCAATACCTGCACCTATATAGGCAAGTGAACCTACAACTTGCATTAAGTTTAAATTAGCAATTAAGTTTAAAATTGTGTCCATAAAATATATCCTCCTAATTTTAATTTTTTGCGTTTTTGTATACTAAATTATACTCTAGTAAAAAGTTTTCATCAGTGTTTTCATATTTATCTGTGTCTTCAGTTTTTTGAGAAATCGCAATAACTGTAAGTAGCACAAACACCAAAGTCTGAATGCAGCCAAACAGAATATCAAAGATAAAATGCATGATTGGTGTGACAAACGGAGAAAGACCACCCAGTAGTGAGTAGACTAAAGAAAGCAGAATTCCGCCACTCACTATATTTCCAAATAAACGAAAACTCATTGAAAGAATGGGTGTGAACTCAGAAAGCAGGTTAATTGGAAACATAATAGAAACTGGTTCAAACAAACCTTTAAAGTGTTTGACTTTTCTTGATTTTAGTCCAATTTGATGTTTGCAATATAGTGAAAACAGGGTCAGAGGAACTGTGATTGCGGTAAAGGCAGTTGGTGTAATTAGTCCAAAAATTCCCGAAATATTGGCAAACAAAATAAAGAAAATGAGCGTGAAGATGTATGGGGCTGCGGTTCGCCAGTGAATCCCGATGTTTTGTTTTAAGAAAGTGTTGACGCTGTCAACTGCTTTAATGTGCCAGTAGAGAAACTTATTTGGTTCTTTTCCGCGAAGTCTTTCAACAGCAGCGCCAATTGCAGAGACGTATACTGAGATTATCGTCATTATGAAAAGAGATGCAAAAAAATACGGAGTAATCGCTTGTGGGAACTTATTGATTTCTAGATTTTCTAACATATTTCTCCTTTCTTAATTTTCGCTTCAAATAATATAGCAATACTAGCAAGCACTATACTTGCCGCCAAAGTAGTGCCAAAACTTAAATAATTTAAGCCAGGTGTTTTTAACTTTAAAATACTGCTTAAAATAAAGATTAGTAAAAATAGTGTAAATATCACAAAGTTTTGCAAAATAGTAAACCCAAAAAGTTGGGCCTTTTTAAAAGTTTTTAGCTCTACTTTTAAAATCAAAGTAAATAAAAAACAATAAACTAAAGCAAGGTTTGCAAATAAATACGCAGTTTTGTCAATGTACAACCAAACAAGGCTAGAAATAAAACTAAATAAGTAAAAAAAATAGACAAAGTGGTTAATCGTTTTGATTTTCATCGCCAATTTTTGGGGTGTCTTGAAGTTTTGTTTCCTTCTTCTCAGTTTTAATTAGTTTGCGGTAAATGTTTAGAGCAAAAGAAATTGAAGAAACAAATCCAATTCCAAAACCAATTAAAGCAGCAACGCCAATGCCAACTGGACTATAGCCCGACTTTTTGGCAATCAAAGCACCGACAGCAGTAGGAATTAGTAGTGAAAAAATAATTTGACTGACAAGTAAATACCAGGCTCCGAATTTTTTCATAAATTATTTAGTGCCAAATAAACGGTCGCCACAATCCCCAAGTCCAGGAACAATGTAGCCATTTTCATTCAAGTGGCGGTCTTGTTGTGCTAAAGAAATATCAACGTCTGGATGTTTTTGTTGTGGCAACTGGATGCGTTCGGGAGG
>CAUTMU010000025.1:0-10998 GCA_963539535.1 uncultured Acholeplasmataceae bacterium | reverse complement strand
AACGCCAAAGAATTTATAAAGACCTAACTCATGAAAAATACTCAGTAGTAGTCGCTACTGATTTGTTTTCTCGCGGAATTGACCTAAACTTCAGTCATGTTTTTAACTTAGATGTACCTAAAACCAAAGCAATTTTTGAACACAGACAAGGCAGAACTGCGAGATTCAACCGCTTTGGAGAGGTCTACACAATTTATACTGATTTAGATAAGCGCCGACTTTACAATTACCAGACACAAAGTTCACCATTCATTGAACTTAAAGTTAAAAACAATGAAGTTTTAGAGTTAAAAAAACCTAAATCAAAACAAAGCGAGTTAATAATTGCTGCCGTTAAGACTGTTAAAAAACCAACTAAAGTTAAACCAAACTATAAAAAACAAAACAAAAAAGCCATTGAAAAAGCCGTCAAAGCCGTTAAAGTCAAACACTTTCGTGCTCAGTTTAAAAAAGGAAAAAGGTAAAAAATATGAAAAACTTTAACCTAGGTTCACACAACTCATTTAAAAAAACAGACTATCTAAAAGGCACGATTGCAGAAGTTAAACACAACCAAGCAACCGCACTAATGATTTTCACAGGCCCACCACAAAGCACTTTTCGCACAAACACCGAACTTTGCTTTGCCAAAGAAGGAATAGCAGAACTCAAGGCTTTGTCAATCCCTAAGCAAAACTTTGTAGTCCACGCTCCGTATATCGCAAATCTAGCTTCTCTGGACTTAGCAAAATGGCAAAGGTCTGTTGACTTTTTTTCAAACGAACTAAAGCGTTCTCATGAACTTGGTGCTGGCATGTTTGTGCTCCATCCAGGATCTGCTTTAACTCAAGACCGCTCGCTTTCTTTAAAACAAGTTGCAAAAGCCGTAAATCTGTTAATTAAATATGTACACGACAATAGTCTAGATATCAAAATTGCCGTCGAAACCATGGCCGGCAAAGGTAGTGAAGTCGGAATTACTTTTGCGGAAATCGCCGAAATTATACACACTTATCCAGACCCAGATTTAGGCGTGTGCATCGACACTTGTCATATTTTTGACGCAGGCTACGACATTAAAGACCATCAAGCCGAAGTTTTTGCTGAGTTTAAAAATACAGTTGGCATGGATAAATTATTTTTATTTCACATCAACGATTCACTACACGGCCTGTCTTCGCGCAAAGACCGCCATGCTAACATTGGTAAAGGTAAAATTGGCCTTGAACCCCTTAAAGCAATCGTGCAAAACCCAGAATTTTTAGACATTCCAAAAATTTTGGAAACCCCTGTAGATACTGACCTAGACATTTATCTTAAAGAGATTCAAATGTTGTCTGAATAACGACTTAAAAAACAACCTAATTTACTCCTAAATTATGGCCTTGGTTTTTCAAAACCAGGCCATTTTTTTTCACCAACAAACAAAATCAACCAATAGTTTTTATTTGGTAAAAAATCCAATTTGTGGTATGATTTTTTCGTATATGCGCTAATCAAAAAAACGAGTTATATATTATCTATAATATACGCACAGAAACTGGAGGAAAAATGAGTTTTAAAAACATAAAATATGGCAAAAAAACCGAACGTCGTAATTACTCAAAAATGATGTATGATGTTGACTTGCCAGACTTGATTGAAATTCAAACGCAGTCTTTTGAAAAATTTATCAAATCAGACTTACTTGAATTGCTAAAGGAACTTTCACCAATTGAAGGAAACAATGGTGACATTAAACTGTACTTTGAAAGCGTTGAAGTTCAAGAACCTAATTTCACAATCGCTGAATCTAAAACTAGAGACATCACCTACTCAGCACAAGTGATGGCCGATGTGAAGTTAGAAAACTGTATCACCGGTGAACTTAGAGAAGCAAAAGTCTTGTTGACTGAAATGCCTTCAATGACTCCAACTGCTACTTTTATCATCAACGGTGCTGAACGTGTGGTAGTTTCACAAATCGTGCGTTCAAGTGGAGTTTATTACACAAAAGACATCAACAAAAAAATCAACAAAGTTATCTACTCTGGTCAAATGATTCCAACCCGTGGTGCTTGGGTTGAGTTTGAAGAGGGCAACAAAGAACTGCTTTGGGCAAAATTAGACCGCTCTAAGAAAATCTCGTTAACTACTTTTATTAAAGCCCTTGGTGTGCCTTCAAACAAAGAAATTGACAAACTATTTAAATCAGAGCAACTTAAAGAAACTCTTGAAAAAGACGTAACTAAGACTTCTGACGACGCAGTAGTTGAAATCGTTTCTAGATTAAGACAAGGCGAAATTATCCCAGTTTCAGGCGCACGCGAGTTAATTCGCCAACGTCTATTTGACATTCGCCGCTACAACTTGCTTGGAGTTGGTCGCTATAAGTTTAACCAAAAACTAGACGTACTTAGCCGCGTTAAAAACACATATCTTGCTGCCGACTTAAAAGATGCAAAAGGAAAAGTTGTGCTTCCGGCCAACACTTTACTTGACGAAGAGGCTTTAAAAGTACTTGACGCCAACCGTCATTTATTTAGAATAGAAGTTATTTCTGCCGACAACTCACTGCAAAACATCGACAAAACGGCTGTCTTAACTGAGTATGTTGGAGAAGGTGACCACGTGCAGTTGGTTACTACAGAACCAATTTACAACATCAAAACTGGCGAAGTTGTTTTTGACGCCGGCACTCAAATTGACGAGCAAGTTCTAAGAACTCTTCGTGAACTTAGAAATGGACTTGACGAAAAAGTCTTAAACTACTTTTTAACTGGCAACGTTTTTGAAAAACCAGCACAAAGACAACCAGTGTACGCCGAAATCTTAGACGTTGTTAAGAGAACTGATTTAGGTGAATCTCAAGCAATTCGTGTAATTGGTAACGACAGCCGTGAGGCTAAAACCTATATTACGGTTTCAGACATCATTGCTGGTATTTCTTACTTTTTGAACTTATATGAAAACATCGGGCAAACTGACGACATTGACCACCTTGGAAACCGTCGTGTTCGTTTAATTGGGGAACTGCTTGCCAACCAATTTAGAATTGGTATGGCTAGAGCCGAGAAAAACATTAAAGACAAAATGTCGGTTAAGTCTTTTGCAGACATCACTATTCCGGCAATTATGAACACTAAACCACTTACAACTGTACTAAATGCGTTTTTCGGTTCATCTCAATTGTCTCAGTTTATGGATCAAACCAACCCTTTGGCAGAACTTACGCAAAAACGCCGTGTCTCTGCACTTGGTAGCGGTGGAATTTCTCGCGACCGCGCGGGTATTGAAGTCCGTGACGTTCACGCTTCTCACTACGGCCGAATTTGTCCAATTGAAACCCCTGAAGGACAATCAATTGGGTTGATTTCTTCACTTTCTTCTTATGCCAAAATTGATAAATATGGCTTCATTCAAACTCCTTACTTTAAACTTGACCGCACAAATAAGGTCAACGGAGTTTGCGTGCCAAAAGTAGTAGACCACCATCTTTACTTAACTGCAGACGAAGAGTACAACGCAGTAATTGCCTCAGCCGCGACTGAGTTAAACCCAGACGGAACTATTAAAGAGTCGACAGTTACTGGTAGACTGCGCGGTGAAACCGGAATTTTTGCCCGCGAAGACGTTGAATACATGGACGTCTCTTCTAAACAAATCGTGTCTGTTGCAACCGCAACCATTCCTTTCCTTGAACACGACGAGGCGTCTCGTTGTTTAATGGGTGCCAACATGCAACGTCAAGCCGTGCCAGTTATCAAACCAGAGGCACCACTTGTTGGAACCGGAATTGAGTATCGTGCTGCTAAAAACTCAGGTACTTCAGTGGTTGCTAAAAACGCAGGATACGCGGTATACGTGGACGCCAAACGCATTGACGTTTTGCCAATTCCTGAAAAAACCATTAAATACGATGGTAAAATCTTGTTTGCTCCAAACTCAGACTGGTCAGCAGAGCAAGCGCTTAAAATCTATAAATATGGGCTTGCTGACACCGATGTCTATACACTGATTAACTATGAACGCTCAAACCAAAATACTTCAATCGTGCAAAAACCGATTGTCAATGTTGGTGACTGGGTTGACCTAAACGAAACTATTGCCGACGGTCCTTCTACCGACAAAGCAGAGCTTGCCCTTGGCCGCAACGTTACAGTTGCTTTCATGACTTGGGAAGGCTATAACTTTGAAGACGCCGTTATCGTTTCTGAAGACTTAGTTAAAAACGACGTCTATACGTCTGTGCATATTGATGAATACCAAATTCAAACCAGAGACCTTCGCAACAACATTGGAAAAGAAGAGTTTACCAACGAAGTTCCAAATGCGAACCGCCAGGCTGTGGCTAAACTTGACCAAAAAGGTGTAATCCTACTTGGTTCTGAAGTCAAAGAAGGCGACATTTTAGTTGGTAAAATCACCCCTAAAGGTGGTGCTGAGCCTTCTCCGGCTGAAAAACTAATTCAAGAAATTATTGGCGAAAAATCCAAAGAATACAGAGACACTTCTCTTCGCGTTCCACACGGTGGTGGCGGTATTGTTCAAAAAATCCAATACTTTTCTAAGAAAAACAAAGACCAACTACCTCCTTCTGTAAACGAACAAATTAAAGTTTTTATTGCTAAAAAAAGAAAAATCAGAGAAGGCGATAAAATGGCGGGCCGTCACGGAAACAAAGGTGTTATCTCTATAGTCGTGCCACGTGAAGACATGCCATACATGGCAGACGGAACACCTGTAGACATCATGCTAAACCCGCTTGGTGTACCTTCTCGTATGAACATCGGCCAAATCTTAGAGTTGCATCTAGGGTATGCTGCTAAAAAACTTGGAATTAAAATCGCAACTCCGGTTTTTGACGGGGTTGAAAACGCCGATCTTGTCGATATCTTAAAAGAAGCAAACTTACCACTAAACGGTAAAATGACACTTTTTGACGGCAGAACTGGTGAACCTTTTAGAAATCCAGTTTCAGTTGGTGTGATGTACATGATTAAGCTGTCGCACATGGTAGACGACAAACTACACGCTAGAAACGTCGGACCTTATACTTTAGTAACTCAACAACCAATGGGTGGAAAAGCCCAAAATGGTGGCCAAAAACTAGGGGAAATGGAAGTTTGGGCGCTATACGGTTACGGTGCTGCGCACGTCCTTCAAGAAATGCTGACTATCAAGTCAGACGACAAGGTTGGCAGAAACAAAGCCTACTCTGCAATTACTCAAGGCAACTTAATTCCGCGTCCATCTCTGCCTGAATCTTTCCACGTGTTAACCCGAGAACTGCAAGCCCTTGGTATTTACGTTGAGTTAATTAACTCAGAAACTGGCGAAAATGACGCCGTTAAATCACTGCTTGACTTAAAACCTGCCCGCAGTAATGGAGGTATTTAAAAATGCTAAAAGCCTACGAAAAACAAAGCATTAAAGACATTAAAATCATTTCTGAAGAAACAAAAGAGTTCTTAAAAAATATCGCCGTTCATACCTTGGGTGATTTAAACTTATTTTCAGTTTCTCAATACCAAAGTATTTTCGCAGAGTGTTCAGAAGATGTACTGAAAGACATCAAAACTCTTTTGACTAAAAACTATTTACCTGAAAAAATCCAACAACTGTTTACAGAAAACGAAGTTATTAAGTTTTTCAAAGAAAGCGGATTTACTGACCTTAAGTCAATCTTAACCGCACCACGCTCTAACTTATTTCAAATTTTAAAAGACGACGACTTTCTTTTAGCCGAAACCAATCAACTTTTTGCCTTCTATGGTCAAACTCCGTTAACTGAGGCTGATTTTGACGAAAAACTAGACTTAGTTTCATCTCAAACTAAGGTTGCCGAAATTAACGTCGCTGAACGTTTAAAATCAGTTGACGACACTCATATCACCGGCTCTAAACTATATCGACACATGCGAATTCGCTTAGCCTCACCAGATGAAATCAGAACTTGGTCTTACGGAGAAGTTAAGTCACATGAAACCATTAACTACCGAACTGCCAAGCCAGAAGTTGGTGGGTTGTTCTGCGAAAAAATATTTGGACCAACTAAAGACTTTCAATGTGCATGTGGTAAAAAACAAAGCGGCAATAAAGGTCAAATTTGTCAAAAATGTGGAATTGAGATTACCGAATCTCTAGTTCGCCGCGAAAGAATGGGACACATTGAACTAAAAAGTCCAGTTGTCCACACTTGGTTTTTCAAAAATTCACCATCACGACTTGCGATTTTACTTGGAATTAAAGCCAAATCTTTAGAAGAAGTTGTCAACTACGCAGCCTACATTGTGACAGACCCGGGTAACACTCCACTTAAACGCAAACAAATCTTGTCAGAACAAGACTACGCCGCGATTAACGAAGAGTACTACGGTCGTTTTCAGGCGCAAACTGGTGCTGAGGCCATTCAAACTCTTTTAAAAGCGCTTGACTTAGACCACGAAATCCGCGTGCTTCGCAAGAAATTCCGCACTTCTACTAAACAGAAACGTCAAAACATCATCAAACGTCTGGAAATTGTGGAAGCCTTCTACTCATCTGACAACCGTCCTGAGTGGATTGTTATGCCAGTAATTCCGGTTATCCCGCCAGACCTTCGTCCGATGGTCCAACTAGATGGTGGCCGTTTTGCAACAACTGACCTTAACGACCTTTACTGCAAAATAATTAATCGTAACAACAGGTTAAAAAAAGAACTTGACCAGTTTACAACTTCGCTTATCCTTAAAAACGAAAAGCGTTTAATTCAAGAAGCCGTTGACTCACTATTTGACAACTCAAAACGTGGAAACAAAAAAGCGCTCGCTTCAAACGCACGTCCACTTAAATCACTTTCCGATTTGCTTCGTGGTAA
The DNA here is from genome assembly GCA_963539535.1 of uncultured Acholeplasmataceae bacterium. GTDB lineage: Bacteria > Bacillota_I > Bacilli_A > Acholeplasmatales > Acholeplasmataceae > CALISC01. Next base: position 4,181 of record CAUTMU010000025.1, on the reverse strand, counting down.
ACAAGGTCGTTTCCGCCAAAACTTACTTGGAAAACGCGTTGACTACTCAGGTCGTTCCGTAATTATTGTGGGTCCGAACCTAAAGATGTATCAGGCTGGAATTCCGCGCGAAATGGCGATCACTTTATTTAAGCCGTTTGTAATTAACCGTCTTCAGGAAAACCTAGAAGTAACTCGCCAAAAAGCCGTTGAAATGTATGACAACCGCACTAAAGAAGTTTGGCAAGTTTTGGAAGAAGTAGTGCGCGAACACCCAGTGCTACTAAACCGTGCGCCTACTTTGCACCGCTTGTCAATTCAAGCGTTTGAACCAAAACTAATTGACGGCAAAGCCATTCGTCTGCATCCTTTGGCAACAACTGCATTTAACGCCGACTTTGACGGTGACCAAATGGCTGTGCACTTGCCGCTTTCACCAGAAGCGCAGGCTGAGGCTAGACTACTTATGCTGGCTTCTAACAACATCTTAAATCCAAAAGACGGAAAACCAGTTGTAACTCCATCCCAAGACATGGTGCTTGGAAACTATTTCTTGACAACCGAAGAGCGCTATATTGAGGCTGACCCTAAAACTCATCAGCACAGAAATGAAGGTATGCTGATTTCTTCAATTGACGAGGCAAAAAACGCACAAAGCGCAGGTATCATTGACTACCACACCAGAATTTTAGTGCGTCCACAAATCCTTAATCGTCGTTTTACTGCAGACATTCAAGGCAAACTGCTAATTACTACTTTAGGTAAGTTAATTTTTAACGAAATTATGCCAGACGGTTTCTTTTATTTAAACGAACCAACTGAGTATAACTTAACCCAGGGAGTTCCTCAATCTTACTTACTTGACTGCAACAAAGACCCAAAAGTATATTTTGCCCAAACTAAAGACCAACCACTACCTGAACCTTTTAAAAAGTCGTTTTTAGGAAAAATTATTGACACTGTCTTTAAACACTACGATGTCACTAGAACTTCTGTGATGTTAGATGACTTAAAAGACCTGGGCTTTAAGTATTCAACTGTCTCTGCTGTTACAATTTCTTACGACGACATCAAGGTTTACTCAAATAAAGCCGCGATTTTAAAAGAATCTCAGGCTAAAATTGAGCAAATTACTAACTATTTTAACATGGGTATGTTGACCGACAAAGGTCGTTCTCGCGAAATTATTAACGTTTGGGAAAACACTAAAACCGAGATTTCTCATGGACTTGAGCGCGAACTTAACCGCGAAAACCCAATTTACGTAATGTCGGATTCTGGAGCCCGCGGTAACATTCAAAACTTCGTGCAGTTAGCCGGAATGAGGGGTATTTTAAATAACCCTAAAGGTGAGCAAATCGAAGTTCCAGTTAAATCATCATTTAAAGAAGGTCTAACCGTTTCTGAGTTCTTTATCTCAACCCATGGTGCCCGCAAAGGTTCAACTGACACGGCTTTAAAAACAGCACAGTCTGGTTACTTAACTCGCCGACTTGTAGACGTTGCGCAAGGCGTAATTATTACCTTGGATGACTGTGGAACTGAAAACGGTGTGTTTGTAAAAGATATACTTGATAAAGACCAAAAAGTAGTCTGCAGTCTTGAAGAACGACTACACGGCCGTTTTGCTGCCCAAAAGGCGTATGACAAAAACAATCTGCTAATCGTTGATAGAAACGAACTGATTACTCAAGAGGCCGCGGCTAAGATTGCTGAAAACTACAAAGAGTTCAAAATCAGAACTAACTTAACTTGTTCTGCAATTGACGGACTTTGTGTGAAGTGCTATGGCCTAAACTTAGCAACTAACTCAATTGTGGAAGTCGGTGAAGCCGTTGGTGTAGTTGCTGCACAATCTATCGGTGAGCCTGGTACTCAGTTAACGATGCGTACTTTCCACACCGGTGGTGTGGCATCAGCATCCGACATTACTCAAGGTCTGCCTCGTATTCAGGAACTTTTTGAGGCTAGAACTCCAAAAGGAAAATCCGTTATTTCTGAATATTTTGGTAAAGTTAGCCAAATTAGTCGTCCACAATATGGTCAACCTAGCGTGGTTATTGAAGACCGTCAAGGCAAAACTCACACTTACTCTATTGAGTCAAACGCAGATATTTTGGTGAAAGTTGGTGATTCTGTACAACCCGGAACTTCGCTAACTCCGGGTTCAATTCACCCGAAAGAACTGCTTAGAGTAACCGACACTTTAACCGTTTCTAACTACATCTTGGCAGAAGTCCGCAAAGTTTATCAATCTCAAGGTGTGGACATTCAAGATAAACACATTGAAATCATCATTAGACAAATGCTGAAACGCATTATGATTATCCATGAAGGTGATACTAACTTACTTCCAGGTATCGTGGTTTCAAACTCAGACTTCTTGAAAGCCAACCGCGCGGCTTTTGAACAAGGCACACGCCCTGCAATCGGAAAACGTATGTTACTTGGAATTACCAGAGCCTCACTTTCAAACGACTCGTTCTTGTCAGCCGCTTCCTTCCAAGAAACCACCAGAATTCTGACAGACGCCGCGATTTCTTCTAGACCTGATCAACTAAAAGGTCTAAAAGAAAACGTGATTATTGGTGGACTAATCCCAGCAGGAACCGGAATTTTAAAAGAAACTGAGTTTAACTACACCAAAGTTTCTGACGATAAAAACGCTTAGTTTATTAACCAAACAAAATAGCAAAAATACACATCCGCCTTACTTTAAAGTAAGCCGGATGTGTTAAAATAATGGTAGACTGCTACCTAAAAAGGAGTTTATACACATGAAAAAAGCAATTCATCCTGAATTTAATGAAGTTGAAGTTATTTGTTCAACTTGTGGTTCTAAGTTCAAAACTCAATCTACTGCCAAAGAAATTAAGGTAGATACATGTTCACAATGCCACGCTTTCTACACAGGCACACAACAATTTGTCCAAGCTCAAGGTCGTGTAGATAAGTTCAACAAACGCTACAATATTGAACAAAAACCAGGAAAATAGAAATAAACATTTTGCGCATGCTCTGAGGCTTGCCAAAAAAGCCTTGGCTTGTGCAGAAGTGCCAGTTGGCGCGCTAATTTTGAAAGATGGCGAAATCATTGCAACTGGCTATAACACCAAAGAACACAAACACGATATTTTTGGACACGCTGAAATCACTGCTTTAAAAAAAGCCACCAAGCGTCTTAAAACTTGGAAACTAGAAGACTGCGTGCTGATATCGACACTTGAGCCTTGTGTGCTTTGTGCAGCAGCGATTGCCGTTGCTAGATTAAAAGAATGTATTTTTTTGGCCAAAGACCCGACAGTTTTTAGTCAAAAAATCAGAAAAGAGATTTTTCTGCAACCCACTGCCCACACTAAGTTAACTTTTGTTAAGGTAGATGAAGCTGGTGAGTTGTTAAAAAAATTCTTTAAACGCCTGTAAAGGCAAAGATTTTAGATGTTTCCTTTTAAAAGCCATTGGCCGATTGACTTATCTGAACGGGTCAGGTCTTGATTGAAGCAGCCATCAGGGTATAGCCACTGTGGCCAATGGTCTTTAAAAGGAAACATTTTTTAAACCTAGCAAGGAGGATTTATGAAATTCAATTTAACTGACAGAGTGCCTGCTTACACTCAACAAATCGACAAAAGAACTCTAGAAATTTACTTTATGACAGATGCAGAAAAAGCCATTTGGCACAAAAAAGGTCTACTTAAAGTTTGGGACATTACTCCACAAACTGCAAGACTTTTAATTGATCAGGCTTACTTTGAAACAGGATCAATTAAAAGACTTTACGAGCAAGACGTGAACGCTGAATACTTGGCGTACGCAGACGGGATTAACTCAATTAAAAACCGTATTTTTATTCCAGTATTTTTAGGAATTTTAATTGGATTTATTGCAGCCGCCACCACTATCGCCGTGCTTTCTTCTAAGTTCCCACAAGTTAAATCATGGTCATTTTGGGTGCTAATCGGGCTTTTGATTGTTGTTTTTGGTCTAGTTTTTGGAATTTCTCGCCAAATTACTAAAAAAATGGCTGCGCTTCACAATAAGTTTTTTACAAACATCTTAGCCTTAGTTGGAGAAGATAACTTCAAAGCCTTAGAGGCAGAAACTGAAGAATATAAAAAAACCGTATTAAATCAAGAAGTTGTTGCAAACTCAGCAGACAAAACAACAGAACCTGTTGAAGTTGAAGAACCAATAGTCAAAGA
>CAUTMU010000024.1:0-12074 GCA_963539535.1 uncultured Acholeplasmataceae bacterium | reverse complement strand
CTTAATTAACAAACCTTCAAACAACTGGATTCTGGTACGTTTTTCTTCCTTAATGGTAACGTGTACTTTAACGTTATCACCAGGTCCGAAACTAGGAACATCTTGCTTTAAGTAAGATTTTGTTAACTCAGCAAGTAATTGTTGACCTTTTAAACTCATATCGGGTCCTCCTTGTAAGATTTTTTTAAAAGAATGTGTTCATGCTAATTTTTAATAAATTATTTGAGTTGCAGCGGACCACATACCTTATAATTTTATAAAATTTTTCTAAATATTTCAACTAATATAACAACGAAAAACTTGCTTAAGGCAGTGATTTTGTTATAAGTTCGTGTGTATTTTATACATTTTCTTTTGACAAACAATATTGGGTTTTGCAAGTATTCGCCAACAATTTTCATTTATCGTGTTTTTGAGATATAATTTTTGTGTATTGAGAGGTGCTTAATGCAAGATATTAAACTACAAAAACTTGAGCGAAGTTTAAAACAAACAAAAACAGCATTTATTTTATCTATTGTGTTGTTATGTTCATTATTTTTTATACCAGTTTTTGTTATACTGGTATTACCTTTTTTACTTACAAGTTTAATCGGACTATACGTGTTTACAATGATTGTGTTTTTCTCTGGAATAACTGCTATTGGCATTACCTATTTAGTTTTTTACATAATTTCTCTAGTTAACGAGTTTGACATTGAAAAAGTTCACGATATTCTATTGATTGTGGGTTTCTTTGTTACAATTGTTGGAATCGTTGGACTATATTTAAAAGCCAACTTCCTAAGAGACGAAATTGCAAAAATAAAAATTCAACCAAAAGATATAGAAAATAAAGAAACTATCATTCTTTAAAAAGTTGTTTTTCAAAAAAATAGAGTGCTTATTTAAGCACTCTATTTTTTTTAAGTTCAGAAACTATATAGCCAACAAAGTGGATAGAACCTGTGAAAACATAGGTTTTATTGTCTTTAAAATTAAGTTCAGTAAGTGAATTTAAATATTCAATGCGAGGAGTTTTGATTTCGTTAAATGAATAACTTCGAATATCTGGAAAATCTAAATACTTAACTTCTATTTTTTCTTTTAAAAAAAGTTCAAAAATACCTGCGTAGTCTTTAGGTTTTAAAACAGAAAGCACTACACACGGATTTTTTAGTTTTTTAATTTCAGGAATGATTTGAGAAATTGCCGCTGGATTGTGGGCACCATCTACTACAATATTTGACTTTAATTTAGCAAATCTAAAAGGAATTTTTGTTTTTTTCAGGGTTTTTTGAATTTTTTTGACAGAAATATCGGTAAAGTTTAAAAAATAAGTTAAAACTAAAGCCAAATTTTGTTTTAAAAAGCCTACATTAAAATTAGTTTTAAAAATATGTGTTTTGTCGTATATGACTTGATTTTCTTTACTGATATCAAACTTATTAAAATCAGTTAAAAAAACTGGAGAACGATTGACTTCGCCAATTTGTTTAATTTCTTCAAAAAAAGTTGAGTCGTTTGTAAAAAACAACTGGTGGTCTTTAAGAGTTGCTATTTTATCCTTAAAAATATCTTCAAGACTGCTACCGAGCATCTCGGTGTGGTCAAGTCCAATGTTGGTCAAAAAAGATGCTTTATATCTAAAACAGTTTGTGACATCATTTTTCGCACCAATTCCAGCCTCAATTACAAGACAATCACAATTTTGGGCTTTAAAGTAAATCAAGGCCGCTAAAAAAGTTAGTTCAAAAAAAGAATAGGCTTGAAAAAAACCATCATAAAGCAGAGTAGTTAGAATAGTGTAAAGTTTTTTTGCGCTAATCTGTTTAGAGTTGACCTGAATACGTTCACTAAAGTCAATGTAGTGAGGAGAAGTAAAAAGACCGACTTTTTTGTATTTACGCTCAAAAAGTTTAGCTAAAAAAATCGCAGTGCTGCCTTTGCCGTTAGTGCCAACTACATGAACTTTAAAAGTGTTTTGAAAGTCTAGATTTAAATATTTTAAGGCTTTTTTAATTCTTAAAATATTTTCGTCTTTTGGGTAGCCACTTCTAATGTAAAGGTGTTCAAGTAAAAGTTTTACTTTATCTTTCAAGTGCATTTTTAACTTTTTCAAGCTCTTTTAAGTACTTTTCGTACTTTTCTTTTTCTAAGTCAATTTTAGCAGCGGGAGCCTTTGATAAAAACCCGGAATTATTTAAAATTGACTCAGACCTTTTAATTTCAGCCTCAAGATGTTTAAGCTGTTCTTTTAGTTGTTCTGGATTTTGTTTTTCTGCGTGTACAAAAACTGAGAAATTAGCGTCAATCAACTCAGCAGATTCAACTTGGCATGTGTCTGCTAAGTTAAGTTCCGCTAGTTTTAAAATTGAACGAATGTTTTCAAGGTTTTCAAAAAGTATTGCTTTGGTTTTTGCGTTTTTAGCAACTAAAGTAACAGACAGGGCTTTAGTAATTTTGTTTTCAGCTATATATGTGCGCAACATCAAAAGCACTTTTTTAAATATTTCAAAATCCGCAAAAACTGCCTTATTGTCCTCTTTTTTAGCCTTTGGCCAACGAGCAGTAATTATGAGTTCTTGGTTGTACATTGAAAAAATGTTTTCGGTAACAAACGGAACTATAGGATGCAGTAGTTTTAGAATTTGGCTAAGTACATAGACTAAAATCTTGTTTGTGTTTTCTTTTATTTCTTCAGTTCTTTTTTGAACTTTAGCGATTTCTAAGTATTCAGATGAAAAGTCTTGCCAAATAAAGTTTTGCAGAACTTTTGCTGCTTCTTGAAACTCATATTTTTTAAATAAACGGGTGTATTTCAAAACAGTTTCGTTTAGACTTGCCAAGATATAGTTATCTGCCAGAGTTTTTACAAAAACTGCTTTCACAGGTTTTTTGTAATCACTTAAAATAAACCTAGAGATGTTCCAAAGTTTATTTAAATTATTCCAAGCAGACTCAATTTTGACGCGGTCATATCTAATGTCAGTTCCAGGAGATGATGACGTTACTAAGAAATATCTTAAACTATCTGCTCCAAACTCTTTAATTACGTCAAACGGGTTAATCCCGTTATTAAGTGATTTAGACATCTTTTGTCCATCTGCTGCTCTGACAAGTCCGTGAATTAAAACTTCTTTAAAAGGATCGGTTTTGGCAATATCTAGACTTTGGAAAATCATTCTAGAAACCCAGAAAAATATTATGTCATACCCAGTTACAAGCAGTTGGGTTGGAAAGAAACGCTCAAAGTCACCTGGTTTTTGTGAAAGGCAAGAAAGCGGCCAAAGAGATGACGAAAACCAGGTGTCAAGGACGTCTTCGTCTTGGCGCCAACCTTCGCCAGGTGACTCAATTTGTGCTTTAATTTCTGTGCCTTTATACCAAACTGGAATACGGTGTCCCCACCAAACTTGGCGAGAAATACACCAGTCTAGGGTATCTGTCATCCAGTTGATAAAGATTTTTTTAAATCTAGCAGGATAAAACTTGGCTTTAGAACTACGCGCAAGTTTTGAAAAATAATCCATTTTTAAAAACCATTGCAACGAAAGTCTGGGTTCAACTACTGTGTCTGTACGTTCAGAGTAGCCAACTGAGTTAAGGTGTTCTTCTGCTTTGATAAATTGACCTGTTTTACTTAAATCTATAAGTAAATTTTCACGACAAGTAAAACGGTCTTGACCTTTATATTTACCTGCCATTTCGTTTAATGTTCCGTCTTCATTCATACAAAGCGGTTTAGCTAGATCGTGTCTTTTGGCAACTTCAAAATCGTTTGGGTCGTGAGCAGGAGTTACTTTTACAACACCTGTTCCAAAGTCTTTTTCCACGTACTCATCAGCAATTATCGGAATTTCTATGTTGGTAGTTGGAATTAAAACAGTTTTGCCGATTAAAGTGCTATATCTTTCGTCTTTGGGATTAACCATTAGCGCTTGGTCGGCAAAGCAAGTCTCTGGGCGGGTAGTGGCAACCACTACTCCGTCAGTTTCACTTCCTTTAAATAAATATTTAAAAAAGTAAAGTTTAGACTTACTTTCTTTGTGAACTACTTCAATGTTAGAAAGTGCAGTTTTTGCCTGAATGTCCCAGTTAATGATTTTGTAGTCTCGGTAAATTAGACCTCGTTCATAAAGTTCAATAAAACGTTTTGCAACAATTTCAGAATGTCCTTTGTCAAGCGTAAAAAGTTCACGAGAATAATCTAAAGACAGGCCCATTTTTTGCCATTGTCGGCGAATTGTGTCTTCGTGCTCTGTTTTCCAGTCCCAGGCTGCTTTTAAAAACTCAGTCCTGCCAATTTCAAAACGGTTAGTGCCTTGTTCTTTTAACTTAGCGTCAACTTTTGCTTGAGTTGCAACTCCGGCGTGGTCAGTTCCAGGAAAGTAAAGCGCAGCTTTGCCTTGCATTCTCTGAAAACGAATTACGGCGTCTTGTAGGGTATTGTCGTAAGCGTGGCCAATGTGCAAAATTCCGGTGATGTTTGGCGGCGGAATAACAACAGTAAAACCTTTGCCTTTTTGGCTCGGCAAAAAAGCATTGGCTTTAAGCCAACGCTCATAAATTAAATTATCGTTTGCAAAACTATATTTTTTATCCATTTTTATGTTGTTTTTAAATTAACTTGCTTTTTTGACGTGATAGCAAAGCCCTGTGATGTTAGCACCTGAATGCACACAAATAGTTTTAGTTAAAAATGAACGAACAATTGTGATATCTGGACAATTTTCACTTATCTTGTCTTCTAAATATTTAACAAAACGCTCATCTTCAATTGTTGCGATAGCCACGGTTTTTTCGTCAATCTCGCCTTTTTGGTAGTATGCATAAAAAGCATTAAATACATTTTCCAAGGCCTTGATGTGCGTACCTATTGACTTTCTTGGCAAAATATCGTTTTGCTCTGAGTGGAAAATTGGCTTGATTTGCAAAATAGAGCCAATTAGTGACTGCATGCCAGAAACTCGGCCGCTTCTTTTTAGGTAACTAAGGTCTTTTGCGATAAACTCAATAATCATACCTTTTTTATATTCATTTAAGAAGTCTAAAAACTCATCAATTGACTGAACTTGGTCTTTAATTTCAACTGCTTTTTTAATTAGCATAGTCACACCTGAAGCAATTTGCCAGGTGTCTATGAAAAAAGTGCGGTTTTTATATTCTGGTGCTAAGTTCTTTAAAGCAACTTGAAAGTAGTTTAAAGAGGCTGAGTATCTTGAACCTATTGCAAAATAAACTAAATAATGGTCATTTCCTTTAAGTTGACTTTCAATTAGACTCAGAAAAACCTCTGGACTAGGGGCTGCTGTTTTTGGAACATCGCTAGTTTTGGCTTGGTTGATTTTGGCAAAAAACTCAAGCGCATTGTTTTCGCCGTTGTCAGGAAATGTTTCTTCGTTGAAAGTAATTTGGAAAGGAAACTGAAAAATTTCTGCTGATTTTTTAAATTCAAGCGAAATATCTGGGGATGAATCGGTCATGATAATAATTTTTTTCATGCTGTTTTCTCCTTAAAATAATTAGTTAAGTGTTCAATTAGTACTTGACTAGAAAATGCAACTTCGTTGTTCACAAAAAATAATTTAGAGTCTGGAAACTGCTTTTGAAATTGATTTTTTTTACTAAATACTTTGGATTTTTTTTCTTTGTCTACTTTAGTGAAGCAAATTAGCGGACAAATACCTTGGTTAAGTAAGTATTCGTGCATCTCTAAGTCTTTTTGAGTAGGACCGACATAAAAGTCCATCAGCATCAAAACTAATGTGTAGTTTTGCATGCCAATATAAGCGCCAAGCAGTCGAGTGAAGTTTTCTTGAGTTTTAAAGTCAACTTTAGCAAACCCGTAGCCAGGTGTGTCAACTAAATAAAACAAGTCTTTGTATTTAAAGTAGTTAAGCGCAATAGTTTTGCCGGGTTTTTGAGAAACTTTTGCGATTTTGCTTTGAAAAAAGTTGTTAATAAAACTAGATTTACCCACGTTACTGCGGCCAAGCAGCAAAACTTCGGGTAAATCTGTAGGTTTAGTTTTTAAATCAAATACTGATTTGACAAACATTTAATTAAATTTACTTAATTTAAGCTACTAGTGCTGCTTTTAAGACTTCTTTAATTTCTGAAACTGGTGTGATTTCAAGGTCTTTAAGTACTTCTTCAGGGATGTCTTGAATATCACGGACATTGTCTTTTGGAATCAAGATTTGTCTTAAGCCTGAGCGATGTGCGGAAATTGCTTTTTCTTTTAGGCCTCCAATTGGCAGAATTTGGCCGGTTAAAGTAATTTCTCCAGTCATTCCGACTGTGTGTTTAACTGGTTTTTTAGTTAATAGTGAAACAATTGCAGTGCACATAGTGATACCCGCGCTTGGCCCGTCTTTTGGAACAGCGCCTTCTGGCACGTGGATGTGAATGGTGTTTTTTGCAAAAATTTCGGGGTCAATTCCAAACTCATCGGCTTTAGATTTAACAAAAGAAAGCGCGGTAATTGCAGACTCTTTCATAACGTCGCCAAGTTTTCCGGTTAAAACAACATCGCCTTTACCGGCATAAGTATTTGCCTCGATTTTTAAGGTATCTCCACCATACGCGGTATAGGCAAGGCCTGTAACCACGCCAACTTGGTCTTTTTGATCTGCGATATTGTGAAAAAATCTAAACTTACCAAGGTATTCCTCTAAGTTGCCTTCGTTTATTTCTAGTGATGTCAATTCTTTGGCTAGGAGTTTTTTTACAAACTTACGAGAAATTGTGCCAATTAGTCGGTTAAGCTCACGAATTCCGGCTTCACGAGTGTAGTGCTGAATTAGTTTATAAATACCTGCGTCTGTAAACGTTAATTGGCCTGGTTTAATTCCGGCTAGTTTTAAGTTATCTGGAATTAAGTATTCTAAGGCAATGTGATATTTTTCAACTTCGGTGTAACTGCTTAACTGAATAATTTCCATTCTGTCCATTAAAGGCTCGGGTATATTTTCCAAGTAATTGGCAGTTGTGATAAACATCACTTTAGACAAGTCAAACGGTTCTTCTAAAAAGTGGTCTTCAAAACGGAAGTTTTGTGAAGGGTCTAGAACTTCAAGTAGTGCCGCGGCTGGATCTCCTCGGTGAGATTTGCCGATTTTATCAATTTCGTCAAGTAAGAAAAGCGGGTTTTTAGTACCAGCTTTAACCATACCTTTTAAAATACGGCCAGGCAGTGCCCCAACGTATGTGCGGCGAAAACCAAGGATATCAGACTCGTCGTCAGCACCTCCTAAAGAGATTTTGGTAAAGTGTTTATTTAAAGCCTCAGCGATAGAAATTGCTAAGGAAGTTTTTCCAGTTCCAGGAGGCCCAACTAAACAAAGAATTGCTTGTGGGACTTTTTTGGTCTTAATTTGGACAGACAAGTATTCAAGGATTTTGTCTTTAACTTGTTTTAGTCCGTAGTGTTTTTTGTCAAGTGCTGTTTTGACTTTTTTAATGTCAGTGCAGTCTTTTGAAAATTTGTTCCAAGGAAGAGAGACTGCAAAATCTAGATAAGTTTTAATAGAACCGGCTTCAGGTGAATAAGAAGAAGCAGTTTGGTATTTCTTTAATTCGTTAAGTAAGTTAGCCTCAGTTTGAGCAGGCATTTTAGCAGCCAAAATTGCGGCTCTGATTTGCTCAATTTCATCAATCTTGCGGGCGCGATCGCCAAGTTCATTTTGAATCGCTTTCATTTTTTCGCGCAAAAAGTACTCGCGTTGTGCTTCGTCTATTGACCTTTGTACTTCTTCTTGGATTTTTTTCTCCAAGGAATTCGTCATAGACAAATACTCAAAGTCAATTAACGCAGTTTTGAGCAAGTCTTCCATGGTATTTGCGTTTAGGTAGTTTAATCTGCGTGCAAACTCGCGAGTTAAACTATTGCCAAGCAGATAAACCTCTTCGGCTGAATTAAACTCGGCGTTGTAAAGTTCTTTTGTGTCACCGGGCGCTGATTTTAAAAACTCGCGGTTTTTTTCAACTAACAGTTTTTGAGTAACCAAGGCTTTTTCAGATAAGTTTTGGCTATCTACATCTGCGTATTCAAAAGAACAGGAAGCAAATGGAGATTGGCTAGATGCAGGAAAATAATTTATTAGTTTAATTCGTCTAGAGACATGGAATTTAACTTTATACGATGTTTCTGTGCCTGGCAGGTCGTTTTTTATTTTAAATCCAACTTTGGCAATTACCCCAAACTGCTCAAGGTCTTTTTGCTCTGGATTTTCAATGTCTGGGTTTTTTTGAATTAACAAAATAATTTGTTTACCAGTTCCACGTTCTGCGGCGTCCAAGGCCTTTACAGAACTTGGTCTGCCAATGTCTAGACGAAGAGAAGTTGCTGGCAGTGGTACTGAGTTTCTAAGTGGAACAACAGGCAGTAAATTTTCTTGATTTAAATCCATTTTTATACTAGTTTAGCATTCTTGACAATAAAGTCGTGTGCTTTTCCGACTTTTAAGTCTTTTGCTACGTTTTCTTTACTTAGTTGTTTTTTAACTTCTTCAACAGAAGTGTTGTATTGTTTGGCGATTTCTAGAAAATGTGCCTCTATTTCTGTGTCTGTTGCGTCAAGTTTTTCAGCAATTGCGATTGCGTCTAGTGTCAAGGCTTCATGAATTTGTTCGTATGCTGCTTTTTTCTCTTCAGCCAGTGCGTCTTCTGATTTTTTGCCAGTCATTTCTAAGTATTGTGTGTAGTTTAAACCATAGGCTTTCAGACTTTCTTCAATACGGCGACGATTACGGTTGGCTTGTGCTTCAATCATAGCCTCCGGAATTTCTATAACTGCGTTATTAGAAGCCTCTTCAAGGGCTTCTTTTTTGATGCGTTCGTTTTCTTGTTTTTCTTTAAGTTGAGAGATAACTGATTTCATGTGAGCCTTGTATTGTTCAACTGTCTCAATTTTGTCTTTTTTTAGTTCTTTTACCCATTCGTCGGTTAAAGCAGGAAGTTCAGATACTTTAACTGAGTTAACACGACATTTAAAAACAGCAGCTTTACCTTTTAAGTCAGCAGCTTGGTAGTCTTCTGGAAAAGTTACGTTAACATCTTTTTCATCACCTGCTTTTAGCCCGATTAGTTGTTCTTCAAAACCAGGGATGAATTGACCTGAGCCGATTTTTAAATCAAAATCAGTACCTTTTCCACCAGGGAAAGCAACGTTGTCTACAAAACCTTCAAAGTTAATATTGGCTGTGTCTCCTTTTTCAACAAGTTTATCTTTGGCAACTAATTTGGCAGAGCGGTTAAGTTCTTCTGTGATTTTTTCGTCAACTTCTTTAGCAGTTACTTTAGTGTTTGGTTTTTTAATTTCAATGCCTTTGTACAGTCCTAGTTTAACTTCTGGTTTGACAGGGATAGTTAAAATTACTTCAAACTCTTCTTCGGCTAGTTTTGGTTCTTTTGGATTCAGTTCAACGTTTGTAGGTTCAGCGACCACTTCGTATTCTTTGGCGAAAAGCACATCTTCAAACTTAGCGTTGATAACAAAGTTTAAAGCATCGTTGAAAAGTGAAGCCTTGCCGTATCTGTTTTCATAAATTGAGCGAGGCGCTTGGCCTTTTCTAAACCCTTTGATTTCTACTTTTTCTTTTACTAATTGATATGCGTAGTCAAGCCCGCTTTCAAAGTCAGAAAGTGAGACTTTTGCTGTCACTTTTATTTGATTTTTTTCTAATTTTTCTATTTTCATATATGTCTAATTCCTCCGTGCATACCTAAATATTTTACCATAATATAATATATACAAAGCAGAGCAAGCGCCTATAAAGGTCTTCGCTTTAATTAACTACATATGGAGACTTTTTTTAAATGATTAAAAAAATTTTTGTTTTTGACATTGATGGCACGCTATACTCCAAAAAACACGGGCAAATCTTGCCAAATACACGCAAACTACTTAAAGAGTTGAGCGAAGACAAAGAAACTCTCTGCGGAGTGGCAACAGGACGCGGTAAACCTAAAATCAAAGTTTTAAAACCAGTTTTGAAATACCTTGATTTTTTAGTACTTTCAAACGGACAATATATTGAGTTTCAAAAAAAGTTAATTTCGAAACATTGTTTTTCCAACCAAGACATTGTTAAATTAAACAAAATTTGCGCAAGTAAACGAGTTAACCTAGGATTTACAACAAGTAAGTTTGCGTATTACGCAAATATGCACGACAGCGCCGAAAAAATGCGCGAAAAAGAATTTAAACTTGCAAATAACAAAAGTATTTTAAGTAAAGAAATTTATTCACTTTGGTTGTCGTCAAACTATCCTGAAGACTTGAGTTCAATTAAAAATAGTTTTAGTAATTTGGACTTTTATTTTTGGAATAAACAAAAAGGACTAGACTGCACTTTAAAAGGTTTTTCTAAACAAAAAGGAATTGAAATTTTAAAAAGTTATTTGGCCAAAAATCAGCTAATTGAAATAGATTGTAAAGTAATAGCAACTGGAGACGGCGAAAATGATTTTGAGATGTTAAAACACGCAGATGTGTCAGTATGCATGGAAAACTCAGATTGCGTTAAGTTAAAAGAGAATGCTGATTTAATTGCTCCTCCTGTAGATAGCGATTTACTTTACTTTTTATTTAAGAAAAAGTTAATAGGCAATTAAACAAAAACTATCCTTTATCTAGTTTTGAAAGGTCCCCTTTTCCTTTGTCTAGGAAATGGGGACCTTTCAGTTTTGACAAAAAAATTCCTGTAAATAAAAATAAGGGTGTGCAATATGCACACCCTTATTAAACTTTTTATTTTTTATTTTAGCATTGTAAATTAAATAAAAGTTTAATCATAAATGTATGGACGACAAGGTACAACCCCACCAATGAAGTTCATTGAGTATGCAGTATCACTAAAATGTGTAGGATTTGAGCGATAAACACCTCTTATACCTTGAATAATGCCATTATAATTTTTATAAACTTCTGCAGTAAGATATGCATATGATCGTTTACTTTGATCGTTGTATTTATTATCTTCAAAATACCAACTACTCAAATATTGAGTTAAACTAGCCGGAATTAGTTTGGCAAAATCAATACCACGATAAATTTGCGTAGTAGCGGCAGTCCAAGGTCCAAGAATTTCTTTCGCATAATCAGTAGGTTCTTTGACTAATTTGTTTATCTTGCTTGGATTTAAAGAATTGTAAAGAGCGTTGTCGCCATGAAGCCAAGTAGGTGGAGTAAGCTCGGCAATTCCCATAACCGCAGCAATATCTTTAAGCATTGCTTTGAAAATTGAGTTTTTGAATTCATATCCAGCATGACCTCGGTTGGCAGATATAGTGTATGGTGAAAAGTCAATAATTTTTTCAGTCATTAAACTTTCTTTATTAGCTAGTTTCTTCCAAACAACATCTTCAAACTTAAAGTATTTACCGTTATATTTCTCGTAGCGATTGCCCTGCGCGTCTTTTACAAATACACGACTGAACTTAGCAACAAGGTCAAAGCCGTCTGCGTTGAAGTTAAGTGTTCTTTCACTAACTTCTTCGGCATGTAGACTGCCAGGATTTTCAACTAAAGTTTGTGGGTACTGATATTTAGTTTCTTCATACCAACCAAATTTCAAGGAGACTGCGGTGTTTTTTGTAACTAAATAAGTCTCAATGTAGGCTAAATTGTGTTTTTTGACTTTTTGGCCGTCTATACGAAAATCCAGACGGTCAAAACAGTAATATTCAACTTGACTTATTTCAATTTTGCCAATTGCAGCACCATGCTTAAGTCTGCGTTCATATATTTGGTATAGATCTTGCGGTGCACCTTCAACATTGAAAGTTACTTTGTAAACATGTAGTTTCAAATAGATAGTAACAACATTGTGTTGGTCATCTTTGTGAACTGTGATAGTTGGATTTGAAAAAGTCATTTCGTATTTTTCAGGGTCAGGGTTTTCATATTTAGCGGCGTAAAAAGAACCAATTTTTGCTTTGTCTTTTTTAAATTTAGTTATCTCGTATTCACCGTCTAACTTTTCCTTTCTGATTTCATATGTAATGTCTCTTTCTTTGGCTAGGTAGACCGGATATAAGTAAATGCTTTTCTTAGTAATAGGGGCGACAAATTTAGTTAAAGGACCATC
>CAUTMU010000023.1:0-12770 GCA_963539535.1 uncultured Acholeplasmataceae bacterium | reverse complement strand
TTAAAGGCACCTGTTGCAGGTATTGCAATGGGTCTAATTAAAGAAGGTAAAAACTACACAATTTTAACCGACATTCAAGGTATGGAAGACCACCTTGGCGACATGGACTTTAAAGTTGCCGGAACAAAGACAGGTATCACTGCTCTGCAAATGGACATTAAAATAGACGGAATTGACAAAGCCATTTTAACCGAGGCTTTAGCCGACGCTAAAGAAGCGCGTTTTGCTTTACTTGCACACATGCAAACAACCATTGCTGAGCCAAGAAAAGAAGTTGCAGACTGCGCACCGCATGTTAAAGTTCTAAACATCAACCCAGATAAAATTAAAGATGTAATTGGCAGTGGCGGCAAAGTGATTAACCAAATCATTCAAGATTGTGGAAACTGTGATATTGAAATTTCTCAAGATGGAAAAGTGGTAATTAGACACCCTGAGGCTAAATATATCCAAATGGCTTACGACAAGGTATATAACTTAACTCGCGAAGTTGAAGTTGGCGCAGTTTACGAAGCGAAAGTCACCAGAATTGAAAAATATGGAGCTTTCGTTGAACTTTGGCCAGGCACAGAAGGATTGATGCACATCTCTCAAATCGCACTTGAACGCATTGAAAAAGTTGAAGACGTGCTTTCACTTGGCGACCAAATTTTAGTTAAATGCATCGGAGTTGACGAAAAAGGTAGAGTTGACCTTTCCAGAAAAGAAGTTTTAAAGAAAAACAAAACTAAATAGTTTTAACTTAAAGTAAAAAAAATACACAGACAATCGAGCGGAAACGTTAGGAAAGTCCATGCTAGCACTGGCTGTGATGCTGGTAGTGATTGTGCCAAGACAATAAATAATCTTGGGCAAGATAAGTATTATCTTGACGACGAAAATGTTTATTTTCATAAAGTGCCACAGAGACGAGTTGATTTAGTTCAAGTGAAACGGGTAAACTCCACAAGCTAGAAACCCAAATTTTGGTAGGGGAACCGCTTTTGTTTCAAATTAAGAAGAGACAAACGGAATGCACATGCATTAGATAAATGATTGTTTAAATACAGAACATGGCTTATTATGTATTTTTTTAAAAAAAGACTGCTTTGTAAAGAGTTTAACTTTGCAGGCAGTCATTTTTATTTACTAATCTAAATAATATACACAAATAATTTTTATTTTTTTTTTTTTTTTAAAAACTTAAAGAGGTGAAAAATGTTAATTTTCTTAATTTTTATATGTTTAATAGTTTTGCTTTTAGCACTAATTTTTTTAGCCTTTTTAATAAGTTCGCTAAGAAGAAAGCAATATTATGATTTTGTTGATAAACATAGTTTAGGGTTGATGAAATTAAGAGAACTTAATTTAGAGTATCAGTTTCTTAAAGTTGAAAATTTAAATTTAGAAAAAATTTATGATAACGAACATTTCTTTGAAATAGTTCAACCTGTTGACTTTTTAATTTATGAGTTAAGATTTTTAAAAGAAAAAGTGAAAGAAAACATACAATACGCTAAGATAAATCAGAAAAGATACGAAATTTATTTAAAAAGGGTTGAAAACGAATGTCTGGTTTTTGACTTTGACACCGCTATACCTTTTAATAACACAGAATATTTAAAACAAGTATTAAAAGATTCGATATCTAAAGGAGTTAAAAAACCCGTAACTGATTTTTCTATTTTAGTTAAAATTTACAGGTCTTTAATAAATGGACATCTAGTTAGCTATAAAAAAGATGTATTTGACAGCGAGACAATTGTTGAACTTATTGGAATGATTGAAGAAAAACGAGGAGATTATTATCTGAATCCAGAAATTTGGGACTCAATTACTAAAGTAGAAAGAGCACGAGTTTCAAATAAAGTTCGATTTGCGATTTATGCACGCGATAATTATCGTTGTGTTAAATGTGGCGATACCGAAGACTTAGAAATTGACCATATATATCCGATTTCTAAAGGTGGCAAAAGCGATTTAAATAATTTACAAACGCTTTGTCATCACTGCAATTACCGAAAAGGCAACCGCATTTAGATAAAAGAAACCAGTTCATAATCGTTATTTAGCGTAGTAGACAATTAAAAGAATAATAAAAACTAAAAAGTGCGTTAAAGCGATTAAGAAATTAGAAATATAGTAGAAACGTTTAATTGGTTTTTCTGTCCATCTTTGGCAGTATTCAAAATAAGTCTCACCCAGTTTTTGTCCAGTTAAGACCGTAAAAAAAGACTTTGTTCCGTAAAAAAGTGGAGACAATATATTTTTGTTGGCCATCAAAATTACCCAACCAATAAAGAAAACAAAAACCGTTGAAATAGTAAAGGCATTCAGCCAACTTATAAGGTTGTAACTGCTTTGCCAGTTTAACGCTAAATAAACAATTAACGCTGAAAAAATCACTTCAAAAAACAATGCAAAAAGGTAACCTGCTTCTAAGAAGGTAAAGTTTTTTTCTTTTAACTTGACGAAATAAGTTTGTTTAACTCGATTTAATTTAAGTTGGTCTACATCGCCTCGCATTTTAAATTTTCCCCAATTTTATTTAAAGCAGCCGCTGGCATACCAACTACATTTAAGTAGTCTCCGCTAATTTTCCCAATTAAATTGTTTTCCTTATCTTGAATACCGTATCCGCCTGCTTTATCAAAAGGCTTAGTGAGTTCTATGTATTTCTGAATTTCGGCGTCGCTATTTTTCTTAAAATGAACATAAGTTGTTACTTGAAACGAATAGACTTTGGTTTTGTGAATTATTGCCACTCCACTTACTACTTTGTGCTTTTTGCCATTTAACTTTTTTAACATCTCAAGGCAACGCTCAGCGGTTTCTGGCTTTCCTAAAATTTCATTTTTTAAAACCACTATGGTATCTGTTGCCAATACTATATCGTCTTGAGATAAGTTTTCTTCTTCCAGAACAGACTTTGCTTTAAAATAAGCCTGTATAGTCGCGTAACTACGCCAATTTACAGCACTTATTTTGCTTTCATCCCAACTTGGTTTAACGGCTTTAAAATCAAAATTATGTTCAGTTAAAATTTGAATTCTACGTGGTGATTGACTGGCTAAAATTAACATAATTACCTCTAGTTTTTGTGAAAAACACCTGTATTGCTTGTGTTATAATATTATATATTAAATAAAGAAATTATGAAAAAAATTTTAAATACTTTAAAAAAAATCCAAACATCTTACCCAGAAAAAACTTTTATTTTAGCAGTATCTGGCGGGGTTGATAGTATGGTTTTACTAGACGCAGCAATTAAAATAAAACTAAATTGCGTTGTGGTAAATTTCAATCACCATAAGAGAAAAGCCAGCGAAAAAGAAGCAAAATTAGTTGAGAAAACGGCTCATGATAACAACTTAAAAGTAGTACTTAAAGATATTAAAATTGAAAAAAACAGTAATTTCCAAAAACTTGCAAGAGACTGTAGAATAGCCTTGTTAAAAGAAATTGCTAAAGAAAACAACACAAACTTAATCGTGACAGCTCACCACTTAAATGACCTTGCTGAAACTATGCTGATGAACTTTGTCAGCCAAGGTATGTTTAAATCACTAAGTGGTTTTGACGTTAAACACGAAGACGACGGATTTATTTTTTTAAAGCCTTTTAAAGAAATTAAAAAATCAGAGCTGTACGAATACGCAAAAAATCACAAACTCAATTTTTTTGAAGACGAGAGTAATTTTAAAAACAACTACACGAGAAACCAATTTAGAAACTTAGTTATTCCTGAACTAGAAAAACAAAACCCTAAACTGACAGACAGAATGTTTTTGCTTTCAGAAATTTTTCAGTCACTTGACTCAAGCCTTAAAAAAACTGCTCTTGACTTTATTCAAAACAGAGATATTTTTCCAATTCCTGAATACTTAAAACATCCTTCGCACATTAGACTATATATTTTGACAGAACTATTAAATCAAAACAAAGTCTCTTTTAATTTAAAGAAAATTACGCAAATTGATAAGTTAATTTTAAGCGCTCGTCCAAACGGTGAAATCAAATTAAGTGATACCTGGTTTTTTAAAAAAACTTACTCGGATTTTTCGCTAAAAAAACAAGCAAATTCGCCACTATTATATAAATATAATATAGATAATTTTTGTTTTAATTCAAAACACCCACAAACCGGTTTAATAAACTGTATAATTGAATATAGTACTGGTGCGCTTAAACTACCTTTTTTAGTCAGAACTCAAAAGCCTGGTGACTTACTTAACTACAGCTATGGCAAAAAATCCGTCGCAAAGTTGTTTAAAGACGCCAAAGTACCACTTTGTTTTAGAAAGCAATATCCGATTTTAACAGATTCAGCCGACCAAATTATCTACATTCCAAAACTATATAAAAACGACACTCTTGGGGTTGGCGAAACTATTAAAATTGAGTTTATAGGTGAACTATGCGAAATTTACTCAAAAAAGATATCCAAAAAGTCCTAATTTCTCGCTTTAGTATCAAAAGACAAATTAAGCGAGTAGCAAAGGAAGTTTCCAAGGCTTACTTTGACAAGACTCCGCTTTTGATTGGCATTTTAAACGGCTCTGTTCCTTTTCTAACGGAGCTTTCTCTAAAATTGTCTATTAACTGTGAAATTCAGTATATGTCTACAAAATCTTATTTTGGTGGAACTGAGTCAACCGGCAAAGTTCTGCTGAACTCTAGTTTGCTTCCAGATGTCAAAGACCGAGATGTATTGATAGTTGACGATATTATGGACTCAGGAATAACTCTTAACTTAATTAAAGTAACACTTCTTAAAAACGGAGCAAAATCCGTTAAGACAGCGGTACTTTTAAACAAAATCACGAAGAGAAAAGTAGAAATTGATCCTGATTTCGCTGCTTTTAAAATCCCTGACCTTTTCATTGTTGGATTTGGTCTGGACTACAAAGAACTTTACCGTAATTTGCCCTACATTGCTTTACTGAAACCCAGCGTTTTAAGTGAGCAGAAAGGATAAGACTGATAAATGAAACCAAATAAACCAAATAAACAACCTAAAAAATTCAATTTATTTTCTAACAAAAGTTTTTGGATTAACTTAATTGTTACTGTAATTGTTGTAATTTTTGTAATTAGAATTAGCAGAAGAATTTACGATAATTTAAAAGTAAAAGTAGCCTACGCGGAACTTAAAACTCAGCTGGGTGCGAAAAACGTGGCACTTGGCTACGATAAATTTGACGACTCTCTTAAAAAATATTTAGAAAAACAACTAATTAAATCAGAGCTTTCAGTAACTCACTTAAGTATTCGCGAAACCGCTGCTGGTAACTTACACATTGACTTTAGATACCAAAAAAATGGCAAGCAAATCAGAGCCACAGTTTACGAGCGAATTGACCGCGCACAGGCCAGTGAAATTAGACACATTGTTGAGTACTATAACTCAACTGACAAAAAGATACTTTACAGCAACGTTCTTGAGTCTAGTTTCAATATTTTTTCGTTTATTTTGTCGGCATTGCCTTTTGTAATTAGTGGTTTGTTTTTGTATTTGATTTACAAATCATACCAATCAATGAATCAACAAAACCTAGATATTGTCAACAGCGACGTTAAAACTGCGAAAACCAACGTGACTTTCCAAGATGTTGCTGGCTTGGATGAAGAAAAATACGAACTGCAAGAAATTGTAGACTTCTTAAAAGATCCGGCTAAATACACCAAAGTTGGTGCCAGAGTTCCAAAAGGTGTGCTTTTAGTTGGGCCTCCTGGAACCGGTAAAACTTTAATGGCTAAGGCTGTCGCAGGTGAGGCCAATGTTTCTTTTATTTCGCTTTCTGGTTCTGAGTTTGTCGAAATGTTTGTCGGAGTTGGGGCTAAACGTGTTAGAAACTTATTTGACACCGCGAAGTCTATCGCGCCTTGTATCATTTTTATTGACGAAATTGACGCAGTTGGACGCCAAAGAGGTTCAGGTATTGGTGGCGGGCATGACGAACGCGAACAAACCTTGAACCAAATTTTGGTAGAAATGGATGGATTTTCAACCAATTCCGGAATTATCGTGCTAGCAGCTACCAACCGCTCAGATGTACTTGACCCAGCACTCCTTAGACCTGGCCGCTTTGACCGTCAGATTACCGTGTCTCTGCCTGACTTAAAAGGTAGAACTAAAATCCTTGGGGTGCACTCAAGAAACAAAAATCTAGCAGCCGAGGTTAATCTTGAAGACCTGGCTCGCCGCATTCCTGGCTTTTCTGGGGCTGACATTGAAAACTTAATGAACGAGGCTGCCTTGCTTGCAGCACGCGCTAACCGTGTTGAGATTACCATTTCAGACTTAGACGAAGGTGTGGACCGCGTAATGATGGGACCGGCTAAAGTTTCTCGCAAGTATTCGGAAACCGAGAAAAAAATAGTTTCCTACCACGAGGCCGGACACGCCGTGATTGGTCTGCTTCTTGAGTCTGCAAACGAAGTTCAAAAAGTTACCATAATTCCGCGCGGCGAGGCCGGTGGATATAACTTAATGATGCCAAAAGAAGAGTCTTTCTTTCAAACCAAAGAACAACTTACTGAGTCAATTACCGGA
The DNA here is from genome assembly GCA_963539535.1 of uncultured Acholeplasmataceae bacterium. Taxonomy (GTDB): domain Bacteria; phylum Bacillota_I; class Bacilli_A; order Acholeplasmatales; family Acholeplasmataceae; genus CALISC01. The sequence goes on along the minus strand of CAUTMU010000023.1, from coordinate 6,235 downwards.
TTTTTAGGAGGCCGAGTTGCCGAGGAAATTAAGTTTGCCTCAGTTACAAACGGAGCGCATAACGACTTTGAAAAAGCCACTCAAATCGCGCGTGCGATGGTCACACAATACGGAATGTCTGAACTTGGCTTTGTCCAATACGAAAAAGCCGGGTCTCAAGTGTTTTTAGGCCGTGACTACTTTAGTGAAAAGAATTTTTCAGACACTGTAGCCCACGAAATAGACCTTGAAATCAGAAAACTCATGAATGAATGCCACGAAAAAGCGAAATCCTTAATTTTGGCAAATCTACCACTACTTGAAGCAATTGCTTATTACTTAAGAGAGGTGGAAACTCTGACTCGTGAAGACATTCACGAAATTCACGAAACTGGACACCTTGAGCGAGTAGACATGCAAAAAGGCGAGACTCCTGACTTTGCAAAACTTGCCAATGAAAACGTAAATAAACCTAAAAAAACTACTGTCAAAAAAACTAATACAGAAAGCGAGGTTAAGTAAGTAAATGCAAGAACTTCAATTAACTGACCAAGAACAAGCAAGAAGAGATAAAGTCATAAAGTTAAAGGAACTTGGAATTGACCCTTTTGGCCACGCTTTTAAAACAAACTCCAATACTAAACAAATTTTTGAAAAATATCAAGATTTTTCTGGCGAGGATTTTGATAAACTAAACAAAAAAGTCAAAATTGCCGGCCGCGTTGTTTTAAACCGCGCACAAGGCAAGGCCGGTTTTATGCACATTCAAGACCGCTTTGGCAAAATTCAGTTGTATGTCCGCAAAGACAACATCAAGGAAACTGATTTTCAGGCCTGGAAGTTAACAGATCTTGGTGACTTTGTTGGCATTGACGGCGTAGTTTTTAAAACCCACACCGGCGAACTTTCTGTAAGAGTTTCTAAATACACTTACTTAACTAAAGCCTTAAAACCACTGCCTGACAAATTCCACGGTCTACAAGACGTTGAAGAAGGTAGACGCAAACGTTATCTTGACTTAATAGTTAATCCAGAAATTAAAGCAGTTTCATTCATGCGTCCAAAAATTATTAAAGCTTTTCGCGATTTTTTTGACAAAAAAGACTTTATAGAGGTAGACACACCTGTCTTGCACCCTACGCTTGGCGGAGCTGCGGCTCGTCCTTTTGTCACTCACCACAATGCTTTGAACATGCCGTTTTATTTAAGAATTGCCCAAGAAATTCCTTTAAAGAAACTAATTGTGGGCGGTATGGAAAAAGTCTACGAAATCGCTCGTCTGTTTAGAAACGAAGGGATGGACTCAACTCATAACCCTGAGTTTACGACTCTGGAAGTCTACGAGGCTTATGCTAACTTAGACACTATGATGGAACTTTGTGAAACCAGTTTTCGCGAAGTTGCCAAAAAAGTTCTTGGCACAACTAAAGTTCAGTTTGGTGAGTTTGCGTTGGACTTTGCAAAACCTTTTACTCGTCTACATATGGTTGATGCTGTTAAAAAATACGCAAATGTTGACTTTTTTGAAATTAAAGACTTTGAGACCGCTAAAGCACTTGCAGATAGTCACCACATTAAAGTTGAGCCACATTTTGAAATTGGACATATTATAAACGCATTTTTTGAAAAGTATGTTGAAGACAAACTAATTGAACCTACTTTTATATTTGGACACCCAGTTGAAATTTCACCACTTGCCAAAAAAGGACCAGACCCACGTTTTACTCGTCGTTTTGAAGTGTTTATTGTTGGAAAAGAATACGCCAACGCCTACTCTGAGTTAAACGATCCGCTTGACCAACGCGCACGTTTTGAAGCACAACTTAAAGAACGAGCATCCGGCAACGCCGAGGCTTGTGAACTAGATAGTGAGTTTTTAGAAGCCCTGGAATACGGAATGCCACCAACTGGAGGTCTGGGTATTGGACTTGACCGCTTTATTATGTTGCTTACCAACCGCCAATCAATTCGCGACGTTATTTTGTTTCCGCACTTAAAACGCAAAGACATTAAATCAAATAAGGAGTTTGATGATGAGAAATAAAAAAATCTTTTTTCTACTTGCTTTATTATTTAGTTTACTTGCCCTACTTTCTACCTTGGCAGTTTTACTTTACATCGTAATTTCTCGCCAAGAGTCGGTGTATTCAATTATTCCTACTTTCTTTTTCTTAGTCTTTTTAATTTCTACGCTAATTTTGTATAACCGCTTTCAGCAAAACGAAGTGCAAAATCTGCTTAGCCACTTTAAAGAACGCGATGTTTTTTCGTTTGCTGCCAAAACTTCCGTATGTAAACACGCTGCTTTTGAAATCAAGGCAGACAGAGTAGAATTGGTTACTTTAAACAAAGCAAAAGAAGAAACCGTACTTTTTACCTTTTTAAATCAAAATATCGCTAAAGTTGAGCCAAAAATGCAAAAAGGCACACCAAGGCTAGTTTTTACCTTTAAAGAAAACATTTCATACCTTGGCAAAGAAACTAATGTTATTTCACTAAAAGTTAGCGAAATTCCGGCCAAAGTTAGCAAAAATGTTCGTTTCTTAACTTACCTTTCTGAACTTAACTTAAACTAAACAAAACAGTTTTTTAAACCTTTTTAATTTGAATTTGTGAACGCTTACCTAAACGTTTTTTTAGTTATACTATTTTGCTTACTTGCCTATTTATTTGGCTCAATTCCTTTTGGCTTAATTTTTAGCAAGAAGTTTAAAAACACAGACATAAGAACAATGCATTCTGGAAACATTGGTGCAACCAATGTTTCCAGAGTTCTTGGCTTTAAACTAGCGTTTATAGTTTTTCTTTTAGATGTTTTAAAAGGTGCGCTTTTTATAGCCTTTGTTTTAATCCTTTACTTTATTAACGCAGACATGTTTGAGCCTTTAGTTCAAGTTAAAACTAAAGCAACATTAGTGTATATATATCCGCTTTATGGTTTGTCTGCCGTCTTTGGGCATCTTTATCCTGTCTATTTAGGCTTTCAAGGTGGCAAGGGTATCTCTTCGTTATTTGGGTTTTTACTAGTCGCTTTTCCGTTAGTCGGTTTAATCTACGTCCTTACTTTTTTAGCAGTTTTCTTTTTGTTTAAAAAGTTAGTGTCTCTTGCTTCTTTGCTGGCTGTATTTTTTAGTTTTGTCGCACTTTTGTTGTTCAGAATATTTAGCCCTAACTTAATCTACAGGCAAATGTCTAAAAATTGGCTAAGTTACTCACTTGAACTTGCAGTTGTATTCCTGCTTTCTTGTCTAGTTATTTTAAAACACCGTATAAACATTTTAAAATTGATTAAAGGCAAAGAAAAAGGCACCAACATTTTTAGCAACCAAGTTGAAAAAACACCTGACTAATTTTTTTACTTTAGCCTTATAAAGCAATAATACATAAATAAGGCAAAAGACTAATCTTAGGCGAAAAACTAGCAAGTTAGCAAAATAATTTTAAAAATGCTTAAAATACGCTATAATTAAGTCGGTCTAAAATCGCCTACATAGTACAGTGGTAGTACGTAGCAATGGTAATGCTAAAACTAAAGTTCAATTCTTTATGTAGGCACCATTTTAAAAAAACTAGTTATTGCTTGTATTTTTTTAAAAATCAGGCTATACTATTTTAGTATTGGCCCGTTGGAGAAACGGTTAACTCACATGCCTTTCACGCATGCATTTATGGGTTCAAATCCCGTACGGGTCACCATTTTTAAAATAATTTACTCAAGGTAACTTGAGTATTTTTTTTAAATAAAGCTAGATATCAGAGGTGTGTTTGTAAATTTATTTGAGTTTAAAGAGACAAATTTATTTGAAATTAGAAAAAATGTTTGGTTGTCTAGACAATATTTTTATATTTTTTGCAAACAGTTTGTTGGTAAAAAAGTTTCTACGCTTTACAGCAGATTTAAAGAGAGTTTTAATTCTCCAATGAAAACAAAGAAATTTGAGTATATTCTTCAATGTGATTTTAAAATAGACGCCGAAACTAAGTTAATTTCAGAGAAAACTAAAAAGTATGAAAACCTCTGTACACTAGACGATCACTTTTTTTTAAAATCTTTAGAAAATGGTTTTAAGTTAATAAAATCACTAACTGGCCTGAATACAGACCTTTTAAACACCGAAATCAGCACTCAAACTAGAAAACAAATTTCTGATATTCAAATTGCAGATATTATTGGCGCTACTAAAAATCAGGAAAAAATCAATTGTGGAATAAATCAAAACTTATTTGACTTTACAATTGCTAGAGAAACTATTTTAAACAAAACCAACGAAACCATCAATCCACAATTTATTTTTCAAGAACTTTTAATTTTAAGAGAAGCAATTCCTTATTATGCTAAGTATGTTTTGCCTGAAAACGAAGAAAAATGTTTTAATTTACTCAAAATGTTTGAAATTAACAATTCGTATAAGGGTAATTTTGCTGAACTAATTCAAGAAATTAAAGACGCTAAAATTGAGGAGTTGTTTTTTAAATATGGCCTTGAACTAAATAAGCTTACAAATATTTTATTTTTTTCAGCAACTGATAAATACTACTTATTTATTGAGTTATTTATTGGTGCGATGCGAGGCTACAGTTACACAGATTTTGAACTTTTAGGTCAAAGAAACCACCTTACTTTAGATGAAATTGGTCAGAAATTTGATTTAACCAAAGAAAGAGTAAGGCAAAAAATAGATAAAATGGTTAGTGAATTTAACGTATTTTATTTAAAAAACTTTACATTTAAATCAATAGACTTTATGTTTGTCTTTACAAAACGCCGCTACTTTTTTGACTTCATATCCTTGAAAGACAAACTTAAATATGACTACGACGCTACTTCTTTTTTACTCAAAAACTTAAATGTGGGAACTAGCACAGGATATCTTGAGCAGTTCCACGGATTTTTTTCAGCAAAAGAACATTTAGATAAATTCCTAGAGGTTGAAAAACAGGTCTTTAAACATTATTTTAAAGAAGAAGACCTGCTTTTAAAAATCAAAAAAATTAGACAACTTGTTCCGAACTTTAAAATGACAAAAAATAGTATAAAAACTTATGTTTCCAATAATTTTCATCTAAGAAAAGGCACCTATATTAGATACAATTTTAACTTATCTAAAAAACAAAAAACAGAAATTTTAATTGAAAAGTATTTCAAAAATGGTTTTCACTGTTCTGATAATAACAATATTAAACGCATCAATGAGTGTTCTCTTGCTGAATTTGGCAATATTTTGTTTGAAGAAACAGATAAACATGACAATAAGTATTTCCATACTGTCCAAGCAATAATTGAAAGAAGCAACGTTCAATTAGTAGACCGTGGAACTTACGCGCACGTTAACGACTCACCTCAAATCACTTTAGACTTTGCTAAAAAAATATCCGACTACTTGCAAAATCAAAATCATCCAATTTCGTATTCAGGTATTTTAAAAATTTTTAAAAACGAACTAAAAGACTTCAATATTACTAACAGATACCAACTTAAAGGCGCCCTTTCCCACTATGAAAATCAGTTATTTAAAGGCAAGCGCGATTATTTGCTACCACTTGGTGGCAACGAAACCTTGCGCAGCAAAATTAAAGCATGGTTGATTTCACAAACCGAATTTTTTGACTATACAAAATTTGAAAATGAGTTCAAAGGGGTTGCCAAAAGCGTATTTTCAACAGAGATTTCAGAGACTAAAAACTTTATTTATTTTTGGAATCGTGGCTATATCTACTTTAAGAATTTCAAAATAACTGACACGGAACTCAAAAATTTAAAAGCAATTATTGAAAAATCTTTAAAAGCAATCAAAATTGGCTACCGCACAGATCAGTATATATTTTTGGTATGCAAGGCAGAAATGCCTGACTTTATTTACAGGCACAAAATCCGCCATCCTTATGACATTTTTAATTTAGCAAAACAGTTTTTTGCCAAAGACTTTGCATTTAAAAGACCTTTAATTGGTAATTTAGAAACAGTTTTTCCAGAATATAACGAACTTGTTGCTGATTTTATTAAGGATAAAGAAATTATTGACATAATAGAATTCAATAAGTTTATCCTTCCGCAAGTCACTACTTTAAAAAGAACTACTGTTTTTGAGTTTGTTAATATGTTAAAAAAACAGTATATGGCGATAAGCTCAAATAAGTTAATTCGTTTAGATAAAGTTAATTTCAATAATGATGAAAAACAAAGTTTTAAAAAGTATTTAGAACCTGAACTTTTCACAACTTTATAACTAACCTAACATTTTGTTGATGATTTTAA
>CAUTMU010000022.1:0-12855 GCA_963539535.1 uncultured Acholeplasmataceae bacterium | reverse complement strand
AAATAAAATTAGACAAAGATGTGGGTATATTTATAGTCATATAATTTTTACAAAAAATTAACACCATTAAGATGAGAAAATCCAGTAGATAAGCGATTCTACTGGATTTTTATTTTAAGATATAAGGCAAACATTATGTCTAATCTAAAGTTTCCATTTTTAAAAAATCTTTAAACTTGATGTGTCTAACTGTTGAAGTTGAAAAATCTAAAGTGTCGTTTGTAATTAAAATCTTTTGTATACTGTTGTCAATACTATTAAAAACCCCCAATTCTCTTTCGTAAGCCTTGCTATCTACAACAGAGTATGCAACCTGAATTAAATATTGCTTGTTAAAACCACTTGCTATGAAGTCAATTTCTTTATTACCTGTTTTATATACTTTTAATTTATAGCCCATATAAATCAATTCGTTGTAAACAATGTTTTCCAGATTATGGTCTAAATCGTATCTGTTGTAATCAATTCTTAAAGAATTAAAACAAACGTCTGAATTGTAAAGCTTGTTGTAATACTTTAGGGTTTGTTTTGTTTTGGTAGAGTATAGCGGAATTTCTTCAATAATGTAGGCGTCTTTTAAGTATTCAACATACTTAACAACTGTATTAATTGAAAGGTCTGGAAAATCTGTTTGCATTATTTTGTGTACCGATCTTGCTGAAAAAACTCTTGAGTTATTACACAAAACAAAGTTAACTATTTTTTTAAAAACAAGAGTTTTTTTGATTTTATATCTTTTAATCAAGTCATTGATAACTATAGTATTTTCAAGTTCAGCAAGGTAGTTTTTTAAACTAAGTTCGGTCTGATATTGGAAACGTGCAGGAAACCCGCCCCAAATTAAATAATTGTCAATATCTAGTTTAAAGTTTTGAGTTTCTGCTAATTTTGCAATTTCTTTATAGATAAACGGTCTAATTCTAAATGAAACAAATCTACCACTTAAAAGTGTAATGAACTCGCTAGATAAAAGTTTTGAATTGGAGCCTGTAACGAAAACTGAGCAGTTTTCTAGTCTTAAATCCTTTACTGCAATTTGCCAATTTTCAATTTCTTGAATTTCATCAAAAAAACAATAACATTTACCAGTTTTTTTGTTAGCCATTACATAATCTACCAGTCCGCGTGCTGTGCTAGCTTTAGTAAAATCAGTTGTTTTTTCAAAGTTTAGATAAATAATATTATCGGTTTTTTGGCTTATTTCATCAGCAATACTTTTAAGAATTACCGATTTCCCACATCTTCTAACACCAGTTATCACTTTTATTAAATCACTTTCAAAAAATTCGCGTATTTGGCTTAAATATTTATCTCTTATGATCATTTATAACACCTTTTTTAGTTCATTTTTATATTATCATTAAAAAAGATTTAAATCAAATATTGTATAGATGTAGTGAACAATTTTTGTGTTTTTATTCAAATTGTTCACTTCAAATGAACAATTTTTATATGTTTGCTAAAAGTGTTCAGTATATATGGACAATTTGTTTTTTTGTAAAACCTGATAGGCAATTAAACAAAAAAGAGCACATAGTTTGTAAGCTCTTTCAGTTTTTCCAATTGTTTTATACACTTACCAGTACTAAGCTCTGTTCAGAATTTTTTTAAGTTCTTCTGCTAAATATAGATTTATATTCTAAAACTCGTTCAATATCAAAATAACAATAATATTTGCAATGTCTTTTGGATGAAACATAATCAAACCAGCATTAAATTAACTCAATAATGCACTTTGTTTTGAGAAATTCTTTGACGACAGTGTTTTTGTTTTCATAATAAGCAATTAGTAAATTCCTGAATTTATTTATTTCTTTTACAGGAACAATAATAAGACCAAGACCATGGCTAATTAAATAATGGTTTGCAAAAATGACGGCAGTTCTTTTATTGCCATCTAAAAAAGGTTGAGTTTTCATCACAAAAAGCATTAAATCAATAGCAACATCAAAACTAGGTTTTCTATTTAGCATTCCCGTAATTTCTTCCTTGATTTTCGTTTCAAACGGCATCGGGGGGATATAATTTGTGCCTGTAATTCTTACTGTTGAGTTTCTTAACATACCTGCTGAATACATTAAATCTTGTTCTATTGATTTGTTGATTTCGCAAAGTATTTGATAACTCGTTTTTTGTGAAATAACACCTTCGCTTAAAATAAAGTTCCAGGCTCTTTTTAAATTAATAATTTTTGTGATATCTGAAACTGTCATTTTGTCTACTATACCACCTTCAATGATAGTTTCAGTGTTTGCATAAGTAGTTGCCACACCTTCTAAAATAGACTGGCTGTAAACTAAATTAACGAAGTTTCGCATTGCAAGGTCAATGTTTATTTTGACACTTTCGCTTAAAGAAAAGTTTTTATATTGTAGAATTCCAAGCTCTTTTTGAATTTTTTTTAATTCTTTTTTTAATTCTTTTACTTCTGAATTATTGATGCGGATTAACTCAAGTAATTCAGGACTGTATTCACCAACATACTTGCTCAACAAAATTCCTTCTGATCTGAAATGTACATATATATATTTTTTATCATTTTGTGTCCTGATTTCAATAGAACCAAATATAGTTTTTTCAATTCTTTTTTTTATTTGTTCTTGTTTGTTTAACAATTCTTGCGTATTCATAACTGCTCCTAAATATGAAACATTTCATTACTTTTTGTTTCACATAAATTATACACTAAAAAGGTTAACGAATCCAAAAATAAAAACCCCGTAAAACGGGGTTTATTTACATTTGGTGACCGCTACGGGATTCGAACCCGTGGATGTATGCGTGAGGGGCATATGAGTTAACCGTTTCTCCAAGCGGCCATTAAAAACAGGTTTTTACCTGCTTTTAATTATATCAAAAACCTGAGAAATTCTTTGTTTAATTCTGACAGGTCCCATGATTTTTTGAATTAAATAGAAGTTCGGAGTAGATTTTTTTAAGGCCAAAGCAACTCTTAAAACTTCGGCAACATCTGCAATCATTCCAATGTAATTTTCTGGATTTGCCTTATATTCTTTTTTGTTAGCAGCGTATTTCAGTTTTGAAAATAGTGCTTTAAATGCCTCAAACCACTCAGTTTCAGATGCAAGGTTAACAATATCTACGTTAGCCTCATATTCTTTTAAAATTTCTAAAACTTGAGCGTCGGTAAGTTTCTCTGAAAACACTAAATCTTTAGTTAAGTTAGCAGAATAAACAGAGTCATCCATAAATCCAATTAAAGACATAATTTCTGAAAAACTTGCGTAGTCTTTACGAGGTTTTTCAGTTTCTCTTTCAATTGAAATAATTTGTTTGAAGTATTCAGGGTCTTTAGAAATAAAGTCGTAAAGCTCTTTAGAGTATACTTTAGCCCAAGCCAAAGATTCTTCGTAAAACTGCTTTGTTGAAAGGTTTCCAAGGTATTCTTTTGCGAAGTATTTGACTTTTTCAATGTCAAAAAGTGCTCCGTCTAAACTGATTTTTTCAAATGATAAGTTGAAATCAAAAATAGATTTATCTGGATTTTGAATTCGCCACTCTTCAAAATTAGAGTTAGCAATTGTAAGCAAATATTCAAGAAAAGTAAGCGGTGGGTATCCTCGCTCAAGAAAGTAAGAAACTGCAGCCTCAGGGTCTTTTCGTTTAGAAAGTTTACGGCGTTGGCCACTTTCATCTACTTTCATAATCACGGGCAAATGTGCGTAGTCTGGACGGCTGAAACCAAGAGTATCAAAAAGTTGCAAGTGAATAGGTAGACTGCTTAGCCACTCTTCACCTCTAGTAATTGTAGTGGTGTGCATAAAGTGGTCATCTACTAAATGCGCAAAATGGTAAGTTGGCAGACCATCGTTTTTCATGATAACGATGTCTTGAATGTTTTCAGGAATTTCTAAATCACCACGAATTAAATCACGAACCTTAACCTTTTTATTTTCGTTACCAGGCGATTTAAAACGAATAACAAAGTCAGCACCTGCTTTGATTTTTGCGATAGCCTCTTTGTCTGTAAGAAAACGGTCTCTGGCAAACTCACCGTAATAACCAGGATTTTGTTTGTTCTTCTCTTGTACTTTTCTTAACTCGTTTAACTCGTTTTGTGTCATAAAGCAAGGATAGGCTAAGTCTTTTTTAATCATTTCAGCAATTACTGAATCGTAAATTATTTTTCGCTTTGACTGAATATAAGGCGCATATTCACCTAACTTTAAAAAAGATTCATCAGGTTCAATACCAAAGTCTTTAAGTTCTTTTAAAACTTGTTCACCAGTTCCAGCAATTTCTCTTTTGGTGTCAGTGTCTTCTAGTCTAACGTAAAAAACACCATCAGTTTGCTTAGCAAATCGCCAAGAAATTAGCGATGCAAATAAGCTACCTGTGTGCAAAAAACCAGTCGGAGATGGAGCGAAGCGAGTAACCAATGCACCTGGTTTTAAGTTTCTTTTGGGAAACATTTTTTCAAGTTCAGCAATGGTGTACAATTTTTCGTCTTTAAATATTAACTTAACTAATTCTAATTTTTCCTGCATATTAAGTCTCCTTGCTAATTTATCAATATATTAAAAAAGAGGTATAAACCTCTTTTTTAAACTAAATTAACTTATCTAGATGCGCGTCTTGCTTTTTGACGGTTTACACGTAAGCGTGCTTTGCGTTCTTCAGATGGTTTAACGTAAAATTCTTTTTTTCTAGCATCTGCGATAATTCCTGCTTTGGCAACATCGCGTTTAAAGCGACGTAGTGCGTCTTCAAGAGTTTCTTTTTCTCTAACAACTATTTTAGCCAACTAAATCACCTCATTTCTGCTAAAAATACCTAATAAGTATAACACAATAGCGAAAACAAGACAATTGTTTTAATCAGTTATTTTAAAGAGTTAATTGCTGCTTTGCGGTCTGTTTGATTAAAAATAAAACTGCCTGCTACCACAATATCCGCGCCTGCTTCTTTGATTTTTTCAATGTTTGAAGAATCAACTCCGCCATCTACTTCAATTTCAAAGTTAAGTTTGTACTTTTCGCGATATGTTTTTAGTTCTTTAATTTTGCCAAGTGCACTCTCTATAAACTTTTGTCCACCAAAACCAGGTTCAACAGACATCACAAGCACTATGTCAATTTCTTTAAGCAGCGCACGAATTTCTTTAACTTCGGTTTTGGGTTTGATAGAAATTCCTACTCTTTTGCCAGTCTTTTTGATTTTAGAAATGGTTTTTAAAATATCGCTTTTAGCCTCAAAGTGAAAAGTGATGTTGTAGGTATTGCTTAAATTAAACTTATCAATCCAAAAGTCAGGCCAATCAACCATTAGGTGAATGTCTAGTGGAACAGTGGTTGAGTCGTTTGCCAGTTTAGTGATGTAAGGTCCAAAGGAAATGTTTGGCACAAAGTTTCCGTCCATTATATCAATGTGGAAACGATCTGCGGTTTCAATTGATTTAAGTTCTTGTTTTAAATTCAAAAAATCGGCAGTTAAAATTGATGGAGCAACTTTCATTTTTATTTCAATCTCCTTTGTTTAATTTGAGCGTATATTTTTTGGTAGTTTAGATAACGGACACCAATAACTTTAGTTTCATAAAGTTCAACTACCTTGCAGTCCTTTGTCTGTATGTTTAAATGCAAGCATTTATTTTTAAACTTGCAATCTTGGCTAAATAAATTAAAATCAGGGTAGTATTTTTTTAACTCGGTTTCTAAAATTATTCCTGAGTTAAGTAAAGAAAATCCAGGAGTGTCGCCGATGTATCCTTGCATATAACTAAAAAGTTCTGAGTTTCTAGTTGTGTGTTTACCGCGGCCAAGTGCTTTTGAAGTTTCGCCAGTTTTTTGATTAATTTCAGGAATCAAGTTATTTAAAAATGAAGACTTACCCACTCCAGTTTGGCCAGTTAGTATAGTGACTTTATTCTTAAAAATGTCAAAGTTGACAAAACTAAAGTTGTTGTTATCAACTGTAATAACTTTTAAGTCAAGATACTTTTCGTAGTACTGAAGGTCTGTTAATACTTTTTTAGTTTTTGAGTTATCTATGTCAATTTTGGTTAAAACCAAAATTGGTTGAATTTGTTTTTTTGCACAAATTAACAAAAAATTATCTAGAAGCATAAAAGAAAACTCAGGGTCAGCGACTGAAAACACTAAGATAAGTTGGTCAATATTTGCACAGTCTGGTCTGACAAATTCATTTTTTCGCGGTTTGATTTTTTCAATTATATATTGATCTTGGAAATCTTTGAGTTCAACAATATCGCCGATTTTTGGAGTTTGTTTCAAAAACTGAATTTCTTTCTTATCAGATAAATTTAAGAAATTTGTTTTAACAGAATTGGTTTTTACGAATCTGTTTTTGCCAGCTACGATAGCATCAACAATTTTGTTTTCTTGGTTTAACAAGGCGACTTTATAAAACGCTGTGTCTTTACGAATTACAAGTGCATCCATTTTTATGCTCATGTTTTTTCAAGACTTCTGACCTTAACTGCCCACAGGCGGCGTTAATGTCGTGGCCTTGTTCTTTTCTTAAAATTGCATCCATATCTGCATTTCTAAGAACATTAAAGAAGGCTTTTTGACGTTCTGGAGTTGAGCGTTTATAAGCAACCTCTTTAACTTCGTTGTAAGGAATTAAGTTAATGTAGACGTTTCTTGATTTAAATAATTTAACTAGTTCTTTAGCGCACTCTGTAGTGTCTGTTAGTTCATTGATTAAAATATACTCAATTGTAACACGACGATTGGTCTTTGCTAAGTAGTAATCTAGAGCCTCGATTAACTTAGATATGGGGAAAATAGTGTTTATTTTCATAATCTGGCTTCTAAGGTTATCAAACGGAGCGTGGAAAGAAAGCGCTAGGTTAACTTGCAGATTACGGTCAGCAAATGCTTTGATTTTCGGAACTAAGCCAGATGTTGAGACAGTTATTCTACGTTGGCCAATATTTAAACCTTTTGAATAGTTTAAGATATCAATAAAAGTCATTACATTTGAGAAATTGTCAAAAGGTTCACCAATTCCCATAATCACCACTGAGTTTATTTTACATTGTTTAATTTCTTGAGTTTTCATAACTTGACCAACAATCTCAGCGGTAGTCAAATCGCGTTTTTTCTTAAGTATCCCACTTGCGCAGAAACTGCAACCGATTGAACAGCCAACCTGCGTAGTTACGCACAGCGAAAGTCCATAATCGTGGTGCATCAAAACACACTCAATTAAAGCGCCGTCTGCAAGAGCATATAGAAACTTTTCAGTCCCATCTTTGGATTTGTTTTGAATTACTAAGGTAGGCAAAGTTATTTCAAAGTTCTCATCCAAAAAAGCAATGAAATCTTTTGGAAGATTTCTCATCTCTTGAAAAGACTTTTTTTCTTTTGCATATAGCCAGTTAAAAATTTGTTCTGCTTTAAATTTTTTAAATCCTTTATCTACCAGATAATCCGTTAACTGGGCGAAATTGTAGGAATATATTTGTTCTTTCAACGTAGTGTTACCTTCAGCTCAAAAGCCAGGCGGTTTAAAATTGACTTAATAGTTTTTTCAATATCTTGCATCTCAATTTGTTTTTCGGTATTTTCAAACACTAAGTGAAAAGCATATGACACAAGGCTAGGAGTTTCTGGATTTTTAAAGATATCAAATAAGGTGATTTCTTTTAAGGTTTTGCGTGCAGTTTGTTTAATTAAAGTAACTATTTTTTGATAAGAAGTGTCAACGCTTGCAACTAATGCTAAGTCTCTTTCAACCCTAGGGAAAGCAGAAATGCGCTCATATTTTGGAGTTTCTTTAGTTAGTTTAAGTAATTCTAAGTTTAAATTAAACACTATAGTTTTCTTTTTATTAAACTCAATTTCACCAATATATCCAATAATTTTGTCTTGATATAAAATATTTGCCTGTCTATAAGGATGCAAGAACTCATAAGTTGAAACTGCGTAACTAGGCGTAATACCAAAATTATAAAGCAGTTTATTTAAGAAAGATTTAACTAAGTAAAAGTCAACTTTCTTGTTTTCTTCTACTAAATTAGAGTATGCAAAATTGCTGCTTATAATTGCTGCACAGTGAAGTTCTTCAGTGAACCCATTAAAAATTTTACCAACTTCAAAGATGTTAAAATTATCAACTTTGCGGTTTAAATTATATTGAAAACTTTTTTTAAGTCCTGCAAGTAAGTTAGTGCGCATTACTAAATGGTTTTCAGTAATTGGATTTCTAACTTTAACTTTTTCAGGAACTAAAGAAAATTCTGAATCTTCTTTTTCAGAAAGTAGAGTATAGTTAATGTTTTCCAAAAAACCAAGTGGAACTAATTCTTGTCTAATTTTTTCAGCAACTTTGAAGTTAATGTGTTGGTTTGCTATACCTATTTGAATAAGTGGTTTTGGTTTAATTGAGTTCAGACCACTAACTCTAATGAAATTGTCAATTGCGTCTAACTCTGTTTCTTTTTCAAAAATATGTGGTCTTTGTGATAGAGTGTATAAATTGTCTTCAAGAGCCTTAATAGGCGAATATCCAAGTTTTGATATAGTTTCAATAACCTGTTTTTCTTTGTATGTATGCCCACTTATTTTCTTTATTTTTTTAAAGTTAAATTCAAAAGAATGTTTTGGTGATTTAGTAATACCTGAGTATAATTGGTCGGAAATTTTGGCATCTGCATATTTTTTAAGCAACTCGACTAAAAGAAGATATCCCTTTTGAAATAATTCAAATGATACACCTTTTGAAAAACGGTCTGATGCTTCTGTTTTCAAACTTAAACGCTTTTGAGTTTCAAATACAGCAGTGTTTAAAAAAATCGCATTTTCAATAATTACATCAGTAGTCTGTTCAGTGATTTTACTGTCTTCAGAGCCGATAATTCCTGCAAGTGCGATGGTTTTATTGCTGTCTTTAATAACTAAGTCTCTAGCGTTAAGTTCATATTTGTTTCCATCAAGTGCAGTAAAGGTTTCTGGTTTTGAAAGAGCCTCAACTGAAACTTTATTTCCAACAACGCAATTTGCGTCAAAAATATGGTTAGGAGTACCAAGTAGATACATCACATAATTAGAGATATCAACAATATTGTTTTTAGGTTCAATTCCTTGTTTGATTAACTCTGCCTGAATAAACCAAGGAGATGGTTTAACCACTACTTTAGCCTGAGTAAGCGCGTAGACAGGCGCTAAAGTATTGTCTACATTGATTTCATATTGGTTTTTAAAATCTGATTTTATACTTTTTTGAGTTTCAAAAATAAAGTTATTTCCAGTAACTGCAGAAAGGTCTTTTGCAAATCCATAGTAAGAAAGTAGGTCACCTCTGTCAGGAGTCAACTCTAAGTTATAAACATTGTCTGCAAACATTAAAGCACTGGCTGCGCATTCACCTGGTTTGACAATATTAGTAAACACGTATATACCGTCTTTATATTCATTTGGAATATTTTTCAGACCAAGTTCGCTAAGAGAACAAATCATACCATTAGATTGAACTCCACGAACTTTTGCTGCCTTGATTTGAAAATCGCCAGGAAGTGTAGTGCCTACTTTGGCAACAATGACATTTTGTCCTTTAGCAATATTTTTAGCACCACATACTATGTTTAAAACTTCAGTTCCAACATCTACTGTGGTAATGTGTAGATGATCAGAATCGGGGTGGGCTTCACACGTCAAAACATGGCCACATACCAAAGTAGGCTGAGCAAGCGAACTAATAACTTGTTCTGCTTCGCAAATATAGCCATTAATTATTTTGCCAAGGTCTTGGCTTTTTTTGACTTCTATGAATTTACTTAATGTATGTTCAGATATTTTCATATGCTTTTTACCTATCTGTTAAAACTGGCGTAGAAAACGCACATCATTTTGATAAAACTCGCGAATTTCATCAATTTCGTATTTAATCATCGCTAAACGTTCAATACCAAAGCCAAATGCAAAACCTTGTACTTTTTCAGGGTTATAGCCAGCCATTTTTAAGACATTAGGGTGAACCATACCAGCGCCTGCAACTTCAATAAAGCCAACTGTGCCATTCTTAAAATGGTGAAGCACATCTATTTCAACAGATGGTTTAGTGAAAGGAAAATATGAAGGGCGAATTCTTAGTTCAACTTCTCTTTCAAAAACGAATGCTAAGAAATCTTTTAAGGTTTGAATTAAATTAGCGAAGTTAACTTTTTTGCCAATTACTAAACCTTCTAGTTGCATAAACTGATGCGAATGCACAGCATCGTCATCATCTCTACGGTAGACTTTACCAGTTGAAATGATTTTAATCGGTTTACCCTGTTTTTCCAGCATTGTTCTTGCTTGAACTGGTGAGGTATGTGTGCGAAGTAGTTTATCTGCATCAATATAAAATGTATCTTTTTCATTTCTAGCAGGATGTGATTTTGGGATGTTCATCATTTCAAAGTTATAAAGTTCAGTCTCAATTTCAGGACCTTCTACAATTTCGAAACCATGTGCTAAAAAGTGAGATTTGAAGTTTTCAATAATAGCATTTAGTGGGTGCACGGCACCGCGTGAAAACTGATGAGTGTCTAACTCAATATCAATTTTTTCACTAAACTGTTTAGTCAGTTTAGCCTCTTTTTCCAAAATGGATTTTTTTGAATTACAAAGTTCTTGTAATTCAACTTTATAGGCATTAATTAGCTGACCGTATTCTTTCTTTTTTTCAGGTTCAACTGACTTTAAAGTTTGCATAATTTGTTGAAACTCAGAGTCTTTACCAAAGTATTGGCGCCAAATATCTTCAATTTCTGTAGGGTTAGCAACCAAGCTTAATTTTTCTGTTAATTTTTGTTTTAATTCTTGAAGTTTTTGCTGCATTTTTCTACCTCTATTTAATAATTATAACCTTTTTAAGGCTATTTTTTGAAGGTAATTTGTGGTTTTTAAACAATAGATACGAAAATAATAAAATGTTTAAAAAATAACTTTAGCGCATATAATATTATTGGTCTAAAATTATGGAAAAAAACGCAATTAAACTAGAATTTAATAAAATAATTGAAAAAGTGGCGAGAAACGCTGTATCAAAAACTGTTAAAGAACAAATTTTGACAATGCCGTTTTTACAAAGAAATAAAGAAATTGAAAAAGAAATTTTAAAAAACACAGAAGCAACTAACGCCTTAAATGAATTTGGTGTAATTGATTTTGCTGAAAACTATGATTGTAAAAGTATTTTTTCTGGTCTTTTAAAACTAAGACCTTTGAATGTTAAAGACTTACTCCAACTAGAGTTTTTCTTTGAAACTATTAAAGTTGGTTTTAATTATTTTAATCAAACTAAGTCTGTCTTTAATTACACTGCACTAATTGAGTTTTTTGCTAAACTGTTTTTACCTACCAAAGAACTAAGTAAACTAAACGAGACAATTGATGAAAATGGAGAGTTTTTAGATTCAGCATCACTTAGATTGGGTAAAATTAGAAAAGAAGTAAAAACTTTAAATGAAAACTCAAAGAAACGAATTGATGAACTAAAAAAAATCTACTCGCCTTTTTTAACTGATGAACAAGTTATTTATAAGTCTGGTTTTTGGTGCCTAGTAGTTTCAGTAGTCTACAAAAGAAAGATTAAAGGAAATGTAGTAGATACTAGTAACTCAGGACAGTCTATTTATATTGAACCTGCGGAAATGCAGCAGTTTAGATTTAGACTAAGTGAACTACAAAATGAAGAAGAAAAAGAGAAAGAGAAAATCTTAAAGCAACTTATGGATTTTCTTTTAATTGACTTAAATAAATATATAGATGCTCAAAACGCACTTTTAAAACTGGACTATTACTTTGCCTGCGCTAAGTTCTTTGCTAAACAAAATTGTTGTGCTCCAGTGATTTCAAATGACAAGTCGCTTAAACTAATTGAAGCGAGACACCCGTTAATTGACGAAAACAAGGTAGTGCCAATTGACTTTTATATTTATCCAAACAAACCTCTAACTATCATTACAGGTCCAAATACTGGTGGAAAAACAGCGTCTATGAAAACTGTTGGTTTGTTTTCACTAATGTTAAAGGTAGGTTTCTTAATACCCGCTAAAGAAGCGATTTTACCAAATTATAGCAAGGTATTTGTAGACATTGGTGATGAGCAATCTCTGGAACAAAACCTGTCAACTTTTTCTTCTCACATGGTTAGACTAATCAGTTTTATAAGCGATGCAACTCAAGATTCATTAGTGCTTTTAGACGAACCTGGCTCTGGTACAGATCCTTTAGAAGGTCAGGCTTTGGCTTTGGCTATTATTAAACGTTTGCTTTTAAAAAACTGCACTTTGATACTAACTACTCACTATCCAAAAGTTAAAATGCTTCAGTATTTAGAAAACTCAACAACCACAGGAGTGTCGGTTTGTTTTGATATTGACTCGCTTTCTCCGACTTACAAATTGTCGTTTAATTCAATTGGAAATTCAAACGCAATACTGATTGCAAAAAGACTTGGAATGGATGAAAAAGTACTAAGAGACGCCGAAGCGTATCTTTCAAATCAAGACAACAAATCAGAAGAATTGCTTACAAGTCTTGCTGCAAACATTGAAAAAAATGAACAATTAACCAAAGAACTACAAGAAAAAGAAACACTGTTAAATAGCCTTATAACGCAAAATATGGAGATTAAAGATAAACAAGAAAAAGAGTTTAGCACAAGAGTTGAAAGCGTACTTAAAGTAGAACGAAAGAAATGGGAAGACTCGGTCTCAGAAGTTGAAGCACTTATTAAAGAACTTAAAGATATCAAGGCTATCAATGTTAAAAAAATCTCTGAAATCAAACAAGGTGTAAAAAGACCAGAAAACGAGTTTGACAGTAATGTTGAACTTAAAATTGGTGATTTAGTCTATGTTGAACCAATCTTTCAAGATGG
>CAUTMU010000021.1:0-13190 GCA_963539535.1 uncultured Acholeplasmataceae bacterium | reverse complement strand
CAAAATGTGTATGTTTTGCTTATTTTTATAGTGTCTGTAATTGGGAATTCTTTAAATAATTAGTTATATTTTTGTGAAAAGTTCAGGTTGTCTATTTAAGTTTGTTTATTTTTTTAAACGCATCTAGTGTGTTTTTAAGAAGTGAAACTACAGTAAGTGGTCCCACTCCACCTGGCACTGGTGTTAAGTGGCTGGCGACTTTAGCAACTGAACTGAACTCAACATCGCCAACTATTTTGTCATCAACCTTGTTGATACCAACATCAATTACTACAGAGTTAACCTTAACCATACTGCCTTTAATAAAATTAGGAATACCGACAGCTACTACTAAAATATCTGCGTTTCTAGTGAAAAACTCTGAGTTTTTAGTGTGGCTGTGGCAAACTGTAACAGTTGCATTTCTGTCTTGCAGGATTTTGGCAACAGGTTGCCCAACAATTAAACTACGCCCAACAACAACGCAGTTTTTACCTTTAATTTCCGTGCCAGTACTTTCAATTAACTCAAGTACACCTCTGGCAGTAGCGGGCAAAAACCCTGCTCTGCCTTCAAAAAGCAGGCCTTGTGAAACTAAGCCAAAGCCGTCTACATCTTTTTCTTTAGCAACTGCGTCTAGTATTGCAAACTTATCAAAACCTTTTGGCAATGGTAGTTGCACAATAATTCCTGAATACAAAGGATCTTTATTTAATTTTTGAATTTGGGTAATTACTTTACTTTCAGGTTCAGTTTCAGAAAACGAAAAGAGAGTCGCCTGAAAACCTAGGTCAGTGGCTGTTTTGATTTTTTTGTTAACGTAAATCTTTGAAGCAGGATCTGAGCCAACTAAAACAATTGCCAGACCTGGCACTAAATTAGTTTGTTCTTTTATTTTTTTAACTTCTTGCTTAAGTTGTTGTTTAATTTGTTCAGAGATTTTAATTCCGTCAATTATCTGCATTTTCAGCCTCCTTATCTAGGTGCTCTAAAAATAAAATAGTTTCTTTAGTCCACTCAGCTAAATTGTCTGTCTTTAAATACACAAGTGTTGAGTTTAAAGTAGACTTTAAACGCACATTTGGACTTTTAACACAAAACTTCAAGACTGGTTTTTTAGACATTATAGCATTTGGGCTGTCTTTAAATTCTATGCCTACTTCTTTATTTGCAAGCGAGATATTTAATACATCTAGTCTTTGTCTTAGCTTTTTTAAAACTACGGATAATACATAGTTTTGCTCAGATTCAGGAACTACACCAAAAATATCTTTAAACTCACTAAGTAAGGTCTCTGCTTCTTTAAAAGAAGTTAGTCTTGCGATTTTTTTGTGATAAGCAATTCTTAGGTTTTCGCTTTCTATGTAGGTCTTGTCAATGGATTGTGAGCAAATGGAAGTTTTAGGGTCAGTTTCTTCAAACGCAGGTTTGCCAGTTAACTGCTCAGAAATTAACTTTAAATACATTTGTGTGCCCACACTTTCAATAAAGCCAGATTGTTCTTTCCCAAAAATATCACCGCCCCCTCTAATTGAAAGGTCTTCTAAAGATATGGCAAAGCCAGATCCTAGATTTACAAAGCGCTTAATTGCGCTTAGTCGTTTTTTGGCGTCTTCCGTCATTTCTTTGCCTTTTTGGTAAGTAAAGTAAGCATATGCGATTTTGTCACTTCTGCCGACTCTACCTCTGAGTTGATAAAGTTGAGCCAGGCCAAAGTGGTCAGCACGTTCAACAATTAAGGTATTGGCATTTGCTATGTCAATACCAGCCTCAATAATAGTAGTGGTTAAAAGCACATCTATTTTGTGTTCAACAAAATCGCTAAGTATGTTTTCAATCTCCGCTTTATTTAACTTGCTATGTACATAGGCTATTTTAGCCTCTGGGACTTGGGTTTTTAAAGTTTCTAACTTTTGTTTAATTTTGGCAATATCGTTAAAGAGGTAAAAAACTTGGCCTGCTCTAGAAAGTTCTCTTTGAATGATTTCTTTGACAATTAAGTCTTCGTGCGGAAGCACGTAAGTTTGCACAGGATAGCGATTGTTTGGCGGAGATTCAATTAAGGAGTAGGACTTTAGGCCAGAAAGAGTTTGTTCAAGAGTGCGAGGTATTGGAGTTGCAGATAAATAAAGTGTATCTACATTTAAAGTAAGTTCTTTAATCTTTTCTTTGTCAATCGCACCAAAGCGCTGTTCTTCGTCAATTATAAGTAAACCTAAGTTTTTAAATTTAATATCTTTAGAAAGTAGACGGTGGGTGCCAATTGCTATGTCATAAATTCCCGTGCTAAGTCCGTGTATGTATTTGGTCTGTTTGTTTTTTTCAACCAAACGGGAAAGCACAGCGACGTTTACGCCAAACTTAGTTAGTCTAGTTTTAAAAAGTTCCGCTTGCTGACTTGCTAGTAAAGTAGTTGGACAAATATAGGCAACTTGCTTGCCCGAAATTATGGCTCTGTAGGCTGCTCTCAGGGCAACCTCGGTTTTGCCAAAACCAACGTCGCCAATTATCAGTCTTTCCATTGGAACTGGTTTTGCCATGTCTAGAAAAACCGCTTGAATGGCGGTTTCTTGGTCTTTAGTTAACTGAAAGTTAAAGTCTTTGGCAAGTTCTTGCTCAAGTTCAGGCTCTCCTTTAATTTCGGCGCCTTGTGAGTTATGTCTGGCTTCATATAGAGCAATTAAACGACTGGCCACAGCCTTTGCGTTTTCATAGGCTTTTAGTTTTGCGGCTGTCCATTTTTTTGAACGTAGCGCACTTAACTTAACATCTGCACCCGGTTTTGCGTATTTTAACACTAAATTAATTTGTGAAACTGGAACATATACTTTTTCTGAGTTGGCGTACTCAAGCAACAGATAGTCTTTTTTAAATCCAGATATTGTATTGGTAGTCAGACCTAGATATTTACCAATTCCAAAATTAACATGCACAACGTATTCATTTATAGTAAGTTCGTCTGGGTTTTCTAGTGTCTTGGCGTTGCCAAGCAAAGCCTTATATCTAACTTTGGGTTTAGAGTTTGAGTTAAACAAAACATACGAAGAAAATACAGCAAGTTTTAAAAAAGGATCTATAAAACTAAGATGCGTGCTGTCTTTAACTAACCAAACATTAACTTCCTCTTTATCTTTAAAACTATCTGAAAACTTAATTTCTTTTTCTAAAAGAAAATCGGCAATTTGGTTTTTTTCAGTATCAGTTTTGTAGAGCAAGACTGTTTGATATTTTTTAAAAATATCTTTATTGTAGATATAAAACTTTTCAAAGTTACCTGCGTAAAAATCTGGCTCAAATACATATTTTTCACTTAAAAATGTGTTAGTAGTATACTCTAAAGTCGCTCTGCTAAGCGACTTTTCAAAGTCATATAAAAAATTGCTGGTAATTAAATTACTGCCGTTATAACTAGTTTTAAACTGAGCAAGGTCGTCTTTGCGTTGAGTGTTGTTGATTTGGTATTTTTCTTTATCTACAAATATCACTTCGCAGGATTTACCAAAATCAAAGATAGTATTGTTACTTTCGGCAAAAAAACCTAAATACAAACCTAGTGAATCTAACTCAGTTCTATTAACTAAATTAAGCATATCTTTATTTAATTTTTCATTTTCCTTAAGTGACAAGTTTAAATTACTGAAGTAACCTTTAATTTTAGACTCAGCCTGTTTCAACTCGTGATCTGTGTAAAACAGTTCAGTTGCTGGAAAAAGTGAGAGTGACTCAACTTTAGTTTTTGAAAGTTGAGTATCTAGACTAAAGGTTTTAATTGTTTCAACTATGTCATCTAAAAAGTTTATTCTAATTGGATCTGTATATCCGAGCGGATAAATGTCAAATATATCTCCGCGAGTTGAGTAAGTCTCTGGTGCGCTTAAAGTGTACTCTTTTTGATAACCAAAAGTTATTAGTTTTTCAGCCAGAGTTTCTGGTTTTAACTCCATGCCTGGTTTTATAAAAACCTGGTTTTCACGGTACTTGTCTACACTAAAAAGTCTTTTAGTTAAAGCAAGGTCATTAGTGACTACTATTTTTCTTTGGTCTTTTAAAAGTGCGTGAACTGTGTTGACGCGTTGACTTAAAAAGTCTTTTGAAGAAAAGGCCATAATTTGGGTAATCAGTTCATCTACCGGAAAAAACAAAACCTGCTCTGGGTCAAAGATATTCGAAAGATAGTCAAAATAAAGTTGAGCCTGATGTAGGTTTGGCAGAACTAAAAACACTGTCCCCGTGCTATTTAAATAGGTTTTAACAGTAAAAAATGCATTATAAGAAATGCACTCAGATACAGAGTGTCGGGCATTCTTATATGCATTTTTTAAGAAGTTAAGAAGTTTTAAATCAAGCATTTATATTGTATTTAGAAGTTATTTTGTGAAACTCAACACCAGAAATAAAAGCAAAAATTGCATCAACCGCAACAGGATAGACTTCTTTAGTTAAAGTATCTTGTTCTGCTTTTGAGAAATTAGCCAGAACATAGTCTTTTAAATCAACGTCAATATTTGGCTTACCGCAACCTATCTTTATTCTTTTATACTGAGTAGTACCAAGTACTGCCTCAATGTTTTTCAGTCCATTGTGTCCGCCAGCAGACCCAGATTCTCTTATTCTAACTGAGCCAAGTGGTAGGTTAATGTCGTCAACTATCACCAAAATATCTGCAGTGTCTACTTTGAAGTAGTTTTTAACTTTAATCAAAGCATTTCCAGATAAGTTCATGTAGGTAGTTGGTTTAATCAAAATAACGTTTTCGTTGTTTATCTTTTCTTTTAACTCAAAACATTCAAATTTTGAGTTAAAAGTAAACTGTTTTTGAAGTTGTGTTTCAATTAAATCAAGTATTTGAAATCCAATGTTGTGTCTAGTTTTTTCATACTGCGCACCTGGATTTCCAAGTCCAACAATTAGTTTCATCTACTCTTCTATTTTTTGAAATACAGGGGTTACGGAAACGTCATTAATAATATTTAAAATTGCTTTACCAAGCATTTTACTCATGGTCAATTGCACAATTTTTGCAGACTCTTTAGCCTCAGGCTGTAAAGGAATGGTGTCAGCCACTATTACTTCTTTTAGGCAAGAATTGTTGATTTTTTCAATTGCGTTGCCAGAAAAAATCGGGTGTGTAGCAATTGCGTAGACTTCTTTAGCACCCGCTTTTCGAAGCGCTTCCGCACCTGCCACTAAGGTACCGGCGGTGTCTATAATGTCGTCAAGTAAGATACAAGTTTTTCCTTTAACATCACCAATAATATTCAAAATTTCTGCAACATTTGCACGAGGTCGGCGCTTGTCAATAATTGCGATTGGCGTTTCGTTTTTAAGTAGTTTAGAAAAGTTTCGCGCACGCGCAGCCCCACCGTGGTCAGGTGAAACTACAACTACATCTTTTAGTTTCTTTTTGTCCATATGCGCAGCAAAAACAGCGGCTGCTGAGAAGTTGTCAATCGGAATGTCGAAAAACCCTTGGATCTGAGCAACGTGCAGGTCAATGCAAATTAGTCTGTCAATTCCAGATTTTTCCAGTAGATTTGCCACTAACTTTGCAGTAATTGGCAGTCTAGACTGGTCTTTTCTGTCTTGGCGGCAATAACCGTAATACGGCATGATAACGGAAATCGGTCCAACTGAGGCTCTTTTTAAAGAGTCCACAAAAATAAATAATTCCATTAAGTTTTCGTTAACTGGGCGGCAAGTTGGCTGAATAATAAAAGTATGACATGCTCGCACGCTTTCGTCGGCTGACAGACAAACTTCGCCGTCTTGGAACTTCAGCGTATTTACTTTAGATAAAGGAATGTTTGTATATTTTGAAATCTTATCTGCAAGGTCTGGGTTTGCAGATAGAGTAAATAGTTTAATTTTTTTACCATTGATAATTGTTTCCATATGTAACCTTCTTATTTGTTTTTTAGTTTAAAAAAATAAAAGTAGGTAGACCCTACTTTTATTTTGAAATTATATTAAATTAACTTATTTAGCTTGAACTTGAGCGTTGTATTCTTTTAATACAGCGTCTGTTAATTCTGCTCTAAATTCACTTACAATAGGGTGTGCAATGTCTCTGTTTTCACCAGTGTTGGTTTTACGAGAAGGCATAGCTATAAATAGACCTGACTCTCCTTCAAGAACTTTTACACCGTGAACAACGAATACATCGTCAAACACAACTGAAGCAACTGCAAGAAGTTTTTGTGAATCTTCAAGAAGTTTAACTTGAACTTTAGTAATTTTCATACTTAATTTATATCTAGAGGCAATTTATTTAAGTATTTAGTGTTTGCTCCAGATCCCTTTCAAATATTTACTAAATACAAAATAATTATATAATATTTTTTTGAAAAATAAAGAGAAAAAACACACTGCTAAGCCATTTTGTTGTTTAATTTTCGTGTTTTTGACAAAAAATCTGTCTAAAATTTGTATTTTTGGTAAGTTTTTTTAAAAACTTTAGATTTTGTGGCGATTTAGTTGGATTTTTAGTGAGTTTTTTTAACTATTTTAATTTGAACCTCTAAATGAAATCCAGAGCCTATCTATTTCTTTTTTCATGTTGTCTTCGTGTAAAAACAACTCATCTTTATCGCCTTTTTGCGCAGTTAGTATTTCAAATAGATTTTCGTATTTCGGTTTAATTTGAATATCGCTAACCTTACCAGTTTCAAAAAATTTATCAATTTGTGCCTCAAGTAGACGGAGATTTAAACTTTTGTCTGCTAAATCAAAAGTATCCATTAACTGTTTCTTGTGAACTAACTTAAGCGGAGAAATGTAGCCAATTTCGTCTGCGTTGTCTTTAGCGTTTTCAAAATCTAGTATAAAGTTAATAAAGTCATAAGCGTTGTCTAAATTTGCGGTTTTCGGAATTTGCAGACCGTCTATAAAGAAGTTAGTGCCACTTTTGGGTTTCGCAAACTTAAGGTTTTGATTGACCTTGCCGTCTTGGCCTTTAATGATGTTTAGAGCGTCTCCAGAATACGCGTTAATTAAATCAAAAGTGCCGTCTGCCATTGCGTCAAAAATCTCGTCGGTAACAAAGCGCATCTCTGGGTTATTTTGAATAGAGGTTTTCAAAAAATCCATGGCAGCACTAATAGCAGGTTGATTTTGTTTTTGGTTTTTATCTGTATCTAAAAGTGGGTTCATCGTGTAGCCAAGGTGTTTAAGTGCTACCATAAAACCATCTCTGGAACTGTCGTACATTGCCATTTTTGGGTATTTTTCTTTAGTTTGAAATATCCCCCAACCTAGATTTTCAATGTCTTTTTTGAGTTCTTCGGCGTTGTCACCTGTTGTGTTGTAAAATAGACCAACATAACCCCAGAAATAAGGAACAGAGTAGTCCAGAAAATCAAACTCAGGGTCAGTGCTAATTTGCTTGTTGTAATCTTTGATTAGTCTATAGATTTGTGGTGAAAAAATCTCTTCTTTTTTATATTTTATTCTACTCCAGTCAATTTTTTGAATGTAGCCTTTTTGTATCATTTGTACGGCCGCGTAGTCAGAAAGCACGGAAATGTCAAACTTATCTTCGTTTGAGATTTTCTGAACTGCCACTTCATTGCTGGTAAAGTTAGAAAAAGCTAGACCTTTTTTGTTTTGGCGAGCAAAGCGTGGAACCAATTCTTCGTCTGCAAAAAACTCATTTGGAATCAAGAGTTTAACTTTTTTGCGGTTTATTACAAAGTTATAAATAACAAAAAAGAAAAACAACAAAAGTAGTGAAAAGGAAATTAAATATTTAACTAATCTCGGCTGAAACATTGTGGGCAATTTCCTTTCTTTCTTTTCTGACTTTAATTAGTGCAGTTGCGTAGTCGTAAACTACTTTAATCATTATTACCAAGATAATCAAAGTGGAAAGCGCATTTATGGAAGGGTTTAGTCCTCTTTTTAAGGTATAGAGATATATTGAGATGTTTTGGATGTTTGAACTGCCTGAAACAAAGTAAGAAATAATAAAGTCGTCAAAAGACATGGTAAAAGCAATCACAGCACCAGCTTGTATACCTTCTTTGATTTGCGGAACTAAAATTTTAAAAATCGCAGTAAAGTATCCACATCCCAAGTCATATGCTGCGTCTAAGATGTTTTTATCTAAAGTCAAGATTTTTGGATAAACAGCAGCAAGCACAAAAGGAACCGAAAAAGCAATGTGGGCAAGCAAGATTGAAAAAAAGCCTAGCGGAATTTTAAAAGCCGTAAAAAAGAAAAATAGAGAAAGGCCAAAAATAATGTCTGGCGAAATTATTGGGATGTTGTTAAAAAAGAAAATAGCATCTTTGCGTTTTTTGGAAAAATTCGCAATAGAAATTGCGGCCAGTGTGCCGATAATTGTAGAAATTATTGTAGAAATCACGGCGATAATTATGGTATAGATAACCGCTTGGGTTAAGTTAGGGCGCAAAAACAACTCCTGGTACCACTTAACTGAAAAACCAGAAAGTTCTTTTAGTGATTTTTTTGAGTTAAACGAAAAAATTATGACAAAAACCACTGGAATGTATATCAAAATAATAGCCAGTGTAACAAAAATTTTCCTAAATATTAAACTTCTATTGTCTTTCATTCCACTTATACCTAATTTTGTCTGCTACCTTAATTAGCAGTAAAATCGCAATCATAATCAGCGAAAACACAATGGCAATAGCCGAGCCAAAGCCAAAGCGGCCAGACTGAGTGATGTGTTGTTCTATAAAATTACCAATTAAATAACGACCATTTCCTAAGTATTTTGGAATTACTACGCTAGTTGCTGCAGGCAAAAACACAAGTAAAATCCCTGAAAACACACCTGGTAAACTCAAAGGCAAAACAACTGACTTAAAAGTTCTGAAGTTATTAGCCCCAAGGTCAGCCGCGGCTTCTTTAAGCGAATTGTCCATTTTAGAAAGACTTGCGTAAATTGGCAAGACCATAAACGGCAAGAAAGAATATACCAAGCCTAAAACTATCGCTGAGTTGGTCCCTAAAATATTGAAAGGCAGAATTTCTAGAACCTGTTTAATAGAAAGCACTTTGATTAACATATTTATCCACATTGGTGCAGTTATTAAACTTAGACATAAAACTTGTGCGCGTTTCTTTAAAAAAGTAATTGAATAGGCCAAAGGATAACCAATTGCCAGGCAAATTAGCGTGGCAATTGCCGATAACTTTATTGATGAGTACATCAATTTAGATGCGGTTTTATCGGTAAAAATATTTGTATAGTTTTCAAAAGTAAACTTAATTCGCTCGGTGCTGGCGTTGTCTTTAAAAGAATAGAGCACCATTAAAATAAAAGGAATGACAATTAAAAAAACTATTAAAACTAAGTAAGGTAAAAACAAAGAAAAGTTAAAGACTCTCTTTGAGTCTAAAATTTTTCTATTCATGTTCCTTTTCCATGACGTGAATGTCTTCTGGGTTAAAGTCTATGTCAACTTCTTTGCCAACTGGTACGTAGTCAGTGGTGTGGATTGTATAAACACGGTCTTTAGTTTGCACGTCAATTTCGTAAAATATACCTTTAAAGGCTACTGAGTCTGTAACTCCTGTAAACTTACCTGTACCTTTTTTTACAATATCAATATCTTCTGGGCGAAGTACAACTTCAACTGCTTGGTTTTTTGAAAATCCAGAGTCTACGCACTCAAGTTCTTTGTTGTCAAAACTAACCAAAAAGTCGTCTTTCATGGTAGCAGGTATAATATTAGATTCACCAATAAAACGCGCAACAAAGCGGTTAACGGGTTCATTGTAAATGTCAACTGGAGTTCCGATTTGCTGAATTTCTCCTTTGTTCATGACAACAATTTTGTCAGACATGGTCAGCGCTTCTTCTTGGTCGTGAGTAACGAAAATAAAAGTAATTCCTGCATTTTTCTGCATTTCTTTTAGTTCATACTGCATCTCTTGACGAGTTTTTAAGTCAAGAGCCGCTAGTGGTTCGTCCAGTAGCAAGACTTTTGGTTCGTTAATTAAGGCACGAGCTATCGCAACTCGCTGTTGTTGACCGCCAGAAAGTGAAGAAACTTCACGGTTTTCAAAACCTTGTAGACCAACTAATTTTAAGTATCTTAAAACTTTTTTAGCAAGTTCAGCCTCTATTGACTTAGCTGTTACTCTTTTCTTTTTAAGTTCGGCGATTTTCTTTAAGTTGTCTTCAGTTTTCTCGCCTTTTTTTAGCGCTTTAATTTCTGAGTCAATTTTAGCATTTGGGTGTTTAAGTGCCCAGATTTTGGCTTTATAAGCCTTTTTTAGTTCTTTTAATTCAGCCTTGTCTTTGGTTTTTTCAGACTTTTCTAAGTATTCTTGGTAAAGTTTTTTAATCGCTTCTTTTAATCTAAAGCGGTAGTTTTTAATTCTAAGTGGAAATGCGATGTTTTCAAAAACATTAAGGTGCGGAAAAAGAGCGTATTTTTGAAATACGGTGTTAGTTTGTCTTTTGTGTGCTGGCACATCAACTATACTTTTGCCACAAAACAAAACATCGCCAGAGCCAGGGGTTTCAAAACCACCAATGATTCTAAGTAAAGTAGTCTTACCACAACCAGAAGGGCCAAGAAGTGTAACAAATTCGTTGTCGTTAATGTTTAGAGAGACACCACGCAAAACTATTTGGTTGTCAAAACTTTTCGTGATGTCTTTAAGTTCAATAAGCGGGATTTCCAATGTCCGTACCCACCTTAATTTGCTTTCGCAAACTGAACTAAAAAGTCAGTATCTGGGTTGTCGTAGTATGTTGACATCGCCTTGTAAAGGGCTTTTCTAGTATTTAGGTTAACGGTTTCTGAAACTGTTAAACCTGAGTCTGCTTGGAATTTTTTAATGTATTTAATAGTGGTTTCATCAATATATCCGTCTGTACGCATAGTCTCTGAATTTGCTTTAAGCAAGGCAGCATAGCGAAGAGATAAATATCTTTGAATGACTTTAGCGTCTTGGTTTACTGTGTCTTTTTCAATGTCTTTCTCAAGGAAAAAGTCTTGCTTGTCGTTTAAAGTATAGGCGTTTTCGTCAGGTAATTTTTCAACTTCAAATGGGTTGTTTTCTTTGTCAAGTGTTTGCCATTTGTTTTGTGTGTGGTCAAAATAATGCCAAAAACCTTGGGTGCAAGAAAGGGTGATTTGTGGTTTTGAAAAAGTCGCTTGTTGCAGCACATAGTAACTTTGGTAAATGTTTTTACCAAAAGTTTCAGTTCCATATAGTTTGTAGCCTCCACCATATTTTAAGCAGGCAGCTAAAACTTCGGCAGCAGATGCTGAGTTTTGATTTACCAAAACTTTGATATTATAAGGTTTTTTGCTTTCAAGTTTACCTTCAATGATGTGTTCTTCTTTAGTTTTTGAATTAACTAACTTAGCATATGGATTTTCTGATTTTGGCAAAAGTGCGCCAACTATTGTTTCAAGAGCGCCAAGTTCACCGCCTGGGTTGTTTCTTAAATCTAAAATTAAAGTGCTGTCGCTTGATGCTAACTTAGACTTTTCTAGTTTATCTAAAAGAGAGACAAAAGCATCGCCAGTAATATCTTTTTTAAACTCACTAATTCTAATAACCGTGGTTTTCGGATCTGCTGTATTTAGTTCTTCCACTGAACGGTGGTAAGTTTTTATTCTTTCAACTTCAACAATACGCTCATCGTTTGCATCTTTGCTTTGCACAATTAACTTAACTTTGCCGTTGTTTTCATCAGTTTGCATTCTAATCATTTCAACAGCAATTCTTGCGCTAATGTCTTGAGCCTGTTCAAAATATAGTTTTTCTGAGTTGTTTTTTGAGTTAACTACACCAAGAATTTCGTCAGTTGGATAAAGTTTACCAAAAGCACTTGAGTGCTTGTAGACAGTTTTGACAATCAATCTTGGAAACTTCGCTTGGTATTGAAAAGAAACGCCGATTTCGTCTCTTGCTTCTTCTTTTGGGTCGTATGGTGAAGGTTCGCCGCCAGAAAGTTCAGGGTAATTGACAAACACTCTGGAATATCTGTCTAAAACTGAGCTCATAAAGTTTTCAAGAGAGCTGTATTTAAGTCTATCAAACAACTGTTCGTCTATGTCTTTGTAGTAGTTTTGTTTGTAGTAGTCAAAAATTTTTCGTTGTAGCTGATCTATTTCGCCGCTGCTTTGAGTTTCTTTGTTGTCAGGAATTATCCAGCGTGGGTCGTATAATTTGCACGCACTTAAACTAAGCACGCTTAACAGGGTTAAGATAAATAAAAATATTTTTTTCATATTAAAACCTCTCTTATTAAAATCATTTTAGGTGTTTAGACAAATACAGGTCAATGTATTTAAGTTCTAATAAAGTTTTTTTGTCATTTGGTCTGAACTTAAGGATTTTTATACACTTTTTTTTAAGTTCAAGAAAGTAACTTTCATATCCTTCTTTATTTAAAATACCAATTGCCGCAAAAGACACACAAGACAGGCCGCCAAGCAGGCCATCTATACCATCAATCATATTAAACGCGTTAATAATCCCGATAGTTGCCAACACAGTGATAATTAATCCAATCGATCCTAATGTTAACTGGAATGGCCCTAAAATCTGTCCCAAATGATCGAGATATACATTCCCCATGTCAATCATCAGAATCGCCAAGAAGGCCTGGATGCCCGCGCGTAAAAAAGGACTTATATCATAACGGTCATCAATGATTCCCATTAACAAAAGCACTAAGGTACTGAATAAATATAGATAAGGAAGCCTGGTTTGATCCCATTGCATGAGGTAGAAGCATAGATTCCCCATAAACAAGGAAATCCCACCAATGAGCGGGATAGCGCCTTGGTGACGTTTACGATAATTCGGCTTATCCACCAAGCCAATTTTATTGGCAATTGGTCGCATGACAATTAAGGTTAAAAATGCCCCTAAAAAAGTGACGAGAAGACTTAGCATAGTTTTATCCTAAAATTTTTTTGCAAAGGATAACACAAAGAAAAATCAGCACACAAAGATTTTTCTCAAATTCAGTTTTTTAGTACAATATGGCCACTTTTAATATAAGGATTAAAATCATGACAAAATCAACCGCACTTTTCTCTCGTGCACAAGAAGTTATTCCTGGTGGCGTAAACTCCCCTGTTCGAGCCTTTAAAGGCGTAGGTGGCACCCCTGTATTTATTCAAAAAGCCAAAGGTGCCTACATTTATGATACTGAAGGCAAACAATATATCGATTATGTGGGTTCTTGGGGGCCAATGATTTTAGGTCACAAC
>CAUTMU010000020.1:0-13572 GCA_963539535.1 uncultured Acholeplasmataceae bacterium | reverse complement strand
TTTGCATATTGGCAAACTTACTAAGAAGTTTAGCGCATACCCACAAACTAAAGTTGACAATCCTGTCGGCATTCAACCTTTAGAAGATGAAATACACGAACTTAAGTTTAACTCAAAAGGCAAAAACCGTACTATGCAGTTTACTCGCAGTTACTTTCAAGACAGTGCTGGCAATAAATACGAAAAATACAACGGTCAATATTTTAAAATAGAACCTGTTGATTTTATTAAAATTCCAAAGCAAAATACTTGGTTTACCGAAAAAATCATTGACTTTTCACCATTCAACATTTTCTACAGTGGTTATTCTGACAACGCAAAACCAGAGCATTCTGTTTTTAAAGCAATGGTTCAAGATATCGGAAAAGTACTCGGCGGAGATGTTTATATGCCAACTTATGATACTGGTGATTTTCGCGTCAAACCTGCTTTAGATGCTAGTTTATATTCTCAGTTAAAAAAAGAATCTACTGATTACGCGAAAGCAATTTTAGGTAGTTACTCTGGTGAGTATGTTGGCAATTATCGTGGTGTTAACTTGAGTCCTTTTGTAGAATCCGGACACCGCATGCCTTTTTACCACATTCAGTTTCATCAGTTCTGGTGGCTTGGCACACAGTATCCAGACTCTGGCCCATACACGCACAGCATCACCAGCAATGGTAGCTCGGACTGGCACGATGTGTACCACGTTTTCGGTGTAGTAGTTTGCATTAGGTAATTCTAAATATTTTACAAGAGGCAAATATGAAAAAAATTAGTCAAAACAAAGTATATTTCTATTTAAGCATCATAGTTACTATAATTGCTATTTTGGCAATAATTTTGGGAACTATTTATGGAGTTAAAAAGAGAAATAGCAAAATTAGTCAAAATATAGAAATCACTTTTCACTCAAAAACAGGTAAAGAAATTGCTAAAAGAAAATTTAAATTAAATGAAAAAATCAATGTATCGTTTTCTAACGATGAACTTGAACTTGCAAAAAACGAAGAGTTTATAGGCTGGACAAACTCTTTAACTGGAACTCTGATTTCTGACCTTAAAGCAAGTTTAAAAAATCACAAAATTGTATCCAGTTTATCGCCTTAAATCACCAAATACTACTAAATACGAAATTAAACGTCACTTTGAAAAAGTTGACGAGAGTGGTTTTGTAGCAGAAAGCGAAACTGTCGCTGATGTAGAACTAGGTAAAGAAGTTCAACTATCTTCAGATAAACTAGGTGCTCCAAATGGATTTGAGTTAGATCTTGCAAACTCAGTTACTAAACAAACTATTGCTGCTGATGGCTCTACTGTTTTTAATCTATATTTTAAAAGAAAAACCTACAAAGTTACTTTTGACTTTAATGGCGGTATGTTAGATGGACAAACTATAAAAGAATTAAATTACAAGTTTGGACAAAACTTAAGAGACATAGCATATCCTACCAAAATAGATCCAAATGGCGTAAAGAAATACACTTTCCAAGGCTGGTTAAATCAAGCAACTAGCCAACTAGTTAACTTTACTCAAGATAACTTAGTTGAATCAGATATTCACTTAGTTGCTAAATGGGAAGAAACAGATATCACTAAAAAAGTTTATTTAAGCCTAGTTTATGAAGGTTTAAGAAATTCAGTTGATACTGAAAACGAAATTGAATTACCAAATCAAAAGAAAATCGGTACTTTAGTTTCGGCAAATGACCAAGATATTAAAGCAGCAATTGCTGATTTTCTTTTAAGTCGTCCACATCCTTTTCATAAAATTAGTTTTGACCAAGCAAAATCAGTTTCAAGTTTACATGTTGAAGCCAACAGCGTAAAACAAACAATTAAACTGTACTTTAAAGCAAGAACCTATACTATTCGTTTTAACCTAACTGAAGTTGGACTTGACCAAAACACAATCGCCCCTATTTTAAAACAAATAATTACGCTTAAATATACCAATAATTTAAGCCCAGATATTTACGAAAAACTACTAACTATCAAGAAATTAAGTACTGCAACTAAAGATTTTGTGCTAGAAAAGCTGCTCGTTGAAGAATCTGGCAATGAGTTTAATCCAAATACTGATTACAACGCCAACATCACAATAAAACCTGTTTTTAAACAAAAAGATGTTTTCGTTTCTATTACTCCGCGCGTACAAAACGCAGACCTTGGAAAAACTGACTTCCCTACCTGGCCAATTCAAAATGCCAAAGTAGGCGAAGTTTTTAACTTCACACCGAATACTAACATTAAATATGAATACAAGTTTTTAGGTTGGACAGACAAAGAAGGCGGGTCTGTTAAAAATATTTTAATAACTCGTCAAACTAATGAAGTTTTTGCTGTATTAGCGCCAGGAGAGCGTGCAGATTACCAAGTTATTCACTACCTTGAAAAACAAGGCGAATCTAGTACTTTAGATGGTCAATACGACGAAATTATTGAAAATAAGGCCAATCAGTTAGTCAAAGATAAGGCTAACTACACTCCTTACTCAGGTCCAGATAAAGATATTTATGAAATTGACGACACAAAACCTGCTAAGTTAGTCGAAGATTTAGTTCCAGGTTCTACTGACACTAAAGTTTATAGATACTATAGACTAAAAACCACTGGAGTAAATTTTGTTGCAGATTCCGGTATTCAATCAATTTCTCCAACATCAGCGCTAGTCAAGAGAACAAGACTAATTGGCTTGCCAAATTACACAGTTAAAGATACTCATAATTTTTTAGGTTGGAGTAATGCACAAAGCGGAGCAATTCAAACTAAATTTATTGCAACTGGCGACGTTCAGTCAATCTACGCGGTAACTGATTATCAAGACAGAGAGATCACTTACAATATCCGAAGAGAACAGTCAAACGGAACTTTTTTAGAAACTGAAGAGAAGAAAACCGGGAAAATTGCGTCAACCCATACTGTTAGTTATCAAAATCCTGACACTACAGTTTATCAGGAACCCACTTATAGCGTAGAAAAAATTACAGTTAACGCAGATAAAGCGCTAAACACGGTAACTGTAACTATTCTTAGAAAAGTTTATACTGTGAATTTTGAGGCCAGAAACTACGGAACATATTTGTCAGACAGACATGTCAAACACGGTGCTATAATTGGCGAAATTAGCTATCCGATCATAAATGAACAGGGTTTCCTTATTAGAGAATTGCACCTTGATGGCAAAGAAATGGCTAAAGCAAATGTTGAAAACTTTGTTGTTTTAAAAGAGCACAAGGTAACTGTGTATTTTGGTAAACCTGCAAATAAACTCGGCAAATATCCGCAAACAAAAGTAGAACATCCTGTCGGAATTCATAAAATTGAAGACAAAACTCATAACCTTAAGTTTAATTCAAAAGGCAAAGACTATACCATGGAGTTTACTCGTAGCTACTGGCAAGACGCGAATGGTGTTAAATACGAAAAATACAATGGTAAGTATTTTCAACTTGAAACTGTTTGGTTTTTCAAAATTCCTGAACAAAACACTTGGTTTACCGAAAAAATCTTAGATTTTTCTCCTTTCAACATGTTTTACACTGGATATCAAGATAACTCAAAACCAGAGCGCTCTGTTTTTAAAGCATTGGTAAATGATATCGGCAATGTTCTAGGTCATGGAGTTCACATGCCAACTTACGATGATGGGGAGTTTTCTGTAAAACCAGCGTTAGATAAAGGCAAACAAGCCGAGCTTAAAAAAGAATCTACGGATTTTGCTAGAGCAGTTTTAGGTAATTACACTGGATATGGTAAGTATTATCGAAATGTTGACTTTACCAATTTTACAGAACCTGATTATCAGGTGCCTTATTTCGATGAAAATAGACATCAGTGGTGGTGGCTTGGCACAGAATTTCTTCGTTCTAACCCAAGCGCGCAAAGCATCGTGAACGGTGGCGATCTTGACTGGAACAATGTTCATGCTGTTTTAGGTGTAGTTGTTTGTGCTAGATTCTAATAAATTTCTAAATTAGCAATCAATATTTTTACAAATAAACTAACCAGCTTCGTTTACCCCTTTTATGTAGCATAAAGCATAAAAATAATTTAAAATATGTTTGATAACTAAATTGCTTTCTAAACAATTTACGGAGTTTAACTATGTTTAAAGACTTACTTTATAGAAAAGTTAATAAAGCGCAAATTCTTGAAGAACTTACAGAAATGCACGGTTTTGACTTGTCTGTTTTATTCACTGAATTAAAAGAGTCGGAACGCAGGCAAGTTCTTAAACTAATTGACAGCAAAACCATTGCTGTGTTTTTTGCATACCTGACTAACGAAAACGCTTTATTTGTGCTAAATGAACTAACTAACTTAAAAAAAATAGAGGTCTTAAACGAACAAAGTTTAGATGATTTAGTTGACTTTATTAAGTTTCTCCAAAAAGAAAAAGAAGACGAATACAACGAAATAATTACTAAGTTAACCAACTATAAAGAAATTTCTAATTTACTACAATACCGAGAAGATAAAACAGGTTCTTACATGTCTAAAGACGCACTTGTTATTTTTGACAATATGGACGTCAAAGTAGCAACTAGGCAAGTAATTGAGCACGCTCAAGATGCAGAAAGTATCTCAACTTTAATTGTTACTTCTGAAAACGGAGTTTTTAAAGGGGTACTTTCATTAAAAACCTTAGTTAAAACTCGTTCTCCTAAACAGGTTAGTGAGTTAATTGAACCGACTGAAGTGGTTTATGACACTGACAATATTGAGGAGTCTGCAACAACTTTAAACAACACAGGAAAGTTTCAAATTCCGGTAGTTTCCAAAGGCGGTATATTTTTAGGAGTTTTGAACCTAGACGATATTTTAGATGTTGTTAGAACCGAGGCAGATAAAGACATTGCACAACTTTCTTTGCTTTCGGCAAAATCCCTAACTCGCAGTAAAATTTTTGCACAAGCCATCACTCGCCTACCATGGTTAATTCTTTTAATATTGCTTTCAATCCCTCTTTCTTTTGTTACTTCAGTATTTGAGCCAAAAGTTTCTAAATTCGCTTATATCGCAATAATTACGGCTATTCAACCCCTTATTTTAGGGTGTCCTGGCAATGTTTCTTCACAAATTCTTTCGGGTTCTTTAGTTAGACTTTCTCGCTTTGGCAAAATTGACAAAGAGTCGTTTTTAGAAGAGTTTAAAGCAGGAATGTATACTGCTTTAACTGTATCTACCTTGGTTTTTGGCTTTTCTTTCTTATTTATTTTAAGCTACAAAAACGCAATTCCAAAAACCGTTTCAATCTACCAAGTTTCTGCAATCTACGCCTTTATTAATTCACTAACTTTACTAGTTGTGTTAATTCTGTCGCCACTAATTGCGATGTTAATTCCGATGTTTTTCAAAAAAATTAAAATTAACCCAGCGTCTGCCGCTGGTCCAATTATTACCACAGTTTGCGATACTTTGGCGTTAGTTGCACATTTTACTTTAACTTTAGCGTTAGTGGCTGCCTTTAACTTACCGCTGCCTACTTTCGGTTAGAATAGAGGTTACTTATTATGTTTAGTGAAAATAAAGAATTTGATTTTAAACAAATTAGTAAGTCTCTTAAAACCAAACAATACCTAAAAAGTTTTGAGGCCTACGAAATTGCTGAAAACTTCGGTGAACTTGATTTTGAAAAGCAAAAATTAGTCTTGAGTTACTTAACTCAAGCAAAGGCTGCCAAAGTTTTTGTGTATTTAGAAAAAGATGTGCAAAGCGAGTTTTTTACACAACTTAAAGAACACGAACAAAGACAAATTTTAGATAACTTAGAAATTGATGATCTTCGTGAATATATTGGTGAGTTTAGTTTAGAAAAACAAAGTAAAATTTTAAATTTACTGACATCTTCTAAATACCTAGATATTAAAAAACTTTTAGTTTACGACAAAGAAAAATGTGCATCTATCATGAACTTAGCGTATGTTTGCGTAAATGAAGAAATGGACATTAAAGCAGCAACCGACTACGTACTTAGACACACAAAGGAAACTGACTTTATTGACTTTGTTTATGTGGTTGACGCTAAAAACAAGTTAAAGGGAGTAATTGACTTAAAAGACTTAATTAAAGCCCGCAGTCAAGACTCACTTAAAGACATCATTATTTATGAATACCACTCCTTAAAAGACACAATGACAATCAAAGAAGCAATTGGTGTATTTCGTCAATACGACTTACTGGTAATGCCGGTAATTGACGAAAAACAAAGTATGCTTGGCATAATCACCGCCGACGATATTCTTGACGAAATTGTTGAGCAAACTGAAAAAGAGTATTTAAAACTACAAAGTTTCCAAAAAATGGATATAGACACACCACCTTTTAAAAAGTTTTTATATAGACTTCCGTGGTTAGTTGTCTCAATAGTGTTGGCACTACTTATCGCTAGGTTCATTTTAGTGTTTGACTCAACTATTCAAAAAGTTTCAATTCTGATTTTATTTCAGGCCTTGCTTTTAGACATGGCTGGAAATATTGGCAGCCAATCGATGGGTTTCACGATTATCTTGATTTCTAAAGATAAGTTAAATAAGCGAAAGGCAATTTATAAACATATTTTAAAAGAAATCACAATTGCTTTAATGAACTCAGTAATCTCGGCAATTTTCGCGTTTGCCATTGTCTTTT
Organism: uncultured Acholeplasmataceae bacterium; assembly: GCA_963539535.1. GTDB lineage: Bacteria > Bacillota_I > Bacilli_A > Acholeplasmatales > Acholeplasmataceae > CALISC01. Next base: position 6,957 of record CAUTMU010000020.1, on the reverse strand, counting down.
CGTTTGTAGCAATCGGCACTAAATACGGACACTTTCAAGGTTTCGATAAACATCCTTATTTAGCGCTAAACATGGCGTTTTGCGTCGGAATTTCTATGTTTTTATCAATGGTAATCGCTGCAGTTATTGGCACTGTCATTCCACTACTTGCCATAAAAGTTAAAATTTCGCCAAATGATGTAACTGGTCCTGCTTTAACCACACTAAATGACTTTTTAGCAGTTTCAATATACCTTTTGGTTGCATCATTTGTATTTTAATCTAGTTATTATTTTGACAAATCTAGTCGTCAATATGGTATAATTTTTAAGACTTTTGCAAGGATTTAGGATTTTTTACCTCTTTCTTTAGCAACTGTGACAGGAGAGATAATTATGGCTTTAACTAAAGAATTAAAAGCACAAATTATTCGCGATAACCACATCAATGATAAAGACGCAGGTTCACCTGAAGTGCAAATCGCTTTGCTAACTGAGGAAATTAAACAACTTACTCAACACTTAGCAGTGCACAAAAAAGATTTACACTCAAAACGTGGTCTTTACATGAAAATCGGTAAACGTCGTAGTCTGTTAAACTATCTACTTAACAGCGATGTTCCACGTTATCGTGCAATCGTTGCCAAATTAGGCTTAAGAAAATAAAAAAAGTGGTTCGCCACTTTTTTTATTATAATTTAGTCAAACTAAATACTAATTTAGTAAATAAATTGATTTTTTAAGGGTATAATTGTCGTATGGAAACACCACATATCTCAGTTTTAAAACAAGAATGCATAGATAATTTAAATATTTTGCCAGGTGGCGTTTATATTGATGCAACAGGCGGTGCTGGTGGACATTCTGAGGCTATTTTAACTAAGCTAAACGGAACTGGCTACCTTTATATTTTTGATACTGACAAAACTGCTTGTGCTTTAATTGAAAAAAGACTAAAAAGTTTTTCAAACTACACAATTTTTAATGCGAATTTTGCCGAAATTACAGAAAAACTAAGTTCAGTTGGCATAAACAAAGTAAACGGCATGCTATTTGACCTTGGACTAAGCAGTATGCAGATAGATACTCCTGAGAGAGGTTTTTCGTATATCAGTTCAAAAAACTTAGATATGCGAATGAACACAGAACAAAGTTTGACTGCTGAATATATTTTAAATAACTACACTCAAAAAGAACTTGCCGATATCTTTTTTAAATATGGAGAAGAGAAGAACGGCAATATTCTGGCTAAAAAAATTGTTGAGCAAAGACCAATTCAAACAGTTGGGCATTTGGTGTCAATTTGTGACAGCGTTAACTTTAAAACTAAAGGACACTCAGCAAAGCGTGTATTTCAAGCACTTAGAATAGAAGTAAATGACGAACTAAATGTTTTAAAGTCTGCACTTACTCAATCCTTTGATTTGCTTGCAAAAAATGCCAGACTTTGTGTGATTTCTTTTCATTCTCTTGAAGATAAAATTGTAAAAGAACAATTTAGAAGTTTAACAGAAGAAAAGACTCCGCTTGGTCTGCCTGTTTTACTTGAAAAGGAAAAAGAGTTTTCGCTAATTACTAAGAAGGTAATACTACCAAATTCTGCGGAGTGTACTTTAAATCCGCGCGCACACTCAGCTAAATTAAGGGTGATTGAAAAATTATGAAATATTTTATCTATGGCGGGTCTTTTAACCCTGTTACTGTTGCTCACGTTGGCATTATTGAAAAAATTCTTGCGACTTATCCTGAGTCAAAAGTGATTGTAGTTCCTTGTTCTATTAACTACAAAAAATCAGGCCTGATGCCAAATACTTTAAGACTGTCTATGTTAAAGACTGTTTTTAAAGACATTGAACGCGTAATAATTGACGAAATTGAACTAAATGACTTTGAGTATCTAGGAACGCTTAGCACATTAAAACGTTTAACCGAAAAATACAAAACTAAGCCAGTTTTTGTAATGGGTGCAGACAATGCTTTGAATATTGGTAGATGGATTAACTACAAAGAACTACTTTCTGAATATCAGTTTTTAATCTTTAAAAGACCAGGATATCAAGTTAAGTTAACGGAAGCAATCAAAGCTGAATACATTGAATTTGAAATGGATGTTTCGGCTAGCATGATTCGCAACAACCCAGATAAGTTTTTAGACTTTGTTCCAAAGGCTGCTAAAGAAATTTTTCAAAACAACTATTTAAAAAATGGCTGTGAAACTGGGATTTTTGATTTAACAGAACTAACTAACTTTCAAATCGACAGGCCATATGTTTTAAATCCTAAAAAAAATATTGACCAGATTTACGAGGTTTTAAATGCACTGGTTAAAACTGGTTTAAATCGCTTTATAAGCAGAAAAGACATTATTTTAAACTCTAAGTCTGACTTAATTTTCTACAGTGAATTTAACATAAATGCACTTTCTTATCTAAAGGAAAAACTAGACAAAATTAAAGAACTTGACACCGTTGTTTTCTTGGTTAACAACCATATTTTAAATTACTCAGACCGCACACTTTCTTTTGTTGAACACTCAGTTTTTATTGACTATCACCAGTTTTTAAAAGACAAAATTACTCAGCTAAAAATAGAAAATATAAATAAAACCTTAGCACTTTCAGACAGTAAAGTTAACTATATTATAAGCACAGCCGAAAAACAGTTGGCAGATAAATTAACCCAACTTACTCCAAATAAATTTGTAATAGGAATTTCAGGTGGTCTAGATTCTGCCATTACTTTATTGTTTGCTTATCTTGCTTGCAAACGACTAAATGTTGACCCGCAAAACCATATTTTTCCGCTAATTTTGCCAAGTGTTAACAATAAAGAAAGTGTTGAGCGAGCGAATAAATTATGCAAAAGTTTAGGTTTAACTCCAAAAATCATTGAGATTGACGAAATTTGTCAAAGCATATTTAACAAAACTAACCACTTTGAAAAAGATGTGATTTACGAAAATACACAGGCTAGAGTAAGAACTCTGCTTTTACTAAACGCAGCAAACAAAGTAAATGGTGTTGTTTTAAATACTTCTGACCTTTCGGAAATTCTTTTGGGTTTTGGCACAGTTGGCGCAGATCTTTTTGGATTATTTGCAACAAACGCAACACTATTTAAGTCGGAAATCAAAGCAGTTTTGACATACCTTGCTAAAAACCAGTTTTATGATGAACGAAAAGTAATTCAAGAAATCTTGGCCGCACCAATTTCACCAGAATTGTTGCCAAATCAAAACACGGAAGAGATTTTAGGCAACTACACGTATCTTGACGAGGTTTTAAATGCCTTTTGTTTTCAAGGTAAAGAGTTTAGCATTGAACTAATTGATAAACTTTTTGGCGACAAGTTAAACAAAGTAGAAAAACAAAAAATCTTAAATACAGTTGAAACTAGAGTTTTTAAAAATGCATTTAAACGCTCTGCTTTTCCACTACATATTGAATTTTTTGAAAGAAAACTTACAGACTTTTTCATAGAACCAGATAACGAATATTTTAAATAAGTAAAAAAATGAAAGGAGCAGGTATGCAGAAAAATCAACATAAAACAGTAGTACTTGGAATGTCTGGTGGTGTAGATTCCGCAGTTTCCTTAAAACTACTTTTAGACCAAGGCTACAAATGCATCCCTGTTTACATGAAAAACTGGGATAGCACTACTAATTTTGATGTCCTTGGTAACCCTAATTTGAATGACGATGTCTGTCCACAAGAAAAAGACGCCAAAGACGCAGAAGCTGTTTGCAGGCAACTTGGTGTCGAGTTAGTTAGAGTGGATTTTTCAAAAGAATACTGGGACCGTGTATTTCAATATTTTTTAGCGGAATTTAAGGCTAACCGCACGCCAAATCCAGATGTTCTTTGCAATAACGAAATTAAGTTTAAAGCCTTTTTAGAGTACGCCGAAAAATTAGGTGCTGACTTAATTGCAATGGGCCATTACGCTAGAACCGAAATAATAGACGGCAAAAAAATGCTGCTAAAAGGAATTGACAAAAACAAGGACCAGACTTATTTTTTGTCGCAACTTACCGATAAACAACTCAAAAAAGCTATTTTTCCGGTTGGCAATTTAACTAAACAAGAAGTCAGAGCAATTGCCGAGGCTACCGGTTTGGTAAACCGTGCAAAAAAAGATTCAACCGGAATTTGTTTTATCGGCGAGCGTAATTTTCAAAGTTTTTTGTCTAACTATTTAAAAACTTCAGCAGGTCCAATTAAATTTTTAGATGGCCGCGTTGCAGGTACACATACTGGTTTAATTAACTATACAATTGGACAAAGAAAAGGCATAGGTTTAGGCAAAACCTACGAGTTTGATGGACCTTTTTACGTAGTTGGTAAAATCCCTGAAGAAAACACTCTTTTAGTGGCACCTGAAGGCAATTTAGAGTACTTATACTCAAATAACTGTTTTATTGATAATTTGGTTTTTAGAGCGCCGAAACAAAATGGCAAGTACTTTGCTAAATTCCGCTATAGACAAGAAGACATTGAAGTTGAAGTTGAGTTTTTGGAAAACAACTCTGCAAAAGTTTACTTTAAACCAACTAAAGCAGTAACACCTGGTCAGTTTTTAGTATTGTATCAAGGCGATGTTTGTCTTGGCGCTGGCCGCATTAAAGATGTGTATATGGACACTGATTTAAGGAGGTATTAAGGTAATGGAAAAACCTGAAAACACTACAACTCGCCAACTTATTTTTCTAAAAACCTTAAAGACTGGCCTTGAGTACATGATTTGTTTGTTTAAAGCAGAAGGTGAAAAAGAAGGCGTTAGAATTATTGGTAATTTCCAGGCGTTCTCTAACGGAAAGTCACTACGTGCAGGGACTGCCTATGAAGTTACTCACACCAAAGTCCCGCACCCTGTTTTTAAAACTTTTAAACTAATTTCTTTTTCAATTCCGCATGGCACCACTGAAGAGCAACTGGTAAATCTTTTTAAAGCCCTTAACATCCAAGGAGTCGGTAGAGTTAAAGCTACTAAAATCTGGGAAGCGCTGGGCAGTGATGCTGTTAAAAAAATTAACGAAGACCCAAGTTGTCTAAATAACCTTGGTTTTTCAAACAGTATAATTCTAGAAATCACCAGAAAAGTTCAAGAGAACTTCCAAGAGGTTGAGATTTTAAATTTCTTAACTTCGGTTGGAGTTTCTGCTCGTTTTTCTGCCCAAATTTTTAAAAAACTACCAAATCCAATCACTGAAATTAAGAAATATCCGTATATCTTAGCAAAAAAAATTAACCGTTTTGGTTTTACTAAAGCAGATTTAGTAGCCCAAGCACTAGGTATTGAAAAAACTGACTTAAAACGAGCAGAAGAAGCAATTTTCCATGTGATTAGTGCCTATTCAATTGATGGACACAGTTACTACACAAAAGACGCACTAATTCAAGAAACCGAAACTTTTTTAAAGAAAATTGATGAATACAAAATTAGTGAGTATCCCTTGAAAACTGCGATTGATAACTTGATTTTTGCCAATCGTTTATTTTTTGAAAATGGTTTTGTGTATTTACCAGAGATCTACAAAGCAGAAGTTAATGTTGCTAAAATGCTTAACAATATATTTGCAAATAACACAAACTCACTACCACTTGAGTTTATTGACGCACAAATTAAAATAAAAGAAAAAGAAACTGGAATTTCTTACACAGAAGACCAAAATAAGGCAATCAAAATGGCTTTAACTAACTCGCTTTCCTTTATCACAGGTGGACCTGGTACTGGTAAGACCACTATTTTAAAAGCAGTTAACGATATTTACCTTGAATATGCCAAAAACGACAAAACTAATCTTTTTAAAACTGCGAACTTACTTTTAGCACCAACTGGTCGCGCTGCTCGCAGAATCCACGAAAGTACAGGTGACTTAACTGCGACTATCCACTCAGCCCTAGAGTGGATTCCGGCTATAGATGATGAGTGTTCATATTGCTTTAAAAGAAACGAAAATCAGCCTTTTACAAATGTTGGGCTAATCATTGTAGATGAAGCCTCGATGTTAGATATTCGCCTAGCAGACGCGCTGCTAAGAGCAATTGACAAAAACACAAAGGTTGTTTTTATTGGAGATGGACACCAGTTGCCAAGTATCCAACCAGGTCTATTTTTAAACGATTCAATTAACTCAAAATGTTTTCCTGTGACTACTTTAAACCAAATTTGTCGGCAAAGCAAAGACTCCGGTATTGTTCCTTTAATTTCAGCGCTTAAAAATAAAGAAGTTAACGACACTAATTTCAAAAATTATATAAGCAAAGATTTGAGTATGGGTGAATGCTCAGTTGAATATATCCGCAATAATATAGTTAACTTCCTGCAACTTTGCGAAAAACAAAATATTGATATTTACCAAGATTTTCAAATTTTGATTCCAATGAAAGAAGGAGAATGCGGAGTTCACGATATCAACAAGATTTGTCAAAACTACTTTATTCCCTATGAAAACAGAGACCGCTTTTTAGAGATTAGAAAGGACTCACGTTTTTATATTAACGACAAACTAATGATTACTAAAAATTACCCAGACCATGGTGTGATGAACGGAGATATCGGCAAAGTCGTCGATATTCAGGCAAAAACTTTTGTACTTAAAATTGGCGATAATTTAGTGTCATTGCCTGTTGATATTAAAGAAGACACGGAACTTGCATATGCTTCTACTATCCATAAATCCCAAGGTTCTGAGTATAAGTTAGCAGTTGTTATTTTACTAAGTCGTTTTTATATAATGCTAACCAACGAACTACTTTATACAGCAGTTTCTCGTGCTAAAGAGAAATTATTTATAATTGGTGAACCTAGCCAACTTAAAATGTGCACAGTAGATGAGCAACAACGCAATTCTACTTTAATTAAAAGAATTGCTGAACAAAAAGAAGAAATTGCTAAACTGCAGTTAAGCGAAAAGGAGTGATTTATGAACGTATATGATTTTGTCGTAAAAACACAAGACAACCAAGACCTAAAA
>CAUTMU010000019.1:0-13583 GCA_963539535.1 uncultured Acholeplasmataceae bacterium | reverse complement strand
AGTAAAAACAGTCGAAAGAAGTTTCTGGTTTCTCGTTTTTTAGACTTAAAACAAGAACATTATAGTATACGCCTTTGTCAAAAACAATGTATTCGTCTAGTAGCCAAAAGCTTTTTTCGTTTAAAAATTGCTTAAGTTCTGCTAATTTTGAGTGCACAGAAACTATATATTTTCCAGGTCTTGCGAGTTTAAGGATTTCAATCGCAGTAATTCCGCCAACTCCAGATATATTACAAACCTCAAAACTAGCACTAACTTCTTCAAAACCATTTGATAATACAAAGTCGCAATTGTAGCCTTTTAAATTACGTTTGGCGTTTTCAAGAGGTAAGGCTTTATTGTCAACTGCTATCCCTTTTTTTAAGTTATATTTATCAAACAAAATTTTTAAAAAATATCCGTGGTCGCAACCAATGTCTAAAACTACACTTGCACCTTTTGCAAGTCTGGCTAAAAACTCCAGTCTATTGGTTTCTTTCATTTCTTTAATTTAAAATCTCGCTGGCTTCTTTAGTAAAGGCGTCAATTTCTACTTTACTTGAAGTTGTAGAGACTTCTTTTGTAGTTGCAGCAATAAGTTTCCGGATTTTTTTAATGTGCGCAAGAATTTTAACAATATCTGCAGTAATCGCCGCTGGCTCTGTGTTTTCGTTGTTTTCAACTGTTTCAATGGCGGTGTTAATTTTCTTTAAAATCTCTTGTCTTTCTGCAGGCTTTAGGCCTTCTACTGTTTCAAAGTAGACCTTAACTTGAGTGGCTGTTTTGTTTTTACCATATAACTTACTTTCAATTAAGTGAGTTAAAATCGTAAAAAGTAAAATACTGTAACTTTGAAACTCAAAGTGTCTAAGGATATCTCTTTTAATTAAAGCAATAGCGTGTTCCTCAATTTCGGAGTTTAAGCAGTGTAAAACTAGTGTGTTCATCGCCTGTCTTAGTTTCTCAATTTCTGAGTTAGCCTTTGGTTTAACTTTCGGTTTAAGCGTTGGTTTGACTTCAGTAAATTCTTTTAAACTTAAATCTATGTTGAGTTTTTCTTTGGTTTTGGCGATAAATAAGTTCTTAACTGTCTCGTCTGCATATTTAAAAACTTCCTTAAAGTTATTTTTAAAACGCATAACAGAAGTAATGTCAGAACTGTCTACTTGACTTACTATTTTGTTAAAAAAGAAGGTCAAGATATCTTGTTTATGGCTAAGTAGTTTCTCAATTCCGACTTTGCCATTAACCTGAAAATACTCATCTGGATCTTGCTTATTTGGAATATTTACTATATAAACATTGGTTTTAGGAAACCTTAAAAACTTAAAGGCTACGCTTTCGGCGGCCTTTTGTCCAGGTAAGTCACCGTCATACATTAAAACTATACTTTTTGCGTTTTCAACAAGCATCTTTAAGTTAGTTTCAGTTAAAGTAGTTCCCATTGTCGCGCAAGCATTTTTAAAACCTGCGTTAAAAAGAGCAATCACGTCAAAAAAACCTTCAACTAAAATTACTTCTTTTTTAGGGTTTTCTTGAAGTGCATCTGACAAGTGATAAATTACTTCTTCTTTTTTAAATACTAAAGTGTCTGGTGAGTTTACGTATTTTGGGTTATCTTTAGATTCAGTTAAAGCACGACCAGAAAACCCAACAATTTTACCGCTTACGTTTTTAAGTGGAAACATCACACGGTTTTTAAAGAAATCATAAATACGCTCACCGTGCGTGCCAATAAGCGAAGTGTTTTTTAAAGTCTGTTCTGTAATTCCTTGTTTAATCAAGGTTTCAGACATTAAGTTATCGTTAAGCGCAACACCTATTTGAAAGTGCTCAATGGTCTCTAGAGTTAATCTACGTTTTTCAGTTAAATAAGTTAGATACTCAGCCCCAGAGTTGGTTTTAATTAAACGCATATGCATAAACTTAGCGGCCTCTGCGCACGCTGTGTATTCTTTTTCAAGTGGGTCTGGTTTATATGTATATCCTAAATTTAGTCTTTTAGAAAAATAATCAAGCGTAGCCTTTGTATCTAATTTTTTGAATTTTTGATAGAAATTAAAAGGAGCGCCACCAGTTTTGCAAGACATGCAATAGGCAATGTTTTTTTCAACAGAAATAGAAAGTGAGGGATTGCTGTCATTGTGAAACGGACAAAGCGCTTTGAAGTTCTTGCCGGTTTGAGTGACCGCTATCCCTAGTTCTTGTACTAACTCTAAAATACTGATTTCTGAGTTAATTTTAGTAAAGATGTTGTCTTGATTTATTTGCAATTTTCTAAAGTTTAATTTTATTTAGCAGATATTGATTGATATCTTTAATGTCGATTCGCTCTTGTTGCATTGTGTCGCGTTCGCGAATTGTCACAGTTTGAGTGTCTTCGCTTTCAAAGTCCACGGTAATGCAAAAAGGTGTACCAATTGCGTCTTGGCGACGGTATTTCTTTCCAACAGAGCCGCCACTTTCTTCTAAATAGCAGTCAAAGTCTTTGGCAACTTGGCGGTAAATTGACTCAGCTAGTTCCGTATGTTTCGCCTTATTTAAAGGAATGATTGCCGCCTTATACGGCGCTAAAAATGGAGATATTTTTAGAACTTGGCGAACATCTCCGGCTTCAACTTCTTCTTCTTTTAAAGCATTGGCGATAAACATAAAAAACAAACGCTCAACTCCAACACTTGGCTCCACGCAGTACGGAACAAAGCGAGAGTTGTCATCTGGATCTAAATAACTCATGTCTTGGCCTGAAAACTTCTGGTGTTGAGAAAGGTCATAATCAGTTCTAGAGGCGATTCCCCAAAGTTCATCAAACCCCCACGGAAAGCGATATTGAATGTCGGTAGTGGCGTTTGAATAAAACGCCAAGGCTTCTTTTTTGTGATCTGAGTAAACTAAGTCTAGAGGATTTACTCCAAGGTCTAATAAAAACTGCATACAGTATTTTTTAAAGAAAGCAAAAACCTCAAGTTCTGTGCCAGGTTTTACAAAGTACTCAAGTTCCATTTGCTCAAACTCACGAGTTCTAAAAATAAAGTTACCAGGTGTAATTTCGTTACGGAAAGCTTTCCCGATTTGGCCAATTCCAAATGGCAACTTAGCGCGAGTTGTTCTAAACACATTTTTAAACTGAATAAAAATGTTTTGAGCATTTTCAGGACGCAGATAAATTTTGTCTGTGTTGTCTTGGACAACTCCTTGGTAAGTTTCAAACATCATATTAAACGCACGAAGTGGTAGCCAATCGGTTTTTTGACAGTTTTGACAAGGAATTTTCTGCTCAGCAATATAGGCCTCAATTTCTTTTGTTTTCATGCCGCCTACATCAAAACCATTGAAGTCAAAAACTAATTTGTCTGCTCTAAATCTTTGGTTGCAGGCCTTACATTCAATTAACGGGTCTGAAAAACTTTTGACGTGCCCAGATGCTTGCCAAACTAAGTTGTTAAGCAAAATTGGCCCGTTAAGCAGTTGATTGCGAGGAAAGGCTTGGATGAAGTATTTAATCCAGGCTGCTTTGATGTTTTGTTTAAGCAGTGCGCCAAGTGGTCCAAAATCCCAAGTATTGGAAAGCCCACCGTAAATCTCGCTACCTTGATAGACAAAACCTTGTTGTTTACAGTAAGTAACTATTTCTTCAAAAGTAAGTTTTTTTTCATTTTTTTCCATAAATTATTCTTCCTTCCAGTTTTTAAGCATTAACTTCTCAATGTTTTCGTTAACTGAAACCACGATGTCAAACTCAACTTTTTGTTTAAGTTCTTCTCTGGCTTGCATCGCTAAATTTTTTTTAAGTAGGTTAATAGCCGAGCCGTTTTTGCCAATTAAGATTGCTTTTTGTCCAAGTTTTTGACATACAATTTTGACAAAAAAAACAGTTTTGGTGCCGAGTTCTTGAGTGCCTTCTAGAGAAACTGCTACTTTGTAAGGGATTTCTTTGTCGTATAGTTTAAGCAATTGCTCGTGAACAAACGACAAAATGTATTCTTGGTAAGTTTGCGAACTGTTGTAGTCAGCCGGATAAATTAACTCATTTGTCTTAAAGTAAGGCAAAGTGAGTTCAATTAGTTTATCTATGTTTTTTAAAGTTACGTTAGAAATTGGGATAAACTCAGCGAATTCATGTACTGCTTGAAATGACAAAATGATTTCAAGAATTTTGTTTTTCTTTAAAATATCTTCTTTAGTAATCACTAAAATTGTCGGGATTTTTTCGCTCTTTAGAACTTTTAGTACTGGTAAAAAAGCATCTGAGTACACGCGGTCTACTAGCAAATAACAAACATCACTACCGTAAATTGCGCTGTAGGCTTCTTTGGTCACCAAAGTCTCTAGTTGAGTAGTAGGTCTAAAAGTAATCCCTGGAGTGTCTACAAAGCCGATTTGAAAGTTTTTAGTAGTCTTAACTCCAAGTAGCGCTTTTTTTGTAGTCTCTGGTTTAGGAGAAACTGCTTGCGCGCGGTAGCCTAAAATGTTGTTAAGTAAACTAGACTTACCGGTATTGGGAGCACCAACTATACACACCGAACCTGCTTTAAATTCGGTCATTATCTAAGTCAAAAGAAAACGGCAGAAGTTCAGAAACAGTAGTTTCTTTAATGTCTTTTTTGGTGTTAGTTAAAACTACTTTCATGTCTTTTGGACAAAGTTCAGCGATTACTTGTCTGCAGGCTCCACATGGAGAAATCGGTGTGTTAGTCTTGGCTGCCACAAAAAGGGTTTTAAAGTCGTCTTTATGAAAACCTTGAGACATCGCAGAAAAAAGCGCTGTTCGCTCTGCGCAATTGCACATTGAGTAGGCTCCATTTTCAATGTTAAAACCTAAAATAAACTCACCATTTTTAAGTTCCAGGGCTGCGCCTACTTGAAAATTTGAGTAAGGGCAATACGCCATTTTCATAGCGTCAAGGGCTTTACTTATGCCAGTCATATTTCTTCCTTTCCATTCCGATAAACTTAAGGATTTTTTCAGTTAAATCCATCATGATTTGTTCTTCTTCTTTGGTCTCATGGTCATAGCCTTTGACATGCAGATAGCCATGCACTGCTAGAAAACAAAGTTCACGTTCATAGGAGTGTTCATATTCTTTTGCCTGTTCAAGGGCTTTATCAAGCGAAATAAAGATGTCGCCACAACTTTGTTCGTCAACTTCATCAGGAAATGAAATGACGTCGGTAGGTCTGTCTATATTTCTGTATTGTTTGTTTAGGTTATGAAGATACGCGTTGTTTGCCAAAATTATTTGCAGGGTTCTTGTGTCATCTATGGTTTTAAATAAGTGAGTAAGTAGTTTAACCTCTGCTTTAATTTCGCGAGTACCTAACTCAGAGAAAATATTAACGCGCATTTTTTTCGTAGCGGTCAACTATTTTCATGACCAGTGGGTGTCTAACTACGTCCATTGGCTCAAACTCAATGAAGCGAATATCAGAAATATCGCTAAGCAGTTGTTTGGCCTGAACTAAGCCAGATTGAACTTTGACAGGCAAGTCAATTTGAGAGATATCGCCAGTAATTGCCATTTTTGAGTTAAAACCAAGTCTGGTTAAAAACATTTTCATCTGAGAACAAGTAGTGTTTTGAGCCTCGTCTAAAATGACAACTGCATCTTCCAAGGTGCGACCACGCATATAGGCAAGTGGTGCGATTTCAATCAACCCTTTTTCAATGTAAGAAAGAGTTTTTTCGCGACCCAAAATATCGTAAAGAATATCGTAAATCGGAGTTAAGTAAGGATCAATTTTTTCCTTTAAGTCGCCTGGTAAAAACCCTAGATTTTCACCGGCTTCGACAACAGGGCGAGTAATTATAATTTTTTTAACGTTTTCGGCTTTAAGTTCATTTAAAGCATAAGCAACCGCTATAAAGGTTTTTCCGGTTCCAGCAGGTCCGGTTGAAAAAACTAAATCATATTTATTTAAAGACTCAAAGTATACTAATTGCGAGTAAGTTTTGGGAAATAGTTTTTTACCCTTTGCCGTGTAGCCAATTGGTTTGGTGTTTTTATACAGTTTCTCAAAATTATCAAGGTCGTCTTTTTCGGCTAAATTAGCACAATACGCCAGGTCTCTTTTTGAAAGTACGATGTTAGAGCCAACCTTAAAAAGTGAGTTAAACATTTGCGTAAAAATCACTTTTTCTTGTTCAGAAAAAGCCTTAGTGACAATTGCATCATTGCTTACTTGAAACTCTCTTTGAAAGTAATCAGAAATTGCTTTTAAGTTCTTGTAGCTAGCGCCAAAAATATTGACCAAAGCATGAGGATTTTCAATTTTATAAATATATTTTGTCTCTGTGTTCATCAACAATCATTATATCATTTGCCCAAGTTCAAATAAAGCAAGACTAATTTGTTTTTCTTAATTTTTTGCATTGTTTTTAAAAAGACTTCTTGTCTAAATTTCGGTGAGCGATATACTAAAAAAATAAAAAACTCCGCAAGCGGAGTTTTTCAAAAAATGAACAAAAATGGAGCAGGTGATGGGAATCGAACCCACATAGCCAGCTTGGAAGGCTGGAGTTTTACCACTAAACTACACCTACAAGTGGTCGGGAAGACAGGATTTGAACCTGCGACATCTTGGTCCCAAACCAAGCGCTCTACCAAGCTGAGCCACTTCCCGATTAGATGGCGTACCCAAGAAGATTCGAACTCCCAACCTTTTGATCCGTAGTCAAATGCTCTATCCAGTTGAGCTATGGGTACAGGCAAGAATTTATTAGGTAACCACTTAATAAAATCTACCAAATAAGTATAACACTTTCAAAAATAATTTTCAATTTAGAGCCGCTAAAAGTCAAAAATTAAAACTGACTGGTTTTTTTCCTTAAACTCAGTTGAGCTTTGCTCACCAATTTGGTGTCCGTTTTTAGAATGAGTGTTGATTTTTTGGGGTTCAACAAAGATAAAAATACCTTCTGCTTCTGCGCATTTTTCTTGTTTTTCGTTAAAAATTACTGACTTTGCCGAAAAATATTTTCCGTTAATCATTAGGACTTTAGCCAAAGCTGTGTGCTGATGATTTGTAAAAACTGGTTTTATAAATTTAACTTTTAAGCTACCAGTCATTGCGAGTTTTTTGGGAAAATAAGGAATGTACGCACGGCATGCCAGCTCATCTAAAACTGCAGATATTGCACCACCGTGGGTAATACCGCTGTAACTTTGGTGAAATTCAGTTGGTGAAAAACTAGAGTAAAGTGTTTTGTTGCTAAGTTCATATATGTTTAAGTTTAAGTCAGTAGGTCTACTTCCACACACCAGGCAATGCTTAGCGTTGGCGAGTTTTTTAAGCAAAGTTTCTTGCATCTTTACCTCTTTTGATTTTAAATTATTTAAAAAAATCGCTTAAGCGAACTTAAGCGATTTTAAAATCTTTTTTACCCGTACCCGCTTAGGGACTCGAACCCTAGACCCACTGATTAAGAGTCAGATGCTCTAACCAAACTGAGCTAAGCGGGCAGTAAGTTAATTATATTTTAATTATTTTAAATATGCAAACTATTTAAAATCGCTTATAAAAGTTTTCGAAACAACGAAGCTGAATCTAGTTGTTCCCAAGGAAAATCAGGATTACCAAAATGGCCAGAAATAGCAGTTTTTGAGTAAAGTGGTTGTTTTAGGTTTAACTTTTTAATAATGCCTTTAGGTGAAAGGTCAAAGTTGGCCTTAATAAACTCAAAGAGTTTTTGTTCAAGTGCTTTGTTAGTGCCATCGTCTAAAGTGACAAATAAAGAAGTTGGCTGAGCAACGCCAATGCAGTAAGAAATTTCAATAGTGGCTCTGTGCGCAAGTCCTGCGGCTACTATGTTTTTAGCTAAGTATCTGGCCATATATGAAGCTGAGCGGTCTACTTTTGAAGGGTCTTTTCCGCTAAACGCGCCGCCTCCGTGTGGCGCGGTTCCGCCGTAGGTGTCTACAATAATTTTGCGACCAGTTAAACCTGAGTCTCCGTGTGGGCCACCAATTACGAATCTACCTGTGGCATTGATAAAAATTTGGGTGTTTTTAGTTATTAAGTTTGCAGGAATAATTGCCTGAATTACGTGTTTGTTAATTTGTTCTTTTAACTCATTTAAGTCAATATCTGGTTCGTGTTGTGCAGAGACTACAATCGCGGTGATTTCTTTAAGTTCGGCGCTGTCTAAAAATTTAGCGGTGACTTGGGTTTTACCATCTGGTCTAAGGCCTTTGACAATGCCTTGTTTGCGAACTTCGGTAAGTCGGCGAGATAGTTTGTGTGCGTAGTATATGCAAGGAGGTAAATACTCAGGGGTTGAATCTTCAGCGTAGCCAAACATGATACCTTGGTCGCCCGCTCCCTGGTCTTCTTTATCAACTCCAAGAGCGATGTCTGGAGACTGAGTTTTAATTTTAACTAAGTACTCTATTTCTTCAGCTGAAAACAAAAGTGCGGGGTTAGTATAGCCAATTTCTTTAATTGCCGCTTTTGCCAGTTCAGCGTAGTCAAATTTATGACTAGCGGTAACCTCGCCAAAAATTAAGCAAAAGTTTGTAGTTAAAGCAACTTCAACCGCGCATCTAGCGTTTGGGTCTTTTTTAAGTACAGAGTCTAAGATGTAGTCCGCGATTTTGTCCGCGATTTTGTCAGGATGTCCTTCGCAAACAGACTCAGATGTAAAGTAATAACTCATTTTCAAATCTCCTTTGTAGTGTTTTGTTTATTTATTTTTATTTTGCTACTCGTTATAAAGAGTTTCAAACTGAGAGTGAAAGTCAATAAAGCGAGTAAAGATGTCTTCCGGAATAAAGAAACGAAAAGTTTCTTTAAAACGAGCAATAGTTTCACTGTGAGAATACGCAACTTTGTAGGCTGTAGACATTCTCATAATACAGTAAATGTCAGCGGTTAAAATAATTTGGGAAATTGGGGTATTTTGGATTTGATTTTGCTTTTCAATAAAAGTTTTTGAAATCCCAGATTCAAAGGAAGTTCTAACGATTTCTGCGGCTTTTTTGGCAAGTTGAATGCGCTTAGCAATCACGGCTCCGTTTTGAACTTTAGCGGTCAATTCGCTTTGAGGTAGGCTTTTTAAAATCTCGTGGTCAAGCAGTGTCGCGAAATTACTTTGGTTATCTAAATACTGACAGTAAGTAACAAGGGTATTTAAGTTAGCGGTAGAAAGCCCCATTAGTTCACCCAGACGATTGGCTATTTTAGTTAAAAACTCAAGGTACGAGGTATCTGTTAAGGCTGAGTTTAAAACGACACCAAATAAGTCAGAAGTTAGTGAGATAAACTCGTTTTGCAAACGTGCGCGTTGCACTTTTTCGTGAATTCGGTCATGTTGAATGGTTTCAGAAATAATGGTCAAGGCCCTTAATACAAGTGAGTATAAAATAAAGACTAGCGACCTTAAAATAACGTCTACAAGTGAGTTTATCAGGTCTTTGGAATTGGCAAACGAAAATGCATAGAAACGGTTTGTCACAAATATATGCATGATAGTCAGAATACCAAAGAGAAACCCAGCGCTGTAGGAAAACGCTTTTCTGTCTTGATACAGACAAATAATTGTCAAAACTACGTAAAAAAGAGAATATGAGAAAGTCTCTAGAACTACAAAAGCCAGAGACTTATTGTAGTGCAGACCGTTTCTAAAAAACAGCGGACTGATGTTGACTTTCAAGTAAAACAAAGAAACCGCGATAAACAAATAAGAAATGATAAAGTACTGAGCGATTTTTTGTTTATGGATAGCCACATCTCTGTTTTGATTTAACTCAGTTTTAGCGGGTTGAATCATTCTTTTTAGCAAAAAGTTAAACACAAGCAAGAAAGGAAAGGTAGCCACAGTTATTGCCCAGTTGACAATTGTGCGGTTTTGTACAACTTTTGGGTCCAGACCTTCTAGTCCTATCTTGCTCACGGAAATAATTAACATCAGTAAAAATAAAAATAGGTTAAATAGAAAAATAATGTTCTTAATTACAGTATTGCGTCTAGTTAAAACATTTAAATCGTCTGTAATAACAACATTATTTTCAAAACCAAATAGTTTAGAGAAACTACTGGAAATTAAATTTTTAAATTTTTTAGGTTTAACCAAGTTGAGAAATTAAGACAAAAACAGTTTAGATAAACTATTTTTGTTGAGCAAGTACAGTGTTTTCAGTTAAGATTTGCGCAACACGAACGGCAGCAGTGGCAGCAATCGCGCCCACAATGTCGTCAAGGAAAGTGTGGCAAACTCCATCTTTTTTACCATCTTCATTAAGGCGGTTAACAAGACCATGTTTATTTACATCAATGTCACCAAAGTTAGTTTTACCAATGGTTCCATACATTCCAGAAAGGTCAAGCGCAAAAGTCTCGTCAATTCCAAAAAGTCCAAGGTCTTGTTCAATGATATCTTGAATTGGGCCTTCTAGTAATTTCTTTTCAGCAGCGATGTCTATAGCAATTCCAAGTTGAACAAAGTGGAACACGTCTCTAAGTGAAAGAATTTTTTCAACAGATTCAGTGCATAGTTCAAATGGAATGTCTTTGATGTATTTAGATTGTTGTAGATAAGCGATTTCAGCGATGTCTTTAACAGATACTCCTCTTTTGGCAAGAGCAGCGATATTTAGTTTAAGCATTTCTGGTCTACTAAAAATAATTTGTGGTTTTTTATTCATATTTCCCCCTACATATACTTTTTAATTATAGCACCGATAAACTGGTTTTAGGGTTTAAAATGATATAATTAGTTCAGAAAAAGGAAGATTTATGCAGTTTACAAAGAAAAGAAAACTAGTTTACGATATATTAAAAGATATTGCCAAACCAGCTTCTGTTGAGCAAATTTACGCTAAATTGCTGGAGTTTGACATCAATATCTCAACAATTTATCGTGCTCTTGATTTCCTTACTCAAAACAAGTTAGTTGAACATATTATGCTTGAAAAAACTGCGTATTTTTTTGTGAAAAAAGATAAGCACTCACACTACATGATTTGTGAAAAATGTCAAAACATGTTAGAAATTGACTGTAAGGTTCTGAACTTAATTAAAGATGCAATAGAACTGCAAAACTTTACGCCAAAGAGTCATGAACTGACAGTTTATGGATACTGCTCTGAGTGTAGTTTAAAAACAAGTAAATAATTTTTTTAAAAAACTTAAAAAATGCTGTATTCCAGAACACCAGCAAAATAAAAACAGGAAATGAATAAACAAAAAAAATATTTAAAACTCTTAACTGTAAACGCTGCAATTGCAGCTATTTATTTTGTTCTAACTGTGATGTTAGAACCTTTTTCTTATGGACAAATTCAGTTTAGAATAAGTGAAATTTTAATGGTCTTGGTGTTAATTAACTTCAAGGTAGCACCAGGTATAGTTTTGGGGTGTTTTACTGCTAACTTGTTTAGTCCTTTGGGGATTTGGGATGTAATTTTTGGAACACTTGCCACAGTTATTTGTTTGATATTTATGTATATATTTAGAAAAAATATATTTGCAGCGCTACTCGCTCCGACTATAGTTGGTAGTGTTATAGTGGCTGTGATGCTTAATTTAATTTTAGGTCTGCCTTTTCTTGAAACATTTATTTATGTAGCAATTGGGGAAGGGGCGGTGCTTTACTTAATTGGCGTACCATTTTACTATTTAGTTCAAAAAAACGAAATCGGCTTTACTTTGAAAGAATTGTAAAAACTGAGATTGTCATTTACAAGGATAGTGTGTTTGATTTGAGCTATTGTAGTGTTCTAAGTATTCTTTAAAAGTATTTGGGCCGATTTTTCTTTTGTTTTTTAGCATATTCTGCCAAATCGCTTCGCCTTCGCATTCATTTATTAGTTCTTCCTTTAAGGCAAAAACTAAAATGTCACCCGCAGTAACAAACTCTAAATTATATTTTTTAATATATTGACATATATCCTTTAAATTGTTGCTAGATAAAGCACCGTTAAAGGTTTTTGCAAGCGCTATGCATATTGCTTCTCCACTACCTATTGACTTACCTTCTTTACCGCAGATTAGTTCTTTGTATAATCTTTCTTCATCTGAGTTTATTACAGCATCATAAATTTCAGCGTTTGAGTTTTTAATAAAGTTATCTAGTTTTGGTTTTAGTATTTTTCTGATAGCAGGCTTATCAATTTCTGCATATACTTGTCTTGGAATAATTATTCTGCCTTTAAACAATTTTTCAATAATTTCTTCTTTTCCAACTAATAAAAAACTGGCTAAACAATCTGTGTCAAAATATATTTGTTTAGCCAAGTTCAGGTATTTGTTTTTCATCAATTCCATATACTAAATCTGCTCTAAGCGCATCCAACAATAATTCATCACATTTATTTTGAGAAATTTTTTCTTTATTAAGTAATTTATTTGCTAAACTAATGTAGTGTCCAAACACTGTTGTTTTCTTTTCTTCATTTGGAAAATAAAGTGCTGTGTCATAACCTAATTTTTTTGCTTCTTTGCTAACAACGATATCTTTCATTTCTTTTAATTCATTTTCATCTATGAAATTTTCGCCTTTTAATCTATACAGCATAGCCTTGTGGCTTACTCCAAAATACTGTTCTAATTTGATTACATCTGCAATTGTTATTTTCATGGTTTTATTTTCATTTTGAATTTTTTTTACATTCTCTTTCAATGAAATTTGTGGGATTAAAAAATACGAGGCAAATACTTCTGCTTTATTTTCTTCTAAGTTGTTACTAGTGACATTTGTAGTACTAACTGTGATCTTATTAGGCTCTCCATAATATAGGTGATAAAGTTCGTGTGCTAACGAAAAATTTTGTCTACCTATAGACATGTCTGAGGTTAAAGCAATTAAGTTAGATTTTTTCCCCTTAAAACACGCACCACTAATATTTTTCCCGAGTGGATAAAATACTAATGTTAAATTTTCTATAACTTGAACAAGTTTAAAAGTATCAATAGGGCTGTAGTTGTCTAGACCAAGTTTTTTTCTAAGCTCTTCTGCTTTATCTCTTAATTCTTGCCTATTCATGTAGATTCTCCGTGTCAATTTCATCCATTCCAAACTGATTAATTGCTATTTTGTTGATTACCGAAAGGGATTCTAAATCGTTTGAGTTAGTTTCTTTTGCTCTAAAAGAAATAGTTAAATTTGGTTTAAAATCATTATTATTCAACACATCTTTTAATGAGCAACAAAACAAAGTTGATATCTTTTCTAAAAGATATAAACTGATATTTCTTTCGCCTTTTTCAATTTTTGCAATCATACTTTGGTCTAAAGAAAGAAACTGTGCGACATCTGATTGAGTTAAACCAGAGTTTACTCTTAGTTCTTTAATTTTTTTACCAATTTTTGCTAAATCCATTTTTATCTATTCCCTTTCGAATTAAGTATAACATCGTTTGTCATAAAATTAAAATTATTTAATTGTTTTTTATGACAAACTTCAAAAAAATAAAAACAGCACTAATAATGCTGTATGTTTAGGATAATTACGCATCTTTCAAACCCAAATGTAAAGCCGCATTTAGAGTTCGTTGTTTTAGAGGGGGCGGAAATTGCACATCTCTCAAACAAGCGCGTGTACTATAATTAATACCCGTGTTTCGGGGTTATACAAGATTTTTTTGGAGTAAATTCTGCTATTTTTTAA
>CAUTMU010000018.1:0-15361 GCA_963539535.1 uncultured Acholeplasmataceae bacterium | reverse complement strand
CCAGGGAATTCGTATTCATTTAGAAGTTCGCGAACTTCCATTTCAACAAGATCCATTAGTTCAGGGTCGCCAACTAAATCTGCTTTGTTTAAGAAAACCACTAGTCTTGGCACACCAACTTGGCGAGCAAGTAGGATGTGTTCGCGAGTTTGTGGCATCGCACCGTCAGCGGCTGACACTACTAAGATACCACCGTCCATTTGAGCAGCACCGGTGATCATGTTTTTAACATAGTCGGCGTGGCCTGGGCAGTCAACGTGTGCGTAGTGGCGCTTTGCAGTTTCATACTCAACGTGTGAAGTGTTGATAGTAATACCGCGTTCTTTTTCCTCTGGTGCTTTGTCAATTTGGTTGTAGTCTAGTTTTTGCGCAAGACCGCGTTCACCAAGCACATAAGTGATAGCTGCGGTTAGCGTAGTTTTACCGTGGTCAACGTGGCCGATTGTACCAATGTTAACGTGTGGTTTTGAACGATCGAATTTTTGTTTTGCCATTTTATTTTCCTCCAATAATTCAATAAATATTTTATCAATTCTAAAAATAAAATTCAAAGAAAAGTACTACATTTTTAACTAATTTAGTCCAAAAACAAGGTTTTTTGTTTATTTTAAAAAGCGTTTAACATCTAAAATAATTGATTTTAAGTGCTTTGCCTGTTTTGCCTTATAATTATATAAAGCGGAGTATTATATGAACTTAAAACAAAACAAACCAAAACAAGATGTAAACTCTAAAACAAACAAAGAAAACAACCTGATTCAAAATAATAATTTAAAGACCAAACAAAAAATTGATTTTAAAAAATTTCTATATTCAAAAACCTTTATTTTCCTAGTGTTATTTTTATTTTCACTACTTTTATTTTTGTCAGTTTCTTTTCCACTTTCTCGTCCACGTCCAACTTCTATCAAGATGTATGACAAGAAAGAAATTTCTTACAAAGAGTTTACAAGTGTATATCCAGTTTTTCAATCTGTGACCAGCAGATACGGCGATAAGCAAAAAGTCGTTTACGAAATTGATTTAGATGATTTCACTCTTTTCTTTATTCCAATTGAAAGAAAAACTTCTGGCAAGGATAAGAAAAAATACGACGAGTTTAGATTTAAATTTGCCTACTACTCACCTACTGGTACAATTTCTGATATCAAAATTGGCTCAAGCCTATACGTTCCTTATTCTAAAAACATATCAGCATATAGCAACAACAAAGAAGGCGACAGCGTAAACAACGTAGTTAAGGCTAGTCCAAATAACCCAAAAGAGCGCGGTATTGAACTGTATGACTTTGCCTACTACTCAGGCAGCACTGTTACGCTTTCTATGAATAGAGACGACAAATACGTGACTTTTCCGTATCGTGTGAACTTTTACAACAAAATATACATGCCGCAAATTTACCTAGACATTAGATACAAAGACTCACTACACAGCACAATTCACGACGCTATCCCTAAAAAAATCACTTTCTCACTAACTCGCACCAACTTCCCATACAAAGCAAGTTAGTATAAGGAGTATTTATGAACGGAATTTTGAAAAAAACTACTATTTTTGCTTTATTTGTTATAAATTTATTTCTACTAGTTGCCTGTGGCAAGACCTACAAAGTAACTTTACCCAAAGAAATCACTCAAGAAACCGATAAATTTGATTTAAATCGTGTGCCTGCTGGCAGCAACATCAAATTTAAAATCAACATTCGCAAACAAGACAGCGTTGTGAGATTAAACAAAATTACTTATGCAGAAAGCGGTGTTGCTAACCCTACTGAGTCTATTTTGTCCGACGAAGTTAAAGCAACTCACACTTTTTCGCTTAAAAACATCCGCCACAACACCACAATTGAATTAAAAGCCATTCAAAACTATCAAGTTACTTTACCTGACTTTTTTAACGTTGGAAAGGCTAGCGTTGACCTTCAAAAAGTGCCAAGTGGCAAGGATTTGCAACTTTACGCTAATTTAAAAGACGGTGAAGTTTTAACTAAGTTAACTGTCAACGGAGTAGACGCTTTGACTGAGTTTGACCAAGATAAGAAAACTTTTAACTTAACAGTAGAAGCGGATACCGTAATTGAGGCTAGTAAAATTAATACAAAAACTACTCAATTTAAGTTAAATTACGACAAAGAAATCTTTAAGGTTTATCCAGAGAAAGACTACTATCAGTTTAATGATAAAGTAGACGTTGAAATTAAACCAGAAGCAATTGCAAAAGCACCAAAAGAATATCACTCTATAGCACAAAACAAAACTTTGCTTTACTCAACTAAGAAAACTATTTCAATTCGCGAGGCTGTAACTGAACTTACTCATTTCCACTCAAGTAACGTAGTTGAACGTAGCAATTATACAACTGAAAAAACTATTTCTTTTAACACCAAAAAAACTCCAGAACTACCACAATTTCAAGGCAAAACTGTTGTAAAACGCACCCTAATTGAATCAACAGCAATTGAAAGCGGAGCGGGTTCTAATAGTTTTGTGTTTAAAAACCTAGGTTATAACTTTGCACTTTATCGCTATCAGTTTACAGACAACACTACTGCCGAAGTTAGATTTATCTACAAAATTATTCCTTCTATTACTAAAGTTACTTTAAAAACAGTTCAAGACAAAACTCACTCAGATAAGTTTGAATACTCAGAAGACCCCAATACTCTTGAACCAAACTATAAAACTAAAAGTAAGTCAACTTATAAAATTCAAAACAAAACAGTTGGTACTGACAATTCTTATGTCCCTGAGTTTGACATAACTGTCAAAACTCAAGTTTGGGAAAACAATCAATTTCAAGTTAAGTCAAAAAACTTGTCACTACGCGAACTTAAATCAATGTCACCTGAACTATATGGCTACCGTTTAAGTTTAAAAGATGTGACAGATGAGTCAAATAAATTTAAATTAAACGAAGATAACTACCGTTTAAATGGCTTTGGTATGCGTTTTTCTCGCAATTTAGTTGGTCGTAAAGTTGAACTACAATACGAAAACATCAACAACCCTAAAGAAGTTTTAAAAGAAATTGTAAACGTCCAGCCAGGAGTTAATGCCTACGCAGACTTAGAACTGAGAAAATACTTTAGAATGGCCAAACAATACGACAAAGTATATCTGCAAAGAAACATCACCCCAGTTGCCCAGGCTGACCAACTTGAGTATATTGACAATAAATTTAAAGGTAGAGCTGAATATCCTGATTTAAAAGATTTAGATAAAATTGAATCTTTAATTCCAAATGACGATAAGGTTGAACTTGACGAAAACGGCGATGTGTTAGACGAAACTAAATATTTAGGTGGTTCTTTTTACCGCAGAATTTACAACCCTAAACTTAAACACGTAGGCTACAAACCAATTCAGTTTGACGGAAATGGCTATACAATTGATGGCAAAAATATCCGCCACGCAATTACCCAAAACTCAACTGAGGAAGGCATTAACTTAACGATTGTTAGAGCCGGAATTTTTTCAATTCGTTCTTTTGTTGATGTTCCTAGCATGGACAAAACTCCTTCTGTAAACTACGAGTCATATATTAAAAATGTATACATCAAAGGAAACTCAAAATCACACACCATAGGCGGTGGCAATAAGAAAAAAACTCCACTGTCTTCCGGATCTATTCTTGGAGTTTCTGCGTTTAGGTCTAAACTAGATGTGGAAAACTCAGTAGTGCTAAACACTTCTGCTGGTTTTAATTTTATTGCAGCAAGTCATTTTGTTTCCAATACCAGAATTGACAATGCTTTTGTCAACGCAATATTGTTTGCCAACGAAATGGGATTTCACGACTTTAATGAAGTAATTAAAGAAGATACAATGGCTTCTCCTGCTGCTCTTTGGATTGAAAAATCCGAAATTAAACGCTGCGGAGCTGGTGGCATCTATACTCAAGACCGCGATCGTCGTAAACGACAAGATGCCGACATTAAAGCCCAATCTGCTGAGTTTAACCACTTAGTTGAGGCAGTTAACGCGCCTGAACTGACCAAAGCTCACTTAACCGCACTTAGCGGAAAAGCTGCTCGTTTGTTTTCAGTTGATCCAACTGTGGTTGTAAAGGAAACGATAGTTGAAGCCGAAGTCAACCTATCTAACGAAATTGCGCAAGCCCTTGACTTAAACCGTTTTATTGGACAAACTGTCAGCACTATTGAGCAAATTAAACAAATCTCTGGGTTTGAAATTGTCAAAAACAATAATGATAAAGCCAAAACTAAGAGCTTCTGGGCACCAATGTTTTTCACTAACTACAACCCGTTTGTACAACCTGTAAACGACCCTGAAAACCCAAACTACTTCCTTTCTCACAGTCGCCCTGCTTGGGATGTGACTTTTAACTTAGCAGAGCGTGAATACTCAACAGTTGACGACTTTTACTCAAGTCCAAAAGTGTCTGAGTTATTTTCAAACATGAAGTTCACCTTCATGACTTTAAACTTCCCAAAACTTACCGAAATTAATCAAAACTTTTCGACTGTCGCAAAAATTAATAAGTTCTTTAAAGATAAGCCAAATCGTGGAATGGTTGACTTCATCTCTGAGATTTACCAAGCGCTTCAACAAGGTGGGGATCCGTTTTTAAGTCAAAGCGAAAAATTTGGCTACACCAACGTCTTTAAGATAGCGCCAGTTGTTGAAAACATCTTGCCAAATGCAGGTCGTTTTGCCGGTTGCATCTACATAGGATATCGTTTTCAATCGTAATGAACACCGAGACAAACACTGTTTTAAAATTTAATTTAACTGCACTACCTAAAAAAGCAGATTTAGTGGTACGAGT
This sequence comes from uncultured Acholeplasmataceae bacterium, assembly GCA_963539535.1. Classification (GTDB taxonomy): domain Bacteria; phylum Bacillota_I; class Bacilli_A; order Acholeplasmatales; family Acholeplasmataceae; genus CALISC01. Next base: position 10,573 of record CAUTMU010000018.1, on the reverse strand, counting down.
TTCTTTTGGCACCTTGATTGCACTACTCGGAGCACTTATAATGTTGCTTCCAAAAAGCGTGGCTTTTTTGAGTTTAGTTAACCAAAACACAGCAAACCCAGCGTTTGCTGTTTATGTTTTAAATAACTTAGCAGTAGTTGCAAGACACCTTTATTTAACTTCAGTCATTCTGCTTTTAGGAAAAGTTTTAATTAAAGATTCAAAAACTAAGTTCACTCCTATCTTTTATTTAGTTAACTTAGTGTTTTATCTTGCTTTTATTTTTAAGATTAGACATTTTTTTCAAGATCAAAGCGCGTACTTTAGTTTAATTGTCCCGCTAATTTTAATTGCTACCTTTTTGGCTTTCTATGTACTAATTCGTTCATTTAACACGTCTTTCTTTCACTTTTCAACAAAACATATATCCTATGAAGTTCTGCTTTACGTAGTTGTCTTTTTGTTTTCGCTGTCTCCACTTACCTTGCAAGTAATTTTTGGCCACATGACTTACCAAAAGTTTGTTTTTACTCGCCAGCACTTATTTATGTTACTTGCTCCGTTTGTCTTGATTTTCATTTTAACCAATGTCTACATTAACCGCACGCATGAATACAAGAAGTTTCTGTTGTTTACAGTATCTCTTGCCGTAATTTACTCTGTTTACTCAGTTTTAAATAAATCAGAAATATTTACTGCTAAGTTTGTTTTCTCTCCGTTTAAATGGTTGTTGCTAGCGCTTCCTTTTATTTTCTTATTTGAACTGAAACGCACAATGTCTATATTTACTATGTTTTCAACTGGAGTTCCACTGCTTTTTGTGTTTTTCTTACAACTCAAAGAAAATGGCAGTTTCTTTAGTTTAGAAAACATGCTTGTATATTTACCTGCGCTTTACTTAATAGTACTCTCTGCGCTTGCCTACACTTTGAGGTTTTTTAAAATGCCAAGCGCAAAAGACCTAATAATCGCCCTGGTTTTCTTTACCTTGTTTTTTATAGTTGCTTCAGTAGTTTTAAGAATAGTAGACGGACTGTATCCCAACAATAAAACTGTGCAAGAACATGTTGACTTTTTCTACATTAACCGCCGTAATATCGTAGACCACGCTAAGTTTAAGACTTTCCTTGGCAATCTCCGCTCTAAATACAGAGCAGTTACTATTAAAGGAAAAACCGTAACTTTCCCGCTTACCTACTTGTTTATCACTTGGGCAATCTGCACAATTACTACGCTAACCGTAAGTCAAATTTTCTTACAAATTCAAAAATCTTGTATTTCGTTTAGATTTGTTGTCCATAAACTCAAAAAAGACCGCCAGATTGGCGTTGTTAAAATTGGCAAAATTACTCCAGACCTCAAAAAGGAGCTTGATATGAAAGATAGTTTAGTTAAAGTTCAAAACTTTTCCAAAAAATACGCAAATAATGATTTTTATTCAGTAAAAGATGTTTCTTTTGAAATTTCTGGTGGTAAAATTGTGGGGTTTGTTGGCCACAACGGAGCCGGTAAATCAACCTTAATTAAATCTCTAGTTGGAATTCAGACAATTACTGAAGGTACAATTTCAATTTGTGGCTACAATATTGAAAAAAATCCAACTGAAGCAAAATACTCACTAGGATATGTTTCTGACAACCACGCACTATATGAAGAGTTGACAGGACGTGAATACATTACTTTTGTGGCTAAACTTTTTAACGTACCAAAAGAAGTAATTAAAACTAAACTACTTGAACTTACTGATTTCTTTCAAATAACTTATGCAATTGACCGCCAAATTCGCACATACTCACACGGTATGAAGCAAAAAATTTCGGTAATTTCTTCGCTAATTCATGAACCAAAAGTCTGGGTGCTTGACGAACCGCTTACCGGACTTGACCCAACTTCTGCATATCAACTTAAAGAAGCGATTAAAATGCACGCAAAAAAAGGTAACATCGTGATTTTTTCTTCGCACATCATTGAAGTTGTTGAAAACATTTGCGACGAAGTTGTGATTATTAAACGCGGTCAAATGGTGATTAACGAAAAAGTATCTGAACTTAAGGCCAAATACGGAAACCTTGAGCAGATGTACATTAAACTAATTGAGCAGTAAAATGACAGTTAAGTTTTACAACACTTTAAACTCGGTTCGTGAACACCCAAATCAGTTTTTGGTGTTCTGGCAACTGCTTAAGTCTGAATACGTTGACGCTTCTTTTGTCAAAATCAGAGGCTCTGTTGGCACAAAAATCGCGAAATATGCACTGATGTTGTTTTTCGCAGGTCTGCTGTTTTATGTATACAACTACATGTTGCCTGCTTTTTCTGTGCTAGGCGCTTCTCCTTATATTGCCTTAGTTCCGGCTATCTTTATTTTCTATACTTTAATTACGTCATTTCAGTCGATGCAAGGAATGGCCAAATCTCTGTTTCAAAATCCAAAGAACGACATTCTCTTTGCTTTTCCGATTACTAACCTGACGATTTTTCTTTCCAAGATAGTAGCTAGGTATTTAATTGAATTAGTTAAAACTTTGGTGTTTTTCCTGCCTTTCTTACTTTCAATTTACTACAACAACGCGGGGGTTGAATATGGTGCGCTAATTCCTTTTCTTGGTCGAATTTCGGTAATTTGCTTTACAATTCCCGCAGTTGCTTTGTTTTTAGGTACAATTTTTGCAGTTGTTTATTTCTACGCATTTTCTTTCTTAAAACGTTCAAGAATCGCAACCTTAGTGGTATCGCTAATTGCAGTTTCTCTTGTTTTCACACTAGTCATTATTTTTATTGACAATATGCGAGGACACGACCGCTATATTCGTTTCGATACTTTTCAAACTAGATGGCAAAACGTGAACTTCGCTTTTCAGCGCAATTTCTTAAATAATTTATTTTTCTTTAGATATCTGTATTACTTAATTTTCAAAGTTGATGTTAGTATTGCTGCAGTTGACATTATTAGAAGACCAACTGCTGCTCACTTGGCCGTAATTTTTGGCACTGTTTTTGTGTTGTTTTTGGTTTCGTCACTGGTTTCTTACTTTGTGTACTTTAAACTTGCCAACCGCATTAAGATGAATCTTGCCAATAAAGAAAAACGTTTTAACATTTTTGAAAAAAGTGGGAATACTCCTACTAAAGCCTTTACTTTAAAAGAACTAATTCAGTTATTTAGAAACTCAGATACCATCGCTAAGTATATTTTCTATATTGCTACTCTGCCACTAATTTCTATTATTTTAAATAAAACTTATTCTGCCTTTCAGTTAAACTCATTTGGTTTTAAAATGGTGGTGATTTTAAATGTGTTGGTTGGTTTAATTGTATTAACTACTTCTAATACTATTGCGTCTTCTATAATTTCTAGAGAAGGCGGAAAACTCTACATCTTAAAAACAATTCCTGGAAACACCTATAAGTTAATTTCGGCAAAAGTTGCTATCAACATTGCAATTAACTTCCTTATTGTGGCTTTAAACTTAATTATTATGCTAATTTATCCGTCAACCCAAAAGAAAGTAGCGGTTCTGATTGCCGGAATTTTCTTGGTGTTTAATATTGTCCATATTTTGTATTCAGCGTCAGTTGACTTAACTCAGTCTGAATACCAAAAATTTGAAGAAACAGCTGACGTTTCTAAACTGAAAAACGTCGGGTTTTCATCAGTTGTTGGAATTGTGATGTCTTTAGTAGTCGTGATTTTGCTTGTTGCGTTTGGTGCAACTGCAAAAGCGCTTAGTCTGCTTTTGGTGTTTGGAGCCGTTGCTTTGGCGTTTTCAATTTTTACCTTCCATTTGAAAATCAAAGTTTACTTTGATGTAATGTGCGGATAGCAAAAGGAGTTTTAAATGAAAAAATTTACCTTCTTTTTAATTACTATCTTAATATTTGTTTCACTTGGTCTGGTTGCAGCGTTTGGCACACGACCTATTCAAATTCCGAGCCAAACCCCTGTTAACAATTTGCGTCTTTGGTATACAACTTCAAAAAAAGCGATAAAGTCTCTGCACAGGCTTTCAATTGAAGATATGTATGAAAAGAAACTAAATTACTTAGACCAAATTAAAGCGATACAAAGAAAAGCAAACTCAACAACTGACTACACCAAAACTTTGATTGAAATGAACTTCAAAGACAACAATATACCGATTTTGAGATTCTTTAAAGAAGCCAATAACCAGTATGTCACTGAAAAACCTAAGCACACTTTTTATCTGTTTGTTGAAAACTGGCCAAACTACGCTAATTTTGAAGGCGTAACTATTGACATTAAACATAAAGACAAGCGAGTTCTAGCAGACCCTAATAAGTCATATGACTTTGAGTTTAAAGACTGGCAAACTGCTAAGTCTAATATTTTAACTGACAAAAACCAGTACTTAAATGTTCGTGCAAACGGGTTTAATGGTATAGTTTTCTTTGAGTTTATTTTAAATAAAAACATTGAAGAAACCGCTAAGTTTGACGAGTATTCGTACAGCGTAACTTTAAAACCACTTAAAAACTCAGCCAGCGATTTAATTAAAAACATCTCATTTGATTTCCACAAGGCTGCAGAAAAAGAGGAGAATGATTAGTGAGTATCTTAAAAAAATTAACCTATTTATTTATATTGTTTGTATCCTCAGTGCTACTGGCTGCATGTGGAGGAGTTTTTCAAAAAGTTGAGTTCAACAAAGATGAACTTACCTATTTTGGGGCCGAGCGAAACGGCAAGTTAGTTACAGTTTCTGACTTTAGCAAAGTTCCGAAAAACACAATTTTGCACTTTGAGTTGAATCTAAAAAACCGTGAGTTTAAAGACCTGCTTATCAACGACGTGACTTACAACAACTTAGGTGTACATATTGCAGATAACAAGTTCCAAGTTAAAGTTGATAAAGACCTAAAAATTAAACTAGTGTTTTCAGGTTTCTATCGCGTTAAACTACCAAAAGAAATTGAAGTCGTTTCATATGTTGGCAAGCCAAATCCGCCAACCGGAGTTGACTTAAATAAAGTAGAGGCGGGAAGTACTCTGCTTTTTAAAGTCAAAATTAAGCCAAAGTCTCCGTTTATGCTACAGTTTGGAGAACAAGACCGCAGGTATTTTGAGCAAAACCAAAATGGTTTCTTTAAAAACAATCCAGATGACCTTGAAACTTCGCTATTTGAATACAAGGTCAACGCAGATTTAGAAATTAAAGTATTTTACGACGAAAAAGATGTTAACTTCAAAATCTCAACTTCGCCCTACCTGGAGTTTAAAACTCAACACAGTGATTTAAACAAAGTGCCTTACGGCGAAGAAGTTGTCGTTAGTTTAAAAGAACAATACCGTGCGTTTTTAAAAGAGTTTAAGGTAAACGGGGTGCCTACTCAGTTTGAGTCTAATTTTGAGTATTCTTTTAAAATTGATAAAGACATTACCCTAGAAGTTATCTTAGAAGGTTTTAAAACCCACCGCTTAAACTACGACCGTAATTTATTTAATTTGGCCCAAAACTACACAACTTTGGACTTACCAGAAGGCGCGGACGTAACCTTAACGCTAAAAGAGCCAAACCCAAACTCTAAATACGAGATTTTGGTAAACGGCAAAGCGCATAGTGGAACTTCTGTTAACTTCAAAATGCAAAAAGACACAGAAGTTAAAGTCAATGAAACTTCAACTGAGCAAATTGACAATTTAGACCCACAAGTTAAACACCGCCACCGACCAATTCACACTACAGTTGAACTTAATTTAAAAGACCGCCAAAGAGTAATTAACACAAAATACACCAAACAAGCGGTTTTAGACAACCTTGAAGTTAAAAATAACGAGTTTGCTTTTAAAGAGCCTGGAGTTTACCGAGTATACTACAACGAAACTAAAGACGGAAAAACTACCGTAACTCAATATGTTTATTCAGTTTCCTACACTATTGAGAAGTTTAATTTAAACGGCCAAGTCTATAAATACGACGAAAAGAAAGAACGCAGTAAGACTTTTAAAGACTTTGACAAAAAATACACCAAAGAAGTTGGGATGAACAACGAATATATACCTGAACTTTCTGCCAATATCAGAAAGGCGCGCTTTAGCGACGTTGAAAACAAGTTTATTACAACTATTGAGACTTTGTTTGGCATTGAACAACTGCTATTTAAAAAAATTATTCCTACATTTGTGTTAAAAGATAGTGAAAGCAAAACACTGTTAAGACAGTCTCAGTATGAAATCAACGCCGGCAAATTTACTTTTAAAGACCCAGCGTTAAAAGATAAAAAAATTCAGGTTGAAGCCACGATTTCCGGAATTTCTAAACTGGCTAACAACACAACTAAAACTAATTTATATGCAGACCGCGAAGAAATTACTTTAAAAGAAGGACACAATGCCTATACAGACTTAGAACTAAGAATGTATGTGCGTGGTGCGAGAAAATACTCAAATGTATTCTTACAACGAAATATTAAAGTAGAGGATTTGCCTGGTCAATTTGAAAAAATCCCACCAAAACCAAATTTTGCGGCACCAGAAGGCGACCTACTTTTAGAAAAAAACCGCAAAGGTGCACAAGAAATTGAATACGGAGTTGACGACAATGGTGACCCAATTGAAAGTAAAATAGGCGAAATTGGTTCAATTTATTGGCGATATGCACATTTCAGTCGTGGTGAGCAAAATTACCGTTCTTTAAATTTAAACGGCAATTACTTCCAAATTGATGCAAGCAATATCGCCAGATACTACACGATAGACTTTGCAGAATTTGGTTTTCCTGACCACACATACGGTATTTTTTCATTTTTTACAATGGCTGATGTCACAAATACGCTTAGAAATATCGAAGTTACCGGCAACGCCGGAGTAAGTGGGCCTGTATTGCATTTAGATAACTCTAAATCTGTTCCTGCTTATTTTGGGGGAATTCACGGAGTGGTGGCAACTAAGTCAAAATTAACTTTTGCAAACTCGGTTCTTCGCAACCATGGATACGGATATCGTCAACTTGAGGCTACTGCTTCTTATTTCTTTAATTCAAAAATTGAAAATAACTTTCTTGACGGAGGCCACTATATGAAACACGGCGGACATGATCCAACTAGTCAAACTCCTGAGTCTGAAATGAATGAAGTTAAAGCCTTAAGCCCAGAACTGCAAAGACTGGCATTATTTAAGTCTTTTGTCTACATGCAAGACAGTTATATTGGTATTAACGGAGCACCAGGTTTTCTACTTCAAGACATGCGCAGAACTACTAAACTAGACTATAGCGCCAATGAATTTGAAAACCGCGAGCTTACTTTGTTTAACACAACCAGATCAATTCAAAGCCGTAAACCAGGTGAGTTAGTACCTGAGTTTGAAGGCGCTGACTGGATTAAGAAAACTTTTTACTACAACTCAGATCCAAACGTTTATCTAAAGAATACTGAACTAAATACTTTAACTCCACTGAACAACGACTTCTTTAAGATTTTTAACATCCAACAGTTAAAAACTTTCATCCAAAGTATTTTAAATGAACTGCAGGCTAACTCAAATCAAGCAAACGGACGCAACTTTGAGTTCTTAATTGAAAAAGATGGTGCTAAATACATCAAAGCCCCTTTCTTACTTTCAACTGGCCGAATTGACTTTCCGGAGGCTATTCCAGAACCTGGCAAACCGCTTCCTGAAACCTATCATCGTTGTCACCGCAGAGAAACTTTTGACATTACTTTTGACTTTGAGTACCGTGAGAAAAACTCACTTGGCGTCTACGGTGAGCCTAAAAACAAACTAATCAACACCATTCGTCCACGCTATAAGTGTCCAGATTTGCCGCCAGGCAAAGAAGACTGCAGTTACTACTACAAGTCACCAGCTGTCTCTGAGTTCTTCTCAGGTCGTTTCTTAATGCCGTCTTCTGTTGACAACCGAGAAGATCCTATCAAGAACTTAGAAGAGTTGTTAAAAGAACCTGGCAACAAAAAAGACCTAATTCAAAAAGCACTTAAACGCCTGGTTTACGACGCAGTAGTGTCGGTTGCCAAAAAACAAAACTATGATACTTTTATTAACATCAGTATTCCGGTTAAAGGACTAAACCCAAGAGCCCCTCAAGGTGAACTTGGTGCATCTTTGATTTTTGGTTTTAACTTTAAATAACTTAAAGTCTTTAAAAAAAGTTGTTTACCGTATGGTAAACAACTTTTTATTTTTGGCTTAGCACCACCAAAGTTTCTGATTCTGCGGTTTGGGGGAAGTTTTTAAAAGGCTGGATTTTTGTTATTTTAAAGTTATCAAGAATTTTAAGGTCACGAACTAAAGAAGGTAGATTACAAGAAAGATAAATAATCTTCTCTAAATTTGATTGGTTTAATTCAATTAACACCTCTTTTTCAACACCTGCTTTGGGTGGGTCTAAAATTATTATGTCTGCTTTATTTTTGACCTTACTAAACTGAAATGTAAAATCTCCTTCAAGTATTTCTAGATTAGTTATTTTATTGAGTTCTATGCATTTTCTAGCACAGTTATTGGCATCTTTATTGATTTCAATTGAATAAACTTTTTTAGCAGTTTTAGCGATGTATTGACCAATTGTAGAAATGCCTGAAAACGCGTCTATAACACAGTTTTCACAACTTATTTTGCTAAGTATTTCTCTGTAGATTTTTCCAACCATATAGGAGTTAGTTTGAAAGAAAGCAAGACCATTTAAAAGATAGACAATGTCATCTATTTTTTGTGTGATAAACTGACTTCCTTTAACTATGTGGATTTTTTCGTTTAGTATGTAGTGAATAGATATGTTTGGCGCTAAAAGAGAATTTAAGTTAGAAAGTTTGTGGACTGTTTCTGAGTTATTATTTTTTAAAATAAAAGTAACTTGAAAATCATTTTCTAAATTAGTTCTAAAAATAACTTTGGCAACTTCTTTAAGAATTATCTTTCGTTCTTTTAATTCATCGTTTAATTTAAAAATTAAGTTATTCAAAGCTGTGGGGTAAAGTATGTTTTTGTCTTGCAGACAAAAACGATTACTTTTTTCAAAATGATAGCCTAGTCTTGTGTAGTTAAGTTCATGATTTGCGATTAGCACTGCTTTATTGCGGTAATTGGTCGCAACTTCGGAAAATATACATTTGTCTATTTTTGGAAAAACTAAACCACTTCTTTCAAATGAGTTTTGAGTGATTTCTTGTTGAAATTTAAGTTGCTCCGAAAAAGAAAGGTGATAAAGATTACAGGTTCCATTGTAAGTCTGCGACACTCTTTCTTTAGATTGTTTTGTTAAGGTATTTGCCTTGTGGTCAATTTCGGCTTCAAAGAATTTCTTTTTATCTGTAATTTGGGTTAGTATACACTCTTCGCCAACTAAGAGATTTTTAACAAAACCTACTTTGTTGTCCAATTTGACGATACCCCTACCGTCTTTGTCATAGGCAAAACAAACTGCTTTATACATTTTTAACCTCAGTTAGTTCATACGCAACTAAACCATATTTTTGGATATCTGCTTGTGTGTAGTACTTAGAAAGTTCTAAAAGAGCCTCGTCTTGATTTTTAAAGCAATAGCGAAAATCATTGTCAAAATGTTTTTCTAAGGCTGTTTCCCAATTTTTATAATGTTGAATTTGGCCAATTTTTGCAATCAAAGTGTGACTATCACTTTTCAGGCAAACTAAACTACCTGTTTTGATTTTATTTCTCTCTGGTGTGTTTAGTCTAAACTCAAAATTTTTTTCTTTATTTAAAATTCCTTTTAGATAAATTTCTTTAATATTAAAAACAGGAATAGTTTTTTTAATTAAAGTTAAAAAAGTCAGTTCTTCGTTTTGTTTTTCTTTGATTTCTCTGAACTTAGAAAAATCAAAATTAAGGTATACATCACCTGTGTATTCTTTATTTATTTTTGTAAGATAAACTAAATCAGAAGAGTTTAAAGTCTCTTCAAATAAGGTTTTTCCGCCAATTATAAAAAGGTCTTTAGCAAAATTGTTTAAAAAATCACCAACATTTGAAACTAACCCAATATTATTATTTTTAATAACAACGTCTTTAATTGCGACATAGACTTCCTTAAAATGAGAAAGGTTAAAGTTATAGTCTTCCGTTAGTGAAGTATAAGTAGATAAACCCATTAAAACATTTTTATTAAAAGTTTTTTCTTTAAAATGTTTTAAGTCTAAAGGATAGTACCAAGGCAATTTTTTTCCTTTGCCGATTAAGTTATTTTTATCTATTGCTAGAATTGAAAAAATCATAGTTTCCTCTAAATTAGTCCTTTATAAAAAATTATTTTTTTCCTCTAAAATGATAGCATAATAAAAATTAACAATATTTCTAAACAAGTTAACGTGTATTAGATATGCTTTAAGTTTTTGCTTTTAGATTTTGAAATAAAAAATATTAGAATTTAATAATTTTTATATAAATATTTTAATCGCTTTATAAGGCTCTTAAACTTTTTAAAAAATGTTAATTTCGAAATATTATCTTAAAAACCTAAAAAAATATGCGTTTTGACTCACTTTATACGAAATTTTGAGTGCTTCATATTTAAAAAAGTGTATTAAACCGACTATAATATAACCTGAGTTTCGAAGATATGAAATTTAAAACGGAATTATCGGCTTTATCAAGCCA
>CAUTMU010000017.1:0-15553 GCA_963539535.1 uncultured Acholeplasmataceae bacterium | reverse complement strand
TTTCATCAAAGCGGTTGCGTGTAGAATCGGACAAGAAATAAATATCCACTCTGTTGCACAGGACGTAGATATTTCTGATGATACAGCAAAAAGATGGCTATTCCTACTTGAAAAGTCACAAATTATTTATTTACTGCACCCATACTCAAACAAATTATTAAAAAGAACCATCAAGTCACCAAAACTTTATTTTTTTGACACTGGTGTGGCTTCTTATCTAACTAGTCACCATTCACCCGAAATTTTAAGAGATAGTTCCATAAGTGGTGCAATATTAGAAAACTATGTTATTAATCAAATCAGAGGTTCATATTTTAATTTAGCCGAACCTTTTAATCTTTATTACTATCGCGATAAAGAACAAAAAGAAGTTGATTTGATTTTAGATTGTGACAATTCTATGTCCGCTATCGAAATTAAAAAAACTAGTCACCCTAACACACATATGTTAAAAGGTGTTTTTCAACTTAGCAAACAAAAAATTGAAATTAAAAAAACTGCAATAATTTGTTTAAGCGATAAAGTGTCAATGTTGGACGAAAACACTCTAATTGTTCCTATATGGTCTATTTAGGCTATTAAGTAAATAAAATTATATTAAGTTAATCTGGCTTTTATGCTTTTTGTTTTTTAACTGCAGACAGCGAGTTTATTTAAAAAAAGCACACAATTGTTAAAAGAATTCGCGACTATTTGGCTAATGTTTGTTTTGAAAAGCTACCAAATTTCAAAAATTTATTCTATTTAAGAACGTTGCTTTCCGTAAAAAAATTATTAAAACACCATTCTTTATTTATATTATCGTTTAACTAGGCTGTTTAGTATAACAAAAAAGGTGATTGAATTTTAATCGCCTTTTTTGTTTTTCAAAAAGAATTCTATTTCTTCTGCTAATTTTATTTTTTTAAGAATAGTATTTTTACATATCGAAACAGATATAACTGTTTCATCTAAAAATGTAATTTCGCTTTCTTTTCCGCAATCTTTTATTTCTTTGATCGCTTTAACGTTTATCAACTGACACTCGTATTTATTTATTTGTTTTGTTTGAATAAAACAAGTTTTTGAATTTAAATAAATAGGTGTTAGTCTACTAAGTTTAAACTTTTTATCAACTGCATTTTTATATCCTGAGTAATTTGTTAAATTATTTTGAAGTTGATCATCTATAAACTTTTTATTTGTGATAAAAAGTTGTTCATGAGTTTGGCCTAGTTTATATACATAAAGCGAATTTTTAACATTTTTAGTATATTTATACATTAACCAATAGAACCTTTCATTTCTAGTTTAATTAGCTTGTTTAATTCTACGCTGTACTCCATCGGCAATTCTTTGGAAAATGGGTCAATAAAGCCCATAATGATAAGTTCTGTGGCTTTCTTTTCGTCAATTCCGCGAGACATTAAATAAAACAATTGTTCTTCGCTAATTTTAGAAACTTTTGCTTCGTGTTCTAAAAAAGAGTCTGAATTATTAACGATGTTAATTGGAGTTGTGTCTGATTTTGAAACTTCGTCCATTAAAATAGTGTCACATTCAATGTGGGAAAAAGCAGAGTGTGCTTTTTTAGAAAAGTAAACTTTTCCCCGGTAATCAACAATGCCGCCGTTTTTCGCAACACTCTTAGAAACTATAGTTGACGAAGTGTTTGGCGCTAAGTGTATCATTTTTGCACCAGTGTCTTGATCTTGACCTTCACTGGCAATAGCGATAGACAAAGCCTTTCCTTTAGCGTAAGGTCCGGCTAGAATAGTTGATGGATATTTCATGTTGATACGTGAACCCATATTGCCATCAATCCACTCCATTTCACCAAAACTCTCAACATGCGCTCTTTGGGTAACTAAGTTTAAAATGTTTTTAGACCAGTTTTGAATTGTTGTGTATCTGCATTTTGCATTCGGTTTTACAAAAATTTCAACAACTGCTGCATGTAGTGAATCCTTTGAGTAAAGTGGCGCCGTGCAACCTTCAACGTAGTTTAAGTAGCTATAGTCTTCACAAATTATCAAAGTACGTTCAAATTGCCCAAAGCCGCTTTCATTCATTCTAAAATAAGACTGTAGCGGTTCCTTGATTTCTACGTTTTTCGGAACATAGATAAAAGAACCCCCACTCCAAACAGCTGTGTTTAAAGCGGCATATTTGTTGTCGTCATATTTAATAATTTTGCCAAAATATTCTTTAAAGATTTCTGGAAACAACCGCAGACCCGTATCTGTATCTAAATAAATCACACCTTTTGCTTCAAGTTCTTTTTTAATTTTAAGATAAACCGCTTCTGACTCAAATTGAGTAGTGACCCCTGCTAAATAACTACGCTCAGCCTCAGGTATACCGATTTTTTCAAACACAGTTTTAATTTCAAGTGGAACTTCATCCCAAGAATTGGTTAATTTACTTGATTTAATGTAATATTTAAAATCTTGAAAATCAATAAAATTTAAATCAGGTCCCCACTTTGGATTGGTTAGTTCTAAAAACTTTTCAAACGCTTTTAGTCTGAGTTCAAGCATCCAATCGGGTTCTTTTTTAGATTCAGATATTTTTTTTATTATCTCTTTGTTAAGCCCTTTTCCAAGATTGATTTCAGGTTTTGTCTCTATATGAAAACCAAGTTCATAGTCTTGATTTATTGCAGTATTTTTTAAGTTAGCAAGAACTTCTTTATTTTTAATTTCTCTTTTTTTCATAAAGTATTTAAAATTTCTTCAAGGGCTTTCCAAGCAAGTGTTGCACATCTAACTCTTGCAGGAAACGCTTTAACTCCAGAAAAAGCAATTAGTTCACTGTTTGCAAAATCCGTAGAAATTTCTTCTCCTTTAATGATTTTAAAATAAGTAGAAATTATTTCTTTAGCATCTTTGATTTCAATATTCTCAATAGTTTTACAAAGCACAGATGCCGCAGCACAAGAAATTGAGCAACCTTTTGAAAGATGTCTAACCGAAGATATTTTGTTGTCATTTATCATAACTTCAATTTCTGCAACATCACCACAGCTTGAGTTTACTAATTTTAAGTATTTGGCATCTGGGTTTTTTTTAAGTCCTTTATTGTAAGGATTGCTTGAGTGAAACATTATAACTTCTCTGTATAAATTATTTAGTTGAACACACATTTTATACTCCTTGGAAAAATTCAATTAGTTTCTTAGTGACAGAAATAAATTTACGCACATCTTTTTTATTATTATAAATCCCAAAAGACACCCTAAGGGCACTTTCTACATCTAAATTTGTAAATGCCAAACCTGAGCAATGTTGTCCAGCTCTTAGACAAATTTTTTCCTGATCGTAAAAAGTTAAAGCATCGTGGGGATGCACGCCTTTGATATTAAAAGAAATAATTCCACTTTCAGGCACTTTGGTGTACAATTTAACTTCACTAATTTTACTTAGTTCACTGTAGGTAAGGACTGTGAGTTCTTTTTCGTGCTTTTCTACATTTTGCATACCGATTTCCATTAAAAACTTTAAACTTTCTTTAAAAGAAATTGCTTGACTGATTGCTGGGGTTCCAGCTTCTAAATTAGCAGGTGCAGGATTGTAAATGATTTCTTTCTCATCAATACTTTCCACCATTTGTCCACCATACTCAAAAGCATTTAGTTTTTTTAAGCTATTTAATTTACCAGCAAGTATACCAAGACCATTTGGACCATATGTTTTGTGGGCTGAAAACACCAAAAAATCACAATTTAGTGCTTGTAAATCTATCTTAATTCTAGTGGCAGCCTGTGCAGCATCAACAATTAAAATAATACCTTTGTCACTACAAATCTTTCCAATTTCTTTAATTGGTGTGATATAACCAAAAACATTTGAAATATAAGTAAGCGAAACTACTTTGGTTTTTTCAGTTAGCGCTTTTTTAAAGTTTTCAACTGTAATTTGTTTATTTTCGTTTAGTTCTATGTATTTAATTTTAAAACCAACTTTTTTACTTTGTTCATAAAATGGCAAAAAATTAGCATTGTGTTCCAATGTAGATGTTAGAAACTCATCATCTTTTTTAATAAAGTTAGCAATAGAGTTTGCAATTAAATTAAGGCCATTAGTGCTACCTTTTGTGTAGATGATTTCTTTATCTGAGCAATTTAGAAATTCAGCAACTGCTTTTTTGCTTTCAAGATAAAGTTCAGTTGCTAAAAAACCATGTAAGTATGCACCTCTAAAAACACTAGTACCATTCTTTTTTAAAAAGTCAGTTTCTGCCTTAATTTGTTTGTTTAGTTTAAGGGCAGTCGCCGCGCTATCTAGATAAACATAACCGGGGTTATTTTTAAAAAACGGAAAATATTTTCTTACTGACTTCATAGTTTTACACTCAATTCATTTAGGTAATTTTCTTGCAATTTCTCATCTGGTATAATCTTGAAAAAAGGCTCAACAAACCCATTTAAGATAATTCTTTCAGCAGTGTTTTTATCAATACCTCTAGAATTTAAATAAAACAAAGTATCAGCGTTAATGTTTCCACTCGCAGCAGAATGACCCGCTTCTACATCAAACTCTTTTATTTCAAGAATAGGATTTAATTCCATTTTTGCGTTGTCTTTAATGAAACCTTTCAGTTTCTCAAAGTGTTTTGATTTAGCCATTTTATTTTCAATCTGTCCGATGTAGTTTAGTCTAATATACGATTCTTGTGTTGCAACTGCTAAACCAGATGTGTAGATCTCTGAGTTTTTTGCACTGTTAGTCGCAGTTAAATCAACATCTACAGATTGAGTTTTATTTGTTACAGTTAACAAATAAAACTGTAGTTTTGATTTAATACCTAAAGTATTTAGATTGATTTTTGTTTTTAGGTTATCAGAAACTAAAAACAAATGAATCAAAATATCTGCTTTTTCAGCTAGATTTACGATAAAATCTAGAGTTCCGGTGCTTCTCAATTCAATAAAAACTGTTCCGGTTAAGTTAGCACCAAATTCAAGTTCAACAAAAGAAACATCTTTAATTTCAAGATGCTTAAACTCTAAAGGACTGCTGAAAACAGTTTTAACTTTTTTTAAATTATTTATGCTCTGCATTTAACCAGGCGTATCCTTCTTTGTTAATTTTTTCAATTAAGGTTACATCACCTGTCTTTACAATTTTGCCATTAAGTAAAATGTGAACAAAGTCAGGTTTGATGTGTTTCAAAATACGCTCATAGTGAGTAACGATAATTACACCTAAATTGTTAGTTTTAATTTCTTCTAAAACAGCCTTACCAACACATTCTAAAGCATCTACATCAAGTCCAGAATCTATCTCGTCAAGTAGTGCAAACTTAGGTTTTAAGACTTTCAATTGAATGATTTCATTGCGTTTTTTCTCACCACCTGAAAATCCAACATTAGCTTCTCTAAACACAAACTCTTTACTGAGTCCAAGTTCTTGTGTTGCTTTTTCAACTTCATTGATAAAGTCAAATAGTTTAAAGTCCTTTTGCGTTTTTTGTAGAACAACTTCTCTTAAAATATCTACATTTTTAACACCAGGTATTTCGGTAGGAGTTTGAAACGCCAAAAAAAGCCCCGAGCGACTACGCTCGTCTGTGGGCATTTCAAGTATGTTTTGTTGATTTAAATATACTTCCCCGCTTTCAACTGTATACAAGGGATGTCCCATTAAGGAAGTCAAAAGCGTAGATTTTCCAGTTCCGTTAGGTCCCATAATTACGTGCACTTCCCCGCTTTCAACTTCTAGAGAAATGTTTTTAAGAATTTGTTTATCTTCAATTGAAACCGAATAATTTTTTATCTTAAGTGTGTTCATTTCATAACCTCACGATTTTTTGTTTCAAGACTCTTGTCCCTGAATTTTTAATTCCTTGGCGAACTCTAGCCAGCAAATTATAAACCCTTTTAATTAAAAAACCCGTTTGTTTGGCGATTTCGCTTGGTTTAAACCCTTTTAAAGTAAGTGAGTAAACAAGCGCTAAATCTTTATTTTTAAACTGAATTTCGGCAACTTCTGGTTTTTCTTTTTCGTATGAATACTGTTCCATGTTGTCGCTTACCAAAAGCACATTATCAATTATTTCATGGTCTATATTGGCAATATGCTGTGCTTTTTTGTAGGCACTTTTAAGTTCTCTTGAAAGTCGCCTTATATAAATTAGTTCAAAAAAACGCATAAAAGTTTTGTTAAAAAGTTCTGAGTAACTTTCAATGGCAGTTTTAAGTGAAACTAAGCCAAGATGCACAAGGTCCTCTAAAGATAGACTATAGATGCGTTTGCTTAAGGCTACTTTGTAGATAAAGGCTTTGTATTTGTCAAAAATGATTTTTAAACTGGTTTGGTCATAATGACACTGAACTAAATAAATGAGTTCGTAGTCATTATAGTTAATCATTTTAATCCTTTCTAGTCATTTCGTTCATCACTATCGCACCAGCAACAGATACGTTAAGTGAGTTGATTTTGCCAATCATTGGAATGGTCACAGAATCATCAGAAAGCGAAATTAAATTTTTTCTGACGCCTAGCCCTTCATTTCCAAGAATTACTGCAATTTTGTCTTCTGCTTTTAAACAAGCAACAGACTTATTTGTATTTAAAGTAGTAGCAAAAACTTTAAAATTATTTTCTTTTAGAGTTTCAATGGCTGTTGAAATGCTTTTTACCATTGCAATTTGCACTTTAATCGCGGCACCAGCAGCTACTTTTAAGACAGTTGACGTTACTTTAACTTGTTCTCTACTAGAAATTATAATTGCGTCAATCCCGAAAGCCTCAGCGCTTCTAAGTAAGGCACCAAGGTTATGCGGATCTTGAATTGAGTCTAAGATAATTATTTTTTTAATATTTTTTTTAAGCAGTTCTGTTAACTCAAAATATTTAAAGTCACTAGCATTAACAGCAATTCCTTGGTGGTCTTTGGTGTTAGTTAATTTAAATAAGCGTTCTTTTGTAACTCTTTCAATTTTTGAGTTATTTTGGTTCAAAAACTCTAAAAACTTTTGGTCTGCAAACTTTTCATCTAAATAAACGTTGAAGATTGGAAAGTGATTTAAAATCATTTCTTTAACAACGTTTTTGCCAAAGTAAATCATTTTTTGCTGTCTTCCGGTAAGTTATTGGAATCTCTAAAGAAAACAACTGCGTTATGGATTCTTTTTTTAGTCCAAGCAACAATGTTGGTAAATAGGTACATTAGCGGCCAACCTGCCTGCAGAAGTATAACTAGTAGTAGCAACTCTTGTACATTTAATGTGTTTCCTGTGTAGTAGCCAACTTTAAAGATTGGAGCGATTGCAAAGAATTCAGACATAAATGTGACAAGCACGATGAAAATAGAAATCATAGTAGTTACAAGCATTCCGCGTTTGAAGTTCATTGGCAGACAAATTTTATGCAGAGTAATTAAACAAATTGTAGTTGCGCTGTAAACAATTAAGGTTGGAATAACTCTTTCATGGCCTTGCGCGGTTAAGTTTAGAGTTTTACTTAAACTATAAATCAATACACATTCTAGAATTATCGTCAAAGCACTAGGCATGGATTTTTTAATAATACTCCACAAGAAGTTGTCTTTTTTAATTTCGCTGTTGTTATATTCAAGTGCTAAGAAAAAGGAAGGAATACCAATTGCTAAACTTTCAATTGGAACTAGTTGAATTGGTTCCAGTGGATATGCTCCTCTTTTAGCAGCCGCCAAGTAAATTGCAATCAAAGAAAGCACGACAGAGAAAATTGTTTTAGTTATAAACAAAGTAGTTACTTTTTCAATGTTGTTAATAACTCTACGGCCTTCTGCAACAATTTTTGGCATTGATGAGAAGTTTGAGTCCATCAAAACGACCTCAGCGACGTTTCTTGCAGCCTCAGAACCTTCAGCCATCGCAATAGAAGTATCGGCTTCTCGTAGTGCCAAGATGTCGTTGACACCGTCTCCGGTCATTGCAACAGTCTTGCCTTTTTTCTTAAGGGCTTGAACTAGCAGACGTTTTTGAGTTGGATTAACTCGGCCAAAAATAGTGTATTCTGTACAAATATTTTCAATTTCTTCATCTTTGACGTTTTCCAGTGAGATGTATTTATTGTAGTTTTCAATTTCAACGCGTTCAGCGATTCTTGACACCGTAAGCGGGTTGTCACCAGAAATTACTTTAATGTCAACACCCATAGTTTTAAAAAACTTAATGGTGTCAAGTGCATCTGTCCTGATTGTATCTTCAATTACGATTAAAGAAAGTGGAGTAACGTCTTGCGGGATTTTGTCACCAAGTGGTGTTTTGGTGTAGCCAAACACCAACACACGAAAACCTTCTAAGATATATCTTTCTACGTTATCGCTAATTTGTTTAAACTTAGATTTGATGATGTATTCAGGCGCACCTAAATAAAAAGTACCAACCTGTTCAAACTCAATTGCTGAGTATTTACGACTACTTGAAAAAGGAATATATGCATTGTGTTTTAAAGCAAAATTATTGCCAAAACGTTCAATTAGGGCGGTGTTTGTGGGGTTATCTGAGTTGTCTATATTTAAAAAAGCCTGAAGTAGTTGCTCATTTGAATACATAGACTCAGTTTGATTGAAATCCATTGACATATTTACGGACATTGAACCATCGGTAATAGTTCCTGTTTTATCTAAACAAAGCACGTTAATACGAGCTAGAGTTTCAATACAGTATAAGTTATGTACCAAAGTGTTGTGTTTAGCAAGGCGAAGAACACCTACAGACAAGGCAACAGAAGTTAGTAAGAACAAACCGGTTGGAACCATTCCGACCATCGCGCCTGCTGTTTTTTCAACAGCATTTTTATAAACTGCTGAATTGCTAAAATCTAAATGGTTTGTAGAAAAGTAAAATAAAGTAAACCCGATTGGAATAATTAAGACAGTTAAGATAGTAATTAAGAGTTTAAGCGATTTAAGTAGTTCAGATTTGTTTTTCTTAACTTTTCTAACTTGGCTAGTTAGTTTTTCAATGTATACGTTTTTACCAACTGCCACAACTTGGGCAACACCAGCTCCAGAAACTACAAAACTTCCGGCGTAAAGTGCTGATTTTTTGTCTTTAACGATAGCATCAGATTCACCTGTAAGCAGCGCTTCGTTAACTTCAAGACCACCGTCTGAAACAAGCACACAGTCACACGGAATTTGTCTACCTGGTTTTAAGATAATTAAATCGTCTAAAACAATTTCTTTTGATTTAATTTCTTTCTGGCTGCCTTCTCTTAAAACAGTAATTGTGGGTTGTTGCAAGATAGTTAATTTTTCAATAGTCAATTTTGCTTTAATTTCTTGAACAATTCCAATTATTATGTTAATGGTAGTAACGACTAAGAATACCAAGTTTTGTGGTTTTGCACCAACTGTAATTAACCAAACCGCAAGTGGATACATGATTAGGTTAAATAGAGTAAAGATGTTGGTAAAGAAAATCGCAAAATAACTTTTAGAAGTCTTAGTTTTGGAGTTGTTGGCCATGCCAAGAATTCGTCTATTTTCCGCTTCTTGGTCAGTTAAACCAGTTTCAACATCGGGGTTATAGCGAATGACTTTAATTTCTTTTTTACGGGGTTTTTTTGCTTTCTTTTCTTTTGGTTTAATTTCTGCGTAGCGTTGTTTTAGTTCATCTGGAATTTCGTGTAGTTCAGTGCTTTCTTCAACAATAGTTACAGTTTTTTTAATTAAGCCTTTCTTACCTTGTTTTGCCTTACTTGATTTTTTTGATTTGTTGTCTAAAAGCACTTTTTCACTTTCTGTAATTCCGTTAGTAGCGCTTTCTTTTACGTCAAGATTAGGTTCTTTTTTAATCTCAGTTTCTACTTGTGAATTTTCAACTTTTTTGTTTTTTTTCATAGTGTCCTCTCAGTTAGTTAAATTAGTTCTTTTTCAGTTAGACTCACTCTAAGTTCATCTGCTTTATAAAAATCTTTGTCAAAACGGGCTTGTAGCCAGGTTTTATATAATTCAAACTCTGAGTCTGTAAACTCGGGTAGTTTGATTTTAAAACCTAAAATTTCTAAAACTTTGTAAACAGAGTGAATTACTGCAGCGTTAGTTGAACTGGTTTCATTAATACTTAGTTTTTTTATGACTTGTTGTAAATCACTTAAAGCAAGTGGCGTTAAAAAGCCATCTTCCATACATTTTGCGAAGTTATCCAAAACTTCTTTGTCAAATTCCTTAAACTCAAAATCAGCAACGCTGTGATTAAAAGCAAGTATTCTTAATTTACGCTGTAGTTTAGTAAATACTGCTTGATTTTCTTGAAGTAGTTCTCTTGAAAAGTTAATTGGGCTTTCAAAGTTATGAGAAAGTATTAAAAGTCTAAATCCGTTTGTTTGGCCATTTTCTATGATTTCATTTACGTTAATTACATTCCCAAGCGACTTAGACATTTTTTGATTGTCAACATTAACTCTACCGACATGCATATAGTATTTACTTAGTTCATGTCCAGTTTCGCCAAGAAACTGAGCACGCTCATTTTCGTGATGTGGGAACTTTAAGTCAG
Organism: uncultured Acholeplasmataceae bacterium; assembly: GCA_963539535.1. Taxonomy (GTDB): domain Bacteria; phylum Bacillota_I; class Bacilli_A; order Acholeplasmatales; family Acholeplasmataceae; genus CALISC01. The sequence continues at coordinate 5,079 of CAUTMU010000017.1, read as the reverse complement.
AGCCGCCACCGTGAATTAAAAGAGTATCTTGAAACAACTCTTTATTCATCACAGCGCATTCTGTGTGCCAACCTGGTCTGCCTTCACTAAAAGGTGATTTGAATTTAATGCCTTCTTTTGTTTTTTTCCAAAGTAAGAAGTCAAGCGGATCTTCTTTATCTTGGTTTACAGAAACCCTGGCACCCACTTCTAAGTCTCCGGTATTTTGATGAGAAATCGCACCGTAAGTTTTAATTGAGTTAACTCTGAAATAAACATTTCCATTTTTTTCGTAGGCTAGATTTTTAGAAATTAAAGATTGAATAAATTCAATTATGTGGTCAATGTATTTAGTGGCGTAAGGAATGGTGTCTGGAAACTCGCAGTTCAAATCTGCTAGATTTTTTAAATACTCTTGGCTGTATCTATGTGCAATTTCTCGTTCACTAACATTTTCTAAAATAGCCTTGTTAATGATTTTATCGTCAATATCGGTGATATTAGAAACATAGAAGACTTGGTGTCCACGATATCTTAAATAACGAACAACCGCATCAAAAAAAATAGCAGGGCGAGCATTCCCAACATGAATGTATGAGTAAACTGTTGGACCGCATACATAAATGCCGATTTTTTTGCCTGCTTCTGGATTAAAATTATCTATTTTTTTCGTTAAAAAATTATATAATTTCAAATATTTTCTCCGTCGCTCGTTATATACATTATATAACAAGAACTTAGAAATATTCGGCTTGGGGTAAGATTTTGGTTAGTTTATTGTTTAGTTTAATTAGTTTTAAAATTATGTTTCCTCCCTTGATATTTTTATAGTAATTACAAGCCAGCAAAATAAAGAAAGTTTTGTAAACTCCGCTGATTTCCGTGTCTAAAAATTCCAATAAATACTTAATAAAAATATCAGGTGCATCTTGATATAAAAGCAGTTTCTGAGCAAATTGCATCAGTTTTGAAATTAAGAAGTTATCAGGAATTTTGTGTTTTAGAAATTCATTTATATTGTGAGATATAGCCTCAATCTTTCGTTCATGAATATAGTAGATAGTTTCAAAAAACAGCCTTACTAATCTGTTTTCAAACTTTATATAACTTTTAAAAAACAAGTCTGGAATGAACACACTATGATAAATTTGCGCAAACAAACCAAAGAAAGCACCAATTATTTTGTTGTTGCTAAATTTACATTTTAAAATGTTTTTAATATTGTTTTCAAAATTTGCTTTGTCTTGAAATTTTAGATTTTTAATCAGTCTAACTGAATCTAAAATCCCAGTTAAAATTGGCGAATTTAGTGCTGAAAAATAAACTTCTAAATCATCAATTTCGTTTGCGTGAATATGCTTTTTCTCACAAAACTTAGTCAAAACTTTTAAAAGCATAAACATTGCTTCAACTCGCTTGTCTTCTGCACTCGCTACCCTATTTTCAAGAACTATTGTACAATCATTAACGTTTCCAGATATAAACATAGTCAACGCCGAAATCAGTTGATAAACCTCGTAGTACTTTGGAGAAAAGTCAGGTTTAGTGTAGTCACCTTTGCTTAAAATCAAAAGCGCATCGGTCAAGTTTAAGTTACTCAAATAATAAAAACTGTTAAAAATAGTGTTGTTTAAAATGTCATGGTCTTTAGGGTCTGCTAAACTTTTTTCTAATTTTTTGACTTTAACTAAAGAATTGATTAACTCATCTATTTTGTCTTCAAACAGATTAAAGTTATAGATAGATATTTTGTCAGAGACAAACAGTGTCTCTATTTTTTTAATGCTTTTTTGAGTAAGTGATGACTTGTTTCTCTCATAGCAAGAAATTGTTGAAATCGGTAATTTAGTCAGTTCACTAAACTCACTCAAGGTTTTAGAACAAAGCATTCTGCAATAGTAAAGTTGTCTTTTGTAAAAGACGGCTTTTTCATTTTCTAATTTAGTCTTTAATTTTAGTTTTCTATTGTTTAAAAACATGTCTTTATTTTACTTTATTTAATTTAGTTAAAAAATTAGTTTTTTAAAAAAATGCGCAAATTGCACATAAAAATTATAAAAAAGCATTAGTTTTTTGAAAATTACATTTTGTGTATTAGGATTGTTAAATAAAAATGTTTAGTTGTTAGACTGAGTGTTTACTCTTTGCAAGTTAAACAAATTTTAAAAATAATCATTTAAATACACTGCTTTAAATGTTATAATTGATTTGTTTAGAGAGGTTTTAATAAATGAACAAAAAAACAATTTTAGATGTTGATTTTCAAAACAAAAAAACAATTTTAAGAGTTGATTTTAACGTACCACTTAAAAATGGTGAAATCACTGATGATAACCGTATCGTTCAGGCACTTCCAACAATTTCTTATTTACTTGAACACGGCGCTAAGTTAATTTTACTTTCACACCTTGGGCGTGTTAAAGAAGAAAAAGATATGCAAGGCAAATCTTTAGAACCAGTTGCTCGCAGATTATCTGAATTACTTGAAAAACCTGTTAAGTTTGTTGCAGAGTACCGTGGTAAGGCTGTGGAAGATGCAGTTAGTCAATTAAAGTCAGGCGAAGTTATCATGCTTGAAAACACTCGTTTTGCAGATCTTGACAACAAAGCAGAGTCAAAAAACTCATCAAAACTTGGCAAATACTGGGCCGGACTTGGTGAAATTTTTGTAAATGATGCTTTTGGTGTGTGCCACCGAGCACAAGCTTCTAATGTGGGTATTGCAAATCACCTACCTTGTGTTTGTGGATTTTTGATGGAAAAAGAAATTAAGTATCTTTCTGCTGCAATTCAAAATCCAAAAAGACCACTTGTGGCAATCATTGGTGGTGCGAAAGTTTCTGACAAAATTGAAGTTATTAATAATTTACTTAAGATTTGCGACTATGTATTGGTCGCTGGTGGTATGGTTTATACTTTCGCGAAGGCTCAAGGTGGAAAAATTGGCAAAAGTATTTGCGAACCCGACAAAACAGATTTAGCGCTGGATTTACTTAAACGTGGCGCAGGCAAACTAATAGTTGGCCGTGATGTTTATACAGGTAAAGAGTTTTCAAACGATACCGAAGTTAACCTACGTTCAGTTATGGATATTCCTGAAGACGAAGAAGGTTTAGACTGTGGTGTTAAAACCCTTAAACTATTTAAACAGTATATTGATAAAGCAAACACAGTGATTTGGAACGGTCCACTTGGTGTATTTGAACTTCCTGTGTTTTCTAATGGTACTTACAAAATCGCTGAGTATATCGCTGCCAGAGAAGGCGCGATGACAGTTGTTGGTGGTGGTGATTCTGCTGCTGCTATTGCCAAAGCAAACATGATTGAAAAATTCACACACGTTTCAACTGGTGGTGGGGCTTCACTTGAATTTTTTGAGGGTAAAACTCTGCCTGGAATTGAGTGCATTTTAGATAAGTAAAATCGTGATTAATTTAGGACAAAAAATTCATTATCTAAGAGTCAAGGCTAATTTAACTACCAAGGAACTGGCAAACGACATTGGAGTTACAAAAGGTTATATTTCCCAAATTGAAAATAACCGTACATCTCCATCACTTGAATCTTTAGAAAAAATTTTAGAAAGACTAGGTACAAACTTTCAAGATTTTTTTGGAACTACTGAACAAACTAGAGAAGAAAGCTTAGTTGAAGTTTTTTCAACCGCAAAACTTGCAGAAAGCGAAGAAGTTGATGAGAACTTACTCTACGCTAAGTTTCCACTACTGCCTACTAACTCTAGTTTTAAAGTTGAAATCGTGGAAATTCAGCCAAACGGGCAAACCGAAATTCAAAAACCACAAGTTGGTGAAACTTTTGGCTATGTTTTGGAAGGCAGAGTTGAAATTTTTCAAAATGAAGAAGTTACTTTAGTTGAACGTTTTGAAACTTTTTACTTTCCCAACATTAAAGAAAACTACTTGAGAAATAAATACTCAAGACCATGCAAGGTTTTACTTGTTAAAACCCCAAGATAGAAAAGGACTTTTTAATATGCGAAGAAAAATAATTGCTGGTAACTGGAAAATGTATAAAACAAGAGCAGAGGCGCTTGAGTTTATTTACCAAGTTGCAGATAAAATGCCTGAAAGAACTGAAGTTGAAACTGTGGTATTTGCACCAAGTCTATATGCTCGCTGTTTAGTTAAAAGACAAGGTAATTTAAGAATTGGTGTGCAAAATATTCATCATTTAGATGAAGGCGCGTATACTGGTGAACTTTCTTTAAAAATGGTTGAACCACTTGGCTTTGAGTATGTTTTAATTGGCCACAGCGAACGCAGAGAGTATTTTAAAGAAAGCGACCTATATGTTAATTTGAAGTTAAAAAAGGTACTGACAAGTAATTTAACTCCTGTTGTTTGTGTTGGTGAAAACCTTTTAGTAAGGCAAAAAAACGAAGTTTATGACTTTTTAGCAAATCAAATTAAATCAGCATTTTCAGAAGTTAGCGCAAACGATGCTAAAAGGGTAGTTATTGCGTATGAGCCTATTTGGGCAATTGGAACTGGCGAAACTGCTACCCCTGAAGTTGCAAACCAAACGATTAAAGGAATTCGCGAAGTTATTGAAAAACTCTACGGCAAGGTAGTTGCTGCTGAGATCAGAATTCTTTACGGTGGTTCTGTTAAACTAGAAAATATTAAAGACATTCTTTTAACTTCTGACATTGATGGTGCTTTAATTGGTGGAGCATCACTTGACGCAAGTAAATTTCTAAAAATGGTTGATGCTGCAAGGTAGCAAACGCAAAAGAAATCACAAAAGAAATTATCATTTAGACACTCATTAAAAAATTCAAATCATACAAATAATCCCACTATCTAAAAATTTCTTAATAGTTATATAATCGCTTTGTTAAAACAAAATACAAAACTTTTATTTAACGCATAAACATTTAAAAACAAGATAAAACATTCATTATTATCTATCCAAAAGCATCAATAATTTTTTGATTCGCAAAAGAAATCGCAAAAGAAATCACAAAATAAAACATTAAAAAAAGCCTAACAAATGTTAGGCTTTTTTGATTTTAAATTCTTAACTAAGCAATAATTTTAGTTACAGAACCAGCACCAACTGTGTGTCCACCTTCGCGGA
>CAUTMU010000016.1:0-16059 GCA_963539535.1 uncultured Acholeplasmataceae bacterium | reverse complement strand
GAAAAACGCCGTGATAACCAAGAAATTAGGGATGAGGCTTACAAAGATGGGCTTAGAATCGCAATTGACTTAAAACCAAACACCGAGCCAACCGCAATTCTTGCATATCTATTTAAAAATACACAACTGCAAGTCTACTTTAACTACAATATGGTCTCAATTGCTGACAGCCGTCCAGTTTGCATGGGCATTATTGACATTTTACTTGCCTATATCAACCACTACAAAGAATGCTACACTGCTCGCACTCAGTATCTTTGCGATAAAGACAAAGAACGTCTGCATATCGTTGAAGGTCTGGAAAAAATGCTTTCGGTGTTAGACGAAATTATTAGAATAATTCGCGCATCACACGACAAGAAATCTTCAATTGAAAACATCGTCGCTGGTTTTAATGGTATCTTTACAGTCAAACAAGCAACCGCGATTGTTAACATGCGACTATATCGTTTATCTAACACAGACATAGTGCTTTTACTTAAAGAAAAAGAAGATTTAATTGAGCGAATTAAGGAATACGAAAAAATTTTGGCAGACCCTGAGTACCTAACTAAAAAAGTCGGAAATGAACTAAAAGAAACTAAAAAACAGTTGTATGTTGCCAGAAGAACTGAAATTAAAGAAGAAATTACTAACTTAAAAATTGACGAAAAAGCCTTAATTTCTAACGACACTTATCACTTTGGGGTTTCGGCAAACGGATATATTTATAAATCTTCGCTAAAATCATTTGCCCAAAGCAAGCAAACTCAGTTTAAAACTGGCGACAGTTTGGTGCTTGAACAAGATGTTTCTAACCACTCAACGCTTTTGATGTTTACAAACCAAGGTAACTTTATCGCAGTGCCAATTTACAAAATTACCGAAAAGAAATGGTCAGAACTAGGAATTCACATCGGCCAAATTGTGGAACTGGCCGACCAAGAGCGAGTAATCTATCCGTTTATAGTAAAAGACTTTGTCAAAAACTTAAAGTTTTTACTTGCAACTAAACAAGGTTTTGCAAAACAAGTTCTGCTCCAAGATCTTACTACTACTCGCTACACAAAACCACAGCGCGCAATTAAGTTGGCCACTAAAGATGAGCTAGTTTCAGTTTCAGCTGGCCCGCTTAAATCAATTTTGTGCTTAACTAAAAAAGGCTATGGTCTTTGCTTCTCTGAATCTGAAGTTCCTGAATATGGACTATACGCATCTGGAGTTAGAGTAATTAAATTAGAAGACAAAGATGAACTAGTCTCTGTATTGTTTGTCAACGAAGAAAGCCAAATTTTAATGCTGACCAACAAAGCAACTGTTTTTGTAAGAAATTACTTTGAACTTCCGCAAATGCAGCGCTACCGTAAAGGAAGTTTGATGTATCAACGTCAAAAAACTCAACCTGCTGAATTAGTTTCCTGTGTTGCGGTTAACTCAAATCAAAATGGCATAGATGCAAATATTTTCTTTAAAGAAGTAGTTTTAACTAAAAAAATTGCAGACCTTAAAAACTCAAATAAATTTAGACGTGCTTTAGAGGGAGTAAGTAACGATAGTTTCCCTTGGTTAATTGCAATTAAACAAGACTTACTTCAAGATTTAAAACCTGCTGAGCCGAAACAAACAATTGAAATTACAAAAATTAAGAAAAACGCCACTAAGATCTCAGAACAAGCCTTTTCTGCTTTTACCGCTGAATTTGGCTTAGACCAGTCAAATCAAGATGAAGAGCAGAAAGACGAGCCGACATACTCATCGCCTTTCTTTGATGATCTTGAATTTTAACAGTTTAAATATTTATTTTTGAAAAAAGGAGGAATAAATATGAAAATTAAAGTACTTAATACAAACCAAACTTATGAATTTCCAAATGGTGTGTGTGCTTTAGATGTATTAAAAGAAGTGAAGTTAGACTTTACGCCTTTTGCCGTGAAAGCCAACCGCCGACTTCGTGAACTTACCTATCAACTACACGCAGACTGCGAAATTGAGTTTTTATCACATTCTGTACGTTCTGCTAACCGAATTTACGAAGCCTCACTTCGTTTTATTGTGGCGATGGCCTACAATCGGCTATTTAAAAGCCAAGTTAAGTTCAACTACAACGTTTCTATGTCTATTTTAGCAATTCCTAAAAAACTTGGCCGTAAACTAACTGAAAAAGACATTGAAGCGCTAGATAAAGAAATTAAGAAAATAATTAAAGCAGACTTGCCTTTTGAAAAAGTCTTAATTCCTCTTGAACAGGCTGAAAACATCTACGCAAAACAAGGTGATTTAGATAAACTAGCCGTTTTAAATGTGCGTGAGCAAGAATACGTAAACGCCTACAAAGTTGGCGATTATTACAACTATATGTATTCTAAAATGGTGCCAAGTACAGGTTATTTAAAAGACTACAAAATTTTTCTTTACGACGCTGGCTTTATTTTACAATACCCACGCGGTGAGGCGAATGGTCGCATTCCTGAGTTTTCAGAATCTTTAACCTATGCAAATACACTAAGAGAAGCCGCTGCTTGGTCTAAGTCAGTTGGAGTCGGCACAATTGCTGAACTCAACGAAAAAGCGTTTGACCGTAAAAAAATTAGTGAGTTTATCAATATGTGTGAAATCAGACACACCAATAACTTCTTTAAAGTAGCCTCAGAAATATTAAACTATGGCGCCAAAAAACGCCTAATTTGCGTAGCTGGCCCTTCTTCTTCTGGCAAAACTACATTTGCAACCAGACTAAGATACACTCTTGCTTCACTTGGCGTAAAAACTTTAATGATTTCAATTGACGACTACTACGTTGAGCGCGCAAAAACTCCACGAGACGAAGACGGAAATCTAGACTTTGAAAGTATATACGCCTTAGACATTGACCTATTTAACCAAAACTTATCTGACTTAATTCAAGGAAAGCCAACTAGTTTGCCAGTTTACGACTTTAAAACTTCTTCACGTAGTTTCAAAGAACCACTTACTATAGACGCTACTACTCCTATTATCATTGAAGGTATACACGCCTTAAACGAAGAGTTAACTAAGTCAATTAAAAGAGACTTAAAATACAAAATCTTTATCGGACCACAAACTCAGGCGCACATTGACTTTCACAACCCGATATCTTTTACAGACTTGCGTTTACTTCGCCGAATTGTAAGAGACTCAAAATACAGAAATGCCAAGGCTACCGAAACGCTTTCAATGTGGCCGTCTGTTAGAAAAGGTGAGTTTAAGTGGATTTATCCAAACCAAGAAGGTGTGGACTTTGTTTTCAACACTGAGCTTTCATATGAATACGCTGTCTTAAAAAAACACGCGCTTCCGCAACTTCAAGCCATCCCGCGTTCATCTGAATACTTCATTACTGCAAACAGGTTAGTTAAATTCTTAAAATACTACGTAGACATTGACGATCAACTTGTGCCTTGCAACTCACTACTTCGCGAGTTTATCGGTGGTGCCTGCGTTTAGGCGACTACCTTATTTAAATGTTTTTACTTAAAAACATTGAGCGCTTTACTCTAGATTTCAAGCAAATCAACAAACTAACCGCGCTTTACGCTAAGCGTGGACAAGAAACTTACTTCGCTGAATTTTTCAAAAAAATCAAGCAAGCGCTCATCCCTGGCCTTGTTTCTGAAAACGCATACTATTTTTCTTGCATGTTTTCAGAACTAGATAAAGACAAATTAAAAAAGTTTACTTCAAACGACTACAAGCCAAACAATTTAAAAGAAAGGTTTGTCCAAAACGCAAGAAAAATCATTTCAAGTATTCAAATGACCGCCGAAAAAGGTCTGCACAACTCAGATATCTATGCGTATGCCTCTGCGCTTAGCGATGGAATTCACGCAGTTTCTTTAAACCGCGCACAGTCTAACCAAACTAGTTTCTTAGATGCAAGCGGAAAACCACTTGGAATTGAGGCAAAACTTAGTGAAGCGTGCACACTTTATAATACTTTGTGTGTCAAAGAAATTGAAAAAGTTACATTAATTTCTAATTTCTTAATTGACTACTATATGCTGGAGCCTTATCTTTTAAACCAGAAAGCGTTATTTTGTTTGCTTGCCTTTAGACTACTTACTGCTGAGTTTAAGGTTTTTTCATATGTTTCTTTTTTTAAATTCTTAGCACCACTTAGCACTCAACTAGACCAAGCCCTGGCGGTGGCTAGCACTAACTGGCTGCATGGACACTCAGATACTTCTTTGCTTTTTGAGATTTTAACCTCCGTGTGTTTCCAGGCTTATCAAGAATTTGAAACAAAGGCTCATCAACATCAGTTTGAAGCAACTATAAATCGCAAAAACGACATCATTGGCCAAATTAGGAACTTCCAAGATACCTTTACCGTCTCTGACTTAAAAAAAGCCAACCCGCACATTTCGCTTTCCACAATTAACCGAACACTAAAAACCTTGAAAGATTCGGGTGAAATTATTTTAGTTGGCAAAGGCAAAAGTTCCTTTTGGCAAAAAACTCACACCACAACTAACTTACTCCAGTCTTCTTTTTTTACGCAAGACTGATATTTGGTTTTGTTAAAGTATAATTAACTCAACCTGCATAAATTCAAAAATAAAGGAGAAAATCATGAATTTACTGAATTTTTTAACTAAAACTAACTCTGGTTTTAACTACTATGAACTAGTTGGAATTGCGGCTGGTATAGTAATTTTTATTTCGTTTACCTTTAGAAAAGACTTAATTATTCGCTCAGTTAACTCAGTTGGCTGTCTACTTTTTGTAACTTACGGTATTTTAATTGGTGCACACTCAGTTTGGGCCATCAACGGCGCTCTTTTCTTATTTAACTTAGGAAATGTAATTTACGCTTTAGTCAAAGCCCGCAAACAAAAAGGTTTACCGCAAACAGAGACTATAACTATTGACAAAGCCGAATACGACCGCTTAAAAGCACTAGAAGCCGCTCAATCTAAATAAATCTTAAACTTTTTTACCTAAATGAGTTTAGCAATTAAGGTTGGCGAAAAATATCGCGAGACTATTTTGTTTAAAGTAGACGATGTTCTTGCTTTTGCGGAAGTCTCTCAGGACAAAAATCCTCTTCACACAGACCCTGTCTACTGCAGACAAACTAGATTTGGGAAACCTATTGTACATGGTGCTTTGCTTTTTTCACATTTTTCGCGAGTTTTTGGCACAATTTGGCCAGGTGAAGGTTCAGTTTACTTAAAGCAAAACATTGAATTTTTAAGACCTATTTTTGTCGGCGATAAAGCCACTTTAGAAATTGAATGCAAAGACATCGACTCAGTTAAAAAAAGAGTAACTTTTTTATGTACTTTCTTTAATTTAGAAAATAAGGTAGCGTGTCGAGGTGAAGCTGAGTTATATCTACCTAATTTAGAAAAATAAAATGGACAAAACTGAAATTATTCAAAGTAAAATTCAACAGTACATTGACTTAAATGTCTTGCCTTTTGTAAAAGAAATTGAAACAAAAGGCACTTTTCCTGTGGATTTAGTTAAAGACATGCAAGCAAACTCTTTGTTTGGTTTAACCATTCCGGCTGCCTACTCAGGTTCTGGGCTAGACTTTAGCCTGTATATTGACACAGTTTTAAGACTGTCACAGGCAGACGCCGCAATTGGCGTAATTTTAGCCGCACACACATCACTTTGCGTAGCACCGATTTTAAAGTTTGGAACTGATACACAAAAAGCCAAATATCTACCACAACTTACTAAAACCAAACTAGGTGCGTTTGCTTTAACTGAAACCAACGCAGGCTCAAACCCTGCTATTTTAGACACTTCATTTGAAGAGCATTCAGACCACTTTTTGCTAAATGGCTCAAAATTATTTATTACCAATGCTCCACACGCCGACATTTATTTAGTGTTTGCAAGAAATAAACACGCTGATAACCCCAGCCGAGAAATGGCTTGTTTTATTGTAGAAAAAGAAATGCCTGGAGTTTCTTTTGGAGAACCAGACAGTAAACTTGGCATTCGTCCTTCTTCTTCTTGTGAAGTTATACTCACAAATGTTAAAGTTCCAAAAGAAAACCTACTTGGACAACTTGGCCAAGGCTACAAAATTGCTTTAACTACGCTGACTGGTGGCAGAATTTCAATTGCCGCACAAGCCATTGGAATTGCCAAGGCTGCTTTAAAAGAAGTTGAAACTTATTCAAATCAACGCCGTCAATTTGGCCAAACTTTGGCAGAGTTTCAACACACTCAATTTCGCTATGCTGAACTTAAAACCAAAATAAAAGCAGCAACACTACTGCTTAGTGAAGCCGTTTCTACCTACCAATCACCTGAAAACATCCAAGATTCTGCGATGGCAAAACTGTATTGTGCAAAAGTAGCGGTTGAGGCTGCTGATTTTGCTGTACAAATCCACGGAGGATATGGCTACATGACTTCGTTTATTGTAGAGCGACTATACAGAGACGCAAAAATTACCGAAATTTATGAAGGAACTTCTGAAGTTCAAAAAATAATTATTGGCCAAACCCTGTTAAAGAAATGAAAGTAGCGGTTTTAGTAAAAGTAGTTCCCAACACCACTAAGTTTGATTTCAACAAAGAAACCAACACCTTAGTGCGTTCAGGTGAACAAATAATTAACCCAGACGACTTAAAAGCAATAGTACTTGCACAAAAATTAAACCTGGACATTGAAGTAATTTCAATGGCCCCACTTTTCCATAAACCAGTGCTGTCTTCAGTGTTTGCCTATAAAAATGTTAAAAAACTAATAATCTTAAGCGATCCTGCATTTTCAGGTTCCGACACTGCTGCAACTGCAAAAGTTTTAGCCGAGTTTTTAAAAACCCAAAACTACTCATACATTTTTGCAGGCTATCAAGCCCTAGACGGAGACACTGCGCAGGTCGGACCTTCAGTTTCTACACTGCTAGGTGAAACTTTGATATCTTGTGTATATGATATAACTAAACAAGCAAGTTCTCTAAACGCTTATGTAAACTCAGATTTTGGTGATTTAGAGGTAAAAGTTCCTAAAAAAGCGTTAATTACCGTGACTTCTAAGCAAGCAACATCGCCAGTTTTAGACCTTGCTAATTTAAATAATTTAAATGACGAAAACATCCAAGCTTACACTAATCAAGACTTAAAGATAGAAATTACTGAACTGGGCTTAAAAGGCTCACCTACTAGAGTTAAAAAAACTTTTTTAAAAACTTTTCCCAAAAAAACTACTGAAGTTTTGAATGTTGATGTAGACACCGCTGCCTCTGTTTTAGCAGAACAATTTAAAGAGTTTTTAAAATAAGGATATACACGCACATGAAAAATATTTTTATTTTAGGTTTTTTAAATCAGCACAAGCAAATAGTTTCTGGAACTTTTGAGCTGATTTCTGAAATCAATCAAAAAAATTTAGACTCAGTTATAGTCAACGCCTTGATTTTAACAGACTCAGATTTACCTAGCCAAGAAAATGAAAAACTTAAAAACTTTGGTTTTCATCAAACCTATGTCTTGGTTTTGCCAAAAGACTACTTTTTAAATGTGCAGTCAACTGGCAAAACTATCTTTAACTTATTTAAAAAATTACCAACTCCGGATATCTTTTTATTTCCATCCGGGATTTTTACCCGCAGCTTAGCTCCTGTTTTAGCAACTCATTTCAAAGCTGGGTTAACCGCGGATACCACAGGACTAGAAATTGAAGCGGCTGCTGATTCACTTAAACTAACTGCTGTTAGACCTGCTTTTTCTGGAAATATTTACGCAGAAATTATCTATCCCAATTCTTTGGTGCAAATGGCTACAGTTAGACAAGGGTTATTTGAGTTAAAAGAAAAGTCAAACCCTGAGATGAAACTTACAAAAATTGAGGCAACTCAAGTAAAAGAACTTAACTTTAAACAAATTTTAAATAAAACTAAAGAAAACTTTTCGTTTCAAAGTAAAGAAATTATTTTTGACTTAGGTCGCGGTGCTGAAATTTCTGCTAAATATTTTAATGATTTTTTAAATCAGCCAAAAGTTGCAGTTGGTGCAACTAGAGGATTGGTGCAAAAATCTGTGTTTACCAAAAAAAGACAAATCGGTCAAACCGGCTCCGCAGTTGCTCCTAACTTACTAATTTGTTTTGGAGTTTCAGGGTCAAGTCAACATCTTGCTGGTATTCAAAAGGCTAAAAAAATTATTTCGGTTAACATAGACGAAAGCGCTCCACTTAACCAACATGCGGATTTAGTGATAGTTGGAAATGCAAACGAAATAATTCCTAAGTTTATCAAACTAATTTCTAAAAAGGAGATTTAAATGCAAAACAAAGTCTACATTGTTGCCAAAGGGCGCAGTGCAATCGGTAATTTCGGCCAAACATTTGCTGGTCAAAGTATTACTAAAATCAGTGCGCAAGTATTATCTGGTTTGCTTGAAAAATACAAAATCAATAAGACCGAAATTCAAAAACTAGTCTTTGGTCAAGTTATGCAAAGCGCGTGCGGTCAAAACACAGCCAGACAAATTGCGCTGGAAACCGGACTTAGTCCAAAAACCACTGCGTTTACTGTAAATATGGTCTGTGGCTCTGGTATGCAGGCAATTGTTTCTGCTTATCTTGATATACTTTCTGGCAAAACTGACTTAGTTGTGGCCGGAGGTGGTGAGTTTATGTCAAATGTGCCACACGCTATTTTAAACTCAAGGACAGGCTGTAAATATGGACTTCTTAAAACCCTTGATTTAATTGAGTCAGACGGGCTTACCGACTCTTTCTTAAAAGAACCAATGGGGCTTTTAATGGACAAAATTGCCGCTAATTTAAAAATTACTAAAGAGGAAGCAGCCGTGTACTCAGATAACTCTCATAAAAAGGCTTACCAAGCCCAAAACACTATATTTAAATCAGAAATTATCCCAGTTGCCATTAAGTCAAAAAAAGCAGAAATAAGTTTTGAAAAAGACGAACACATCAGGCCAGAGACCACAGCAGACGCTATCTTAAAACTACCTTCTATTTTTTCAAAAGATGGTATTACTAACGCTGGAAACGCATCTGGTATAAACGATGGAGTTGCTTTTGTTTGTTTGGCCTCAAGTGCTTATCTAGATAAACATCCAGAACTAGAGCCACTTGCAGAAATCGTAGACTTTGCTGAAGTTGGCGTAGAGCCAGAAAGTTTCCCACTTGCGCCGTTTTTTGCAATTCAAAAACTAATTGAAACCAATAAACTTAATATAAATGACCTTGATTTATTTGAAATCAACGAGGCGTTTGCGCATACTGTGATTGCCAATTTAAAGTTGTTATCTGAAAAATATAAAATTCCATACAGCACTTTAAATAAAAAAACCAATGTATGCGGTGGTGCAGTAGCACTTGGACATCCACTCGGCATGTCTGGTGCCAGGGTTGTAGTATCTCTTGCCACTCAGTTTGAACATTTTAATTTAAACTCAGCAATTGCTTCACTTTGTATAGGTGGCGGTCAAGGAATTGCACTTTACTTAAGAAAAGGAGCACACAAATGACTAGATTCAAAGACAAATTAGTTTTAATTACTGGCGCAGGACGTGGAATTGGCAAGGAATGTGCACTTCAGTTTTTAGCAGAAGGCGCGAAGGTTATTGGCTTTGCCCTGCATCCTTTAACCTACAGTCATCCTAATTTATTTAGCTATTGCCTAGATGTTTCTAACCGCATGCAAATTCAGTCACTTTTGCCAGAAATTGTTGCTAAACACGGAATCCCGGAAATTCTTGTCAATAACGCTGGAATTACTAAAGACAGTCTAACTCAAAAAATGCAAGATGAAGACTGGGACAAAGTAATTTCTGTGAACTTAACTGGAATTTATAATCTAACTAAGCCACTAATCCCTGAATTCTTAAAAACAGGCAAAGCCCAAATTATTAACATCACTTCAATTGTTGGTCAATTTGGTAATATTGGCCAGGCTAACTATGCTGCTGCTAAAGCAGGAGTAATTGGCTTAACTAAGACCTGGGCAAAAGAGTTTGCACGCAAAGGTGCAAACATACGAGTAAACGCAGTAGCACCTGGTTTTATCTTAACTGACATGATGAAAACGGTACCAGAAACTCTACTTGAAAAGTTTAAAGGACAAACCATGTTAAACCGTTTAGGAGAGCCCAAGGAAGTTGCGAGTGTTGTGTTGTTTTTAGCCTCTGACGACTCAAGTTATATAACTGGCGCAACAATTGACGTCAACGGCGGAATGCGTCTTTAAAAAACGATTTTCTAACTCATTTATACTTTAAATTAAACTTAAATTTTGTTATACTATTTATTAGTCAAAAAGGAGAATTTAAATGGCAAAAAAATATGTTTATGCATTTAGTGAAACTAACGAATCAATGCGTAATCTTTGCGGTGGTAAAGGTGCTAACCTTGGCCAAATGACCCAACTTGGATTACCAATTCCTCAAGGTTTCACAGTTACAACCGAGGCTTGTACAAAATACTACAAAGACGGCGAACAAATTTCTACATCAATTCAAAAAGAAATTCTAGACGCAGTTAAAGCCTTGGAAAAATTAACAGGTAAAAAATTCGGAGATCCAAAAAATCCGCTTTTAGTTTCTGTAAGAAGTGGTGCCAGAGTATCAATGCCAGGTATGATGGACACAATTTTAAACTTAGGTCTAAATCCAAACGTAGTTGATGGACTTAGCCAAATTACTGGTAACCGTCGTTTTGCAAACGACTCATACCGTCGTTTCATCCAAATGTATTCAGACGTGGTAATGGGTGTTGAAAAACGCAACTTTGAAAACATCATTGATGAACTTAAAGCCCAAAAAGGTGTAGCACAAGACTCAGACTTCACTGCTGAAGATTTAGACGAAATGATTGCTCGCTTTAAAGAACTTTACAAAAAAGAAATTGGCGAAGACTTCCCAACTGATCCATTTGTGCAACTATTTGGCGCAATTGGTGCCGTATTTAAATCTTGGAACAACCCTCGCGCCGACTACTACCGTAAAATGAACAACATTCCTTCATCTTGGGGAACTGCTGTTAACGTTCAATCAATGGTATTTGGTAACTTTTCCAATAAATCAGGTACAGGTGTTGCCTTTACTCGCCACCCTTCAACAGGTGAGGCTAAAGTATTTGGTGAATACTTAATTAACGCTCAAGGTGAAGACGTAGTTGCTGGTATCCGCACTCCACAAGCCCTTGACACTTTAAAAGACGTAATGCCTGCTTGCCACGCTGAGTTTATGCGTTTGGCTGCTTTGTTGGAAGAACACTTCCGTGATATGCAAGACATTGAGTTTACTATTGAAAACGAAAAACTATACTTCCTTCAAACTAGAAACGGAAAAAGAACAGCGCCTGCTGCTTTAAAAATCGCGGTTGACTTAGTTAATGAAGGTAAAATCACTAAAGAACAAGCAATCACTCGTGTTGAGCCTGCTCAACTTGAAAATCTCCTTCACCCACATTTTTCAAGTGCTGCTTTAAAAACTGCTAAACTTGCCGGCAAAGGTCTGCCAGCATCTCCTGGTGCTGCAACTGGACAAGTTGCCTTCTCTGTGGTCGAAGTTCTTCGTCTTAAGTCAGAAGGTAAAAAATCAGTACTAGTTCGTCTTGAAACTTCACCTGAAGACATCGAAGGTATGCACGTTGCTGAAGGTTTCTTAACTGCTCGTGGTGGTATGACTTCACACGCAGCCGTAGTTGCTCGTGGTATGGGTAAAACTTGTGTTGCGGGTTGCCATGACCTTCAATTTTTATCAGACGGAACTTGCCGTTTAGGTGGCTCAGAAGTTAAAGAAGGCGACTACATTAGTATTGACGGTTCAACTGGTTCTGTTTATTTACAAAAAATTGAAACTGTACCTGCTGAAATCTCTGGCGACTTTGAAACTTTCATGGGCTGGGTTGACGAAGTTCGCACTCTTGGTGTACGTGCTAACGCCGAAACTCCAAAAGATGCACGTCAGGCTATCTTATTTGGCGCAGAAGGTATTGGTTTAATTCGTACAGAACACATGTTCTTTGACTCAACTCGTATTAAAGCAATTCGTGAGTTTATCGTGTCTGCTACTGCTGAACAAAGAAAAGTAGCACTTGAACGCATTCTGCCATATCAACAAAAAGACTTTGAAGACTTAATTGAAACTGTAGAAGGTAGAGCGATGACCATTCGTTATCTAGATCCACCTCTACATGAGTTTATTCCAAAAGAGGCTAAAGAAATTGAAGAGCTTGCACGCGAACTTAAAGTTGAATTAAAAGAACTTTACAGCGTAATTGCTTCTCTTCACGAAGAAAACCCAATGATGGGTAACCGTGGTTGCCGTCTAGCGGTTCGCTACCCTGAACTTGCTGAAATGCAAACTAAAGCGGTTATCACTGCCTATATTGCGCAAACTAAAAAACACCCTGAATGGAAACTAGTTCCAGAAATTATGATCCCTCTAGTTGGTGAACTTCGCGAATTCCAATTCGTTAAACAAACTGTTTGTAGAGTTGCAGATCAGTTAATCAAAGAAGCAGGAGTTGACCTTGAATACAAGGTTGGTACAATGATTGAAATCCCTCGTGCTGCTATCTTGGCTGACAAAATCGCCAAAGAGGCAGACTTCTTCTCATTTGGTACAAACGACTTAACTCAGTTAACTTTTGGTTTCTCAAGAGACGACGCTGCTAACTTCTTGCCTGCTTACTACGACAACAAGATTTATGAGTTTGACCCTTTCCAACAAATTGACCCAGAAGGTGTAGGTGAACTTGTAAAACTTGCAACAAAACTTGGCAAAAAAGGCAACAAAACGCTTAAACTTGGAGTTTGTGGTGAACACGGTGGAAACCCATTTTCAGTTGAGTTCTTCCACAACGCAGGCATTACCTACGTTTCTTGCTCTCCATTTAGAGTTCCAGTTGCAAGACTTGCGGCTGCTCAGGCAGAACTTAAAAACCCACGTAAAAAGTAAGTATCTAATTTGATTAAAAAAGTAGTCTTAACTAAGAAAAGACTACTTTTTTATACTAAAAACTAAATAAAATTACATTTTAATTTGATTATTCAAGGAGTTTTATATGACTAAAAAAAATTATTCAGTTGTTAATTTAGTAGCAATTGTCGTGGCTGTCGGGCTAGCGGCTTTCGCGATTTTTGCCGAAATCCACGCTTTAATTGGTGCAATTAACAAATACAGAAACAACGCCCTTACAATTAGTGAACTAATGATTAGTTGGGTGCGCTTTGTTACCTTAATCTTTCTTTTAACCGCAGTACTACTTTCTTCTTTTTCCGATAAAGTTTTTGCAGGACTAGTTATTTTATTTCTAGACTTTTACTTAATTAAGGTCGCTGCTTTCTTTAATTTAGTGATGCGCGGACAGTTTTCATTTAAACAACACTATCCAATGTTTATATCTGTATTCCTAGCAATTCTGTTGGCTGTGTTAATAGCGCTGGTATTTATGTTAAAACGACCAGTACTTTACCGTCTACACTTTGTGCATTACCTGCCAATTATCGGCACATCTATTTTCTTTTTGGCCTACAGTGGTGCGGAACACGCGCTTTACTTGTCACTTGCCATGCTAGTGGCTGTACTAACCGGTCAAAAAATAGTGTCTGGTATCATTTTTGTATCTCGTTTTACTTTCCCAATCATTGAGCTAATCGGTGGACTTCACAAAAACGAAGGAACTCGCATTTACTATATAGTTCGTTGGGTAATTGCCTTTGCTCTTCTTGCTGCGGCTATTTCTTATCTTTCATATGTTATTACTACTTACTTTCAAACTAGAGCAAGAGAAAAAAGAGGTCGCAAAACTAAAGTAGAAGTTCAAACCACTAAAGCCTAGGCAAAATTGAAAGAACTCACGCTAATTGTTGGTGCGATGTGTACGGAGCTAACTTATTTTAAGAATAAGTTAGGAAAGCCTAAACGTTTTTTTTCAGATGTTGAGATGTACACAGGCACTTTAAACAAAAAACCAGTTGCACTACTTTACACAGGAATTGGCAAAACCAATGCCGCTTTTGCTTTAACTGAAGCACTATTTGTACTTGAACAGAACGAATTTTTTGTTAAAAAAATTATTAACATCGGCTTAGCCGGTGGTTTTGGTCTAAAGTTAGGAGAAATAGTTCAAGTTAAACACGCTACTTTTTCTGACTTTGACTTATCGATTTTCAATGATCCTATCCCAAGTTTTGACTTAAAGTTAGTAAATTCGTTAGAACTCAAAGAAGTTGCTTGCTTTTCGGCAGACTGTTTTGTAACTAGTCCACTAGACAGCAAAGAAAGTGCTTATGTTTGTGACATGGAACTAACCTCTTTAGCACAAATTGCTGAAATTAAAAAAATTCCTTTGTCAGCTTTTAAAATTGTCTCTGACTTACTTGACTCAAAGTCTAGTCAAATTAATGAATACTTTGGCTCCAAAAGACCAGAGACTATGGCTAAACTAGAAACTGTTTTGTTTGTTTGCTTGGAGGCTTAAAGTGAAAAAAGGAATAATTTTAATCGGCGATTTATTTGAAGAAACCGAAGCCTTGGTTACCAGAAACATTTTACTTAGAGCTGGTATGGAAGTTAGTTTAGTCTCAACTTCCGATAAGTCTGCATGTGTAAGTTCAAATGGTCTAAAAGTTGAGGCTAAATACTTAATTTCAGAAGTTAACGCTAAAGACTTTGACTTTGTTGCAATTGCTGGCGGTGCTTGGGTGTCTGAACTAATTAAAAAACCGAGCGGAGAGCAGTTTAAAGCAATAATTGATTTAATTCAAGACTTTGCTGAACTTAAAAAAACAATTGCTACAATTTGTGCGGCCCCCGTATTTTTAGCGTATGCCGGTTTACTTGACAACATAGAGTTTACTTGTTTTCCTGGATTTGAGAAATATATGCAAGGTACATACTTAAATGTGCCAGCAGTTCATTCAAACAACATAGTTACCGGTCATTCAAGCGGCTATTCACACGAGTTTGCCTTGTTGTTACTTGAAATTCTTTACAATTTGGAGAACCGCGAGAAAGTAGAAAACCAACTAGGTCTTATTAAATAAATTAAAAATAAATCAGAGATGTATTTTGATAAACTAAATTTGAGTTTTTGAAAAAAATGTATAATGATTTCGAGGTGTTAAATGGATTCAACAAAACTTTCTAGTTATATTAGTGCTAAAAAAGCGCTTAAAACAACAAT
Organism: uncultured Acholeplasmataceae bacterium; assembly: GCA_963539535.1. GTDB lineage: Bacteria > Bacillota_I > Bacilli_A > Acholeplasmatales > Acholeplasmataceae > CALISC01. The sequence continues at coordinate 933 of CAUTMU010000016.1, read as the reverse complement.
TATTCTTTACTTGATTTTAATTGCTCTTGCTATTTTGATCCCAGTCCTACTAGTTACTTTAACAGGGCTTACTGCAGGTTCCATTGCTGGCGGTCTTGGCTTAAATGTTTCTGTTAGTTCATTGCAAGGGTCTTCTTCATCTGGTATTACTGCTATTTTTGGTTCTTATCTAATTTTATTTCTAGCTCTATTTATAGCAGCAGGTGTTATTGGTTTACTAACATTTATATTTTATATTATCTCAATCGCTAAAGCATTTGAAGGCAAAGCAGGCGATATTTTACTAATCTTAGGATTCTTTTTTGGTATTCTTGGTTTTATTGGCTTGTTTGTTAAATTAAGCTATGTTAACAGTCAAATTAGACAACTTCAATCTTACGATTTCCAATACTAATTGCTACCAATAAAATTATTTAGTAAAACAATGAAAAAGCACAAATTATCCTAGACTTTAGGTAATTTGTGCTTTTTAATTTGGAAAAATAATTCTTTTGGATTAGTTATCTAAGCTAGTGCTTAGTGCTGCTTTGATTTTTTCTTCAAAACTCAAAGGCGCTTCTTTAGAGCCAAATCTTTCAATAACTTCACCTTGTCTGTTGACTAAAAACTTAGTAAAGTTCCACTTAATTCGGCCGCCTGGCAGTGCTTCTTTTAAGTATTTGTAAAGTTCAATTGCGTCTTTGCCGTTAACCTTGATTTTAGAAAATTGTGGTAAAGTTGTGTTGAAATTCATTACACAGAAATTGTGAATTTCAGAATCTGTGCCAGGTGCTTGCATCAAAAACTGATTACAAGGAAAATCTAAAATCACAAATCCTTGGTCTTTGTACTTTAAGTAAAGTTCTTCAAGTTCGGTGTATTGTTTTGTAAAACCGCATCTAGTTGCGGTGTTGACTATCAACAAGACCTTTCCTTTATAAATATCTAGTTTTA
>CAUTMU010000015.1:0-17135 GCA_963539535.1 uncultured Acholeplasmataceae bacterium | reverse complement strand
CAAAAACTGTCTTGTTTTCCACGCGCGCGTTATAATTTTCAATGTTTTTGCATTTAGCCTCGTCCCAAAATACTTTAAAACGACGATCCATTTCACTAATTGCCCAACTCAAAACAGCCGTTGCTTTCTTAGGGTCGGTAATTACTTTGGTAAGTAAGTGTGGCAGACCCTCGTAAGGTTTTAGTTCAACAACTTTAGGGTCTATTAAAATTAGTTTTAACTCGTTTGGTGAGTTTTTTAAAATAAGTGAAGTAATAATGGTGTTTACGCAGACTGACTTACCTGAGTTAGTAGCGCCGGCTATTAATCCGTGCGGCATTTTAGTAATATCTAGGTTTACGATTTTGCCGTCAATGTCGATACCAAGCGGGACCACTAACTTGTTTTCAGGTGCTCTGAATTCGTTTTCGCGAATTACATTTGAGTAATTTACGACTTCTGGGTTGATATTTGGCACCTCAACACCAATGTAAGGTTTACCTGGAATTGGAGTTTGCATACGAATAGAAGTCACAGACAAATTCATTTGCAGGTTATGAATTAGTGAGTTATAGCGGCTAACATTAGTTTTACTGTCTGGCTCAATTTCGTATCTAGTTACAGTCGGTCCTTTAATTGAGTTTACAACTTTACCTGTAAACCCGAGTTCAACGATAGTGTTGTCAATAATTTTAATTTGTTCAAGCAACCATTCTGGCTTATCGTTTAGACTTAAATTAGACTTGTGAAATAAGTTAAGCGGAACAAAGTATTCGCCTTCCTTTGGCTTTGCTGGTTGGCTTTGCGAGTATGTCTCTGCTTGAACCGTGGTTTCGCTTGGCATTGGTGAAACTTCTTTAGAGATAGTAGGTTCAATTGATGGACTTTTAGTTGTAGTTTGAGTAAAACCACGCACTGAGTTTAAAATATCGGCATCCGAGTTTGCAGAATTAACGCTAACGCTTGGTTTTTGAAACTCACGAAAATTAGTTTGAACTGCGCTTTGTTCTTGAAAGTAAGCTGGTTCCTGAGTTTTAGCCTTAGTGATTTTAACTTGGCTGTCGGCAACTCCGGCTCCTTGAAACTCAGCACTACTTTTGAAAGTTTCTGGCTCAAATGTTACGCTATGGACTTCATCAAGTTGTTTAGAGGGGTCTTCTACAACCACTTCGACAAAACTAGTTCTAGGTTTTTGCTTGCGAAAAATTGGCGAAATTGTGGTGCCTGTGTTGGTTTTCTCTGGTTTTCTTTGACTAGCCTGATAAATTTGCTCTTGACCGTCTGTCGGAATACTTAAGATGTTGTTAAACTCATAATACGCGTTTCCGTATTTATCAATAATTTCGTTTTGTGTCATTTTTTTGTCAGCCACACTACGGAAAGCCTCGTATTTTTCCAAGGCATCAAAACCTTCGCCAACTATTGCTTTTGGATTTGAAATGTTTTTAACGTTTCTACCAGTTCCAGGAGACGCCACTATAGAAGGCGTAAACTCCTCGGCTTCTCTAAGTCCATTTAGCGGGGCAAATTGGTGAATTTTAAATTTTTTAAATTGTTGGTTTTTAGTTAGTTTTTTAACTTTTTTTCGCCAGAAACACATGATTATTTTGCTCCTTTTTCATTGTTTTGATTAACTTGCTTGTAAAGTTCTTCAAAAAACTCTTTATCAGTTTCAAAAAACATATCGTTGTTAAACATTTTTTTAGAGTAAATTTTGTAAGTCTCTTCACCGGTAATTTTAATAATTTCGTAGCCGATTTTGTCAAAAATCTTGTCAATCAACTTATCAAAAGTCAAAGTTTTTATCCAATAAAGCGGATTAAAAAGTCTGGTTTTAGAGTAAGCCTTGAGAGGCGCGGCACCGGCGAGTTTGGAATCGTCAATTTCACTTTTTACTGACCTGAACTGATCAATTCGCTTCAAAGTCAAACCTCTAAATAAACTAAAGATTTTGGCCGACATCATCTCATCAATTCTAGCAGCCACATAACTTGCAAACAAAATAGTTTCGTCAATTGTCAGCTCAAGATATGGTTTTTTTGATTTTGGAAAGTAAAGCGAAGTAATGTCAAAGGCCAGTTGTTTAGAAAGGGTGTAGGCAAACCCGATTTGACCTTGTTCTTTTTTAGCAACTTTATCAGTTTTATAGAGTTGTAAAGTCGCAACAATTGCTCTTTGCACATCGGTTTGCATATCTTTTTTGGCTTTTTTAACACGAGTTTTTTTGTTTATCGCAATCAAACATGCGTAAATGTAGAAAAGCAACATCAAAAAGAAACCCAGAGCCACACCGGATAACATCATTAAGATAGATGAAATTAAATTTTCAGGGGCAAACGCTTTGCCTAAAGTAAAATAAATTGTTGCCTGCATACATTATATTATATAATATTAAGACGTCTTTTTAAGACATTTTAAAGAAAGTAAATGAACAGAAAAAAAGAAATAATTAAACTAGATTTAGCATTTTTAATTCGCTATATGGGAGACGCTTTGCTTTACCCGTTTATGTTTTTGTATTTCCAAAGTCTGGGCTACAAAAACGACCAAATTAGCTATATTTTAATTATTTTTCCACTGGTTTCTATATTTATTAACCCGTTTTGGACATATTTTGCAAAAAACATCAATAAAAATATCTTTTTAATTGTGCTGTTAACAGCGCTTGAAACTGGAGCAATTTTAGCCTTTATTTTCTTTACAAAAAACATTTACATTGTGGCCTTGATTTCTTTGGCAATCGCTATTTTTAGTCAACCAATTTATTTGCTTTTAGATTCTTTTGCAGGTGGTTTCTGTGAAAACAATGACTATGAGTTTGCAAATATCCGAATATTTGGCGCAATTGCCTACGCCTTACTTTGTGTAGTTGGTGGTTTAGTTGCAGATTACTTTGGTTTCAAAGTTTCTTTTTTGTCAGCAGTTGCTTTGTTTGTTTTAGCTGGAGTTTTAATCTTTTTAATTAAGCCAATTAAGTTTACCAAAAGTGCGAAATTTGCTGAAAAAACTCAGTTGAAACTACTTTTTAAAAACAAAAAGTTTTGGGTATTTACCACTATTTTTGTCTTATTTATGAGCACTTTTAAGGTTTTTGACCAATTTCAACCAGACTATTTTTCGGTAGTAGGCTCAATCAATAAGTCTTGGTATGGCGCTATTTTAACTGGTTTTGTGGTGGTGGAAACTATCTTTATTTTTCTACTTGCTAGATACTTTAAAGAAGTGGACTCTTACTTGCTTTTTGGAGTTGCAGTTGCGCTTACCTTGTTTAGGTTTTTTGTCTATATCTCTACTGACAATATTTACGCAATAATTGTAGTAACTCTGCTTAGAAGTGTATCAATGGCGATATTTATCTTTGTTTACTTTAAACTACTATTTAGCCTTGTTGCCCCAAATAACTTTAATTTCTCGGTCATAATTATTAACTCACTGGTCAATGTTTTGTTTATTATTTTAAATATTTTTGCCGGAAAATTGACTAAAAATCACAACTATTTTTACTTCTTTTTAATCTGTATTTCGCTGTGCGGGGTTGCTTTTTTAATCTACGCGCGTGATATAATGAAAAAGATTGAAAAGGAATATTTTGATATCAATGTTAACACCTGGTCAAGTATATAAGTTTGAAATAATTAAAAAAACAGACATCGCTTATATGGCGAAGAATTTTTTTGATGAAGAAATTTATTTCCTGCATTTCAATGAAAGTGAGCACGCTGATTTTAAACCAGGTGATGAAGCTGAACTCTATCTTTTTATAGATAGTAAAAAAAGACCTGCTTTGACTGTCAAAAAACCAATCATTCAAAATGGAGAAATGGGTTTTTTAAAAGTGGTTGGAAGAGTCGATGACCTTGGGGTATTTTTGGATAATGGGGTTGCTAAGCACTTACTACTTTCTAAGGATACTTTGGGTGAAGACCGAGAAATCTGGCCACAAGTTGGCGACTACGTACATGTAAAACAGTTTTTTGAAAAAAGATTAGTTGCCAAAATAGTTTTTCCAATTAAAATTTCTGAAGATAAATTCAGTGAAATGGAAATAGTTAACGCTCATGTTATTAACATCGGAAAAGACGGAATTAACTTACTTACTCCCAACTTAGTTAAGTTGTTTGTACACAAGTCGTGTATCATTGAAAAAGTCAGATTAGGTCAAGAAATGCCTGTAGTTATCCGCAGACGTAACTTTGATGGATACAACTGCACACTAAAGGAACTAAATAAGATTGATATTTTTAATATAAAAGCAAAAGAAATTCTTGCCTATATTCAAAAACAGCCGACTCAAACTATAAAAAATAAACTTACGGCTGAACTGGTTGAAAATGAGTTTAAAGTTTCTAACCGTAGATTCAAAGAAATTTTGCACTATATGCTTGAAAAAAACCTAATTAAAATAGAAAAAGGAATTGTTAAATTAACAGGTGGACGCCATGGCTAAAAAATTTGTTTCAAAAATTACTGATATGGATGTAGATTTTGGTAAATGGTACCAAGACCTTTGTGTTGAGGCTAAGTTAATGTCTTACTCAGACACTCAAGGTTTCATAATCTATCGCCCATACGGCTACGCAATTTGGGAAAAAATTAAAGATTTTTTAAACACAAACTTCAAAGCAACTGGACACAGCAATGTCTACATGCCGATGTTAATTCCAGAAAGTTTATTTCAAAAAGAAAAAGACCACATTGTGGGGTTTGCACCGGAAACTGCGACAGTTACAACTGCTGGCAGCAAAACCTTAGAAGAAAATCTAATCGTTCGTCCAACTTCAGAAGTTCTGTTTACTTCACACTTTGCCAGTGTTGTTGAAAGCTACAAAGACTTGCCACTAAAATACAACCAATGGTGTTCAGTTGTACGTTGGGAAAAAACTACTAAACCTTTTTTGCGTGGCCGTGAGTTTTTATGGCAAGAAGGACACACTGTACATGAAACCGCAAAAGAGGCTAAACAAGAAACTCAAAAAATGCTAAAAGTTTATGAAAAACTTGGCAAAGACTTACTGGCTATTCCTTTTGTCTCCGGTAAAAAAACCGAAAAAGAAAAGTTTGCAGGAGCAGAGGCAACATATGCAATTGAGGCCTTAATGCACGACGGCAAAGCCTTGCAGTCTGGAACTTCGCATTATTTTGGTGATGGTTTTACTAAAGCATTTGGCGTGAACTTCCAAGATAAAAACAATAAACTTTGTGCTCCTTTTCAAACTTCTTGGGGAGTAACAACCAGACTAATTGGTGCAGTTATTATGGTGCACGGCGACAACGATGGGTTAGTTTTACCGCCATATCTTGCGCCAACTCAAGTAGTTGCAGTCCCTGTGCTTCCAGATAAATTAGATAAAACACAAGTTAATTTAGTAATTAAAGAAATTAAAAGATCAAAATTAAGTTTCGAAGTTGACGAAAGCGATAAAACTCACGGCTTTAAGTTTGCGGAAAGCGAAATGAAGGGTATTCCTTTTAGAGTTGAGTTTGGCCCAAATGACTTAAAAGAAAACTCAGTAATTGTTTTTAAAAGAAATACTCGCACTAAAACCAAAGTTTTAATTTCAGAGCTAAGTAGTTTCTTAAAATCAGAAATTAAAGTTATGCACAAAGAAATGTACGAACGCGCGCTTAAACACTTGAACTCAAGCATTCGCCACGCTAAAGATTACTCTGAGTTTAAAACTTTAATTGAGCAAGGTGGCTATGTTTCTATTGACATTAACAAAACCGCCGAAGAAATCATCAAAGCAGACACAACAGCGACTGCGAGAGTTATTAGCAAAGAAAAACCAGAACTCGCAATTTGTTCAGTAACTGGCAAAAAAGTAAACTACAGAGTACTATTTGCTAAGGCCTATTAGTGAAACGAGATTTTCTCACTACTTTGTTTAAAAATATACAACAGCGTTAAGAGAAATAAATAAAATATTTTGTAAAAAAAATATAAAAGTTCTGCGTCAAAACTGTTGCTAGAAAGCGGAAGTATTAACAGAAAAAAAGTAAAGTTTCCTTTTAAAAAACTAGAAATAATTGTAAAAATAATAAAAAAGGCTTGGATGATGAAAATCACTTGCCTTTTTTTATTTTTGACATAAATCAAAATGAAGATCAGAAGGTACAAACTATCTAGCGGTGTTACCAACAAAGTTTTAAACTGACTGTATGTCAAAACTGGATATTTAGACAATTGAAAGAAAATAAAGGAAAGCGAAATAAAAAAGAGCGAGTATAAAAAAATAAGTGTAAAATAAAATACTAACTTTGCAGTGTAGACTGCTTTTCTTTTTACAAAAGGTATTAGTTGCTTAATGTGTTGCTCATCGTGATTGATAGTCAACAGACCTGTTGTGATAATTAGAAATATTTTTAGAATTTGAATGTAAACATTAAAAATTTGTGTGGTTTTTTCGCTTTGTTTTAAAAACACATCTTTGTCTGCGAAGTTAGGTGAGTAAACCAAAAAGAAAAGTGGCAAAAATATTATCATAGAAGCAAATATTAACACCTTTGCTTTTTTGTCAAAATAAGTTTTAAAAATATAGTTCAGCATAGTGTTATCTTTCTTGTTACAAAACTACTAAAAACTTCTGGGTTATGTGAAATTATTAACACAGTTTTTTCTTTAGTTTCTTGTTTTAAAATTTCAGCAATTTTCTGCTTTTTCTCAGGATCAAATCCAGAAAGAGGCTCGTCTAAAATCAAAACTTCTGAGTCTCCGATAAGAGTCGCTAAAAAGGCTAGTTTTTGTTTATTTCCTTTTGATAAGTTTTTAATTTCTATATCTAAAGGCAGTTCTAAAAAGTCTATGTGTTTTTTATTAACATAGCCTTTTTTAGTCTTTGCGATAATTTCAAGATACTCACCTGCCTTTAAATTTCTTGGCAGGTCTGCTTTTTCGGCAAGATAAGAAATCGGTTTATTTGTTTTTTTTAAAACACCAGATTTTGGTTTAATAAAGCCAATTAAAAGATAAATTAAAGTTGTTTTTCCGCTACCGTTTTCACCTATTATTAAGACCTTTTCGCCTGCTTTAATTTCCAAATTGTAAGGTTTTTTAATATAAGGAACTGCTACATCTTTAAGTATAAATACTTCTTTTAAATTAGAGTTCATAAGTATTTACCCAGCCTTTTTCTTTAATGTTTTCAAAGTCTAAATAACCTTCAAAATCGCATCTGATATCTCTTTTTAAACAGTTTTGATATATAGTTTTTTCGACATTATCTAGTTTAACCACAGCAATAATAACTGGCTCTAATACTGGAATCACTAACTTTGAGTTTGTAAAAAAGAAAGTAGTTTCTTGTTTGTCGTTTTTGCTAACTGAATATTTATCATCTTTAAATAAACTAAAATAAAACTCAGCAGTATCCGAAATAAAATCTGCCAAAAATTTAACTTCATAATTTGTGCCAGTTTTAAAAAAATCCTTTTCGATTTGGATTTTTTTAAAACTAAAAAGTACATCTTGCGAGTTAAACTTATCGGCTTGTGCGATTTTAAATTTGCCAAGTTCTAGGTTTAAAACTTGATTAGTAATAAAGGTGATTTGGAGTATTGTAAACTCTTCACTATCTGTAAGCAGTTTTGGTGTAAAAAATTCTAAAGTGATTTTAAATAAGTTTCTTTTTTGGTTTAAGAAACTTTTACTCATCTTAATTTCTTTTAATTCAAGAATTAGTTCATTCTTACTATTTAGCCTAGTTAGGCTAAAATACTTGATATTCTTTATTGAAATTTTAGTTGTTTTAGAGTCAGTATAAAGATAAATTTTAAACTTTCCGTTAGCACGATATATCACACTTCTTTGTTCTTTAATTAAATAAAGACGTTCTGTGTTCTTCAAAAGTAGACTAGTGAAAGAATAAACACCAAATATATTAACAAGGATTACTACACCAAAAAGCAGTACAAGTACTGCTTTTTTCATAGTTTTGCACTCGTAGCGTGAACTATTTTTGTTGTTTCTGATACCTTTAAAAGATTATGAATTTGCGCAAAGGTACTTACCAGTAAATCGCTTTGTCTGGCGATTTTAACACCATCTTCAGTGTCTACAAATATCAAAATAAATGGACTATAAGTTTGCCATAAATTAAGTGCAGGTTCTTTTCTTTTAATGACGAAGTTCACTCTTTTATTTTGTTCTATTTTTTCGTAACTGTAATCTGAATTACCCAAAAGCATTTTAATGTCTTTAACTTTATCGGCGTATTCTTTTAAAATTGAAAAAGAAAATTCATAAACTTTTAATTGATAATCTACGCGGTCTTGATAATTTCTGCTGTCATAAGTTAAGTTAACTGAGTATTCTAAAGCAAAAGGTTTTGCAATTAAACTAGACTGAATTATTTGAACTAACCCAATTTCTAAAGATAAAGTTTTGCTATTTTTAAAAATAAGTACCAAAAGACTTGAGTCAAAAGTAATATTCTTTTTAAACTCATCAACTATTGAAACTGTTAAAATATTTTGAAAATATTTAGTGTTCTTGCTGTTTTCTTGAATCTCTTCTGGGCCTCTGTATCTTGTCTCAAGATGTTTGGCTTGAACTGATTCACTTGTGTTTTTGTTTTTTAAATAAATAGATTTAATTTTGTCTGGACTTAAAAACCAAGGACTTTTTCGGTTAGTATAAAGATAAAAGTTTTGTCTGTTTTTATACTCAGTAAAAACACTTGTTTGTTTAATTGTTTTAACTTTAAAGTTTTTTGGAACTAAATACACCGTAATTAACACTGAACAAACTATTAAAATCGACAAAATCGGTGTTAGAAAAACTAGGTGCTTTAATTTTGTTTTCTTTGTCATCTAGTAGTCTCTTTCTATTCTATATGAAATGTAGATACCAGTGTGTTCAACAAATTGAAACTCACCCCAGTCTTTGTATATCCAAAAAACACTACGAGTTGCGTATCCATTAAAAAGATAACCATATCCCATTTTTCTGACCACCAGTTTACAACCTGGCTCAATTTTAATAGTTTTAGTCTCTTTATTTTTCTCATATTTGCTTTTTTCTAGTTTATTTTCAAGTTTACTTTCAACACCTGCCTCACCCTTTGCGTTAAGTGGTGATTTAGTTGGTGTACTAATAGTACCACTCATACTCATTTTAAAAGAACCACTTTGTGTATACTTTTCACTTTCTTCTACAATTTTCTCTGTTGTAATTTCTTGTATTATGCTAGTTGAACCTTGATTAGAAAATTCAGATACAACTTGTAAAACAAAAGAAACCTTTTTTGCGTAATTAAGATAATATACATACTCTTTTTTTATATGCCTATATGAGGTGTTTCGTTTTGCAATCTCTAATCTAGCTCTTTCATTTTTATCTTCATCTGACAACTTCCTTTTTGGTTCTTCTGAATAAAAGTTGATCAATTTTGCTGTTTTATCTAGCATGTAAAACCGAACATACGGGTATAGATTTGTCTTTGCGCTTACTTTACCAGGATATAAAACACTTAAGAACAATGTGCTAACTAAAATAAACGAAACAAGTAAATAGAGTTTTTTCATAAATATCACCTCGACTATATATTTATATGAAAATCTTTTTTTACTTAAAAAAGTTTATAGAACCTTAAAATATTTTACTTAACAACAATATGTTTTGGAGTTAAGTACTAAAGTAACGAGTTAAACCGTTATAAATCGATATTTGTAGCTATAATTTCAACAATTTTTATTGTATCTGAAAAACTCAAGTCTTTTATGTATGGGTTATCTTTTAAGTAAGCAGTACACAATTCCTTAAGCTGTTTATCATTTTTTATATCAACAATAATATCTTTTGCTTCACGCAAAGCGGGCAGACTTTCTCTTTTGGTAGCAGTTGAAATAATTGCTTGTTTCAAAACAACAAAGTCTATATCGTTTTTCTTTAGATTATACAAACTATAGAGATCATAAAAATCTCTCATTCTAGTTGTAGCAATATTTCTTTTAATAATACTTTCGTATTTTTCTGCAAATATAGTTTCAAATGGATAAGCCATGACACTGATGATTTGTTTTTGAAACATGCAACGATACTGATATTCAATTTCTTTAGGTGTTACTACATCTCCCGTTGTAATATCAATTTTTAAGCTATTTTTTTATTTTATCTAGACGGCTAAATAAGTTTACTCTAAAGTTTTCATATTTGTCTTCTTCTCTTATGTGTCTTATGTTAACCATTTCAAATTTTATGCCATCTTCTACAACGGTGTTAATGATTTCTAAAATAATTCTGCGAATATTTTCTTTTCTTGCAGCGATACCTTTAACAGTCGTGTCGATGTCTGATGTGGTACGATTTGAAATCCCAATCATTGATGCAACAAGTAGTCCTCCTTTGATAATAAAATTTGCTTTATACTTTGATTTTGACAGTCTTTCTAATAACCTTTCAAAGAAAGACATTTGTAGTAGTTCTTGAGAGCTAAGATTTTTAGAATTTGCTAAATTTCTTATTTTGCTTTTTTATACTTTCTGAACTTATCATTTATAACACCTCAATATATTTTCTGATTTCATCCTCAATACCAAATACTTTGCTATATTTAACAAGAGTACGGATATTTTTATTTTTACTGTTGAAGTATTCGACAATTGCGGTTGTAAATATTTGTCTGTCAATAAATTTTCGCTTTGATACAATATCACAAACGCATCTTTCCATATCATAGCACTTTACAGTTGAACCAAGCGGTGTTTTAATGTCAACTATTCCCAAATTAAAGTGTTCTTTCTTTACGTAATGAACCTTGATATTTAAAAGTTTACGTTTGATGTGTTTGATGTTATATCCTTGTGGAACTGTAATGTGAAAAATACCTGGCGTTCTATCGCTAAAAGAGTGTAGATATAGTGCGGTGTGGAAAGAAAAAACTACTTTTCTGCAGTTTAAAGAAATTGTTGCAAACTCATCTACAATTGCGTTTTTTAATTTATAAACACCATTTTTAACCCTCTCTAAAAAACCTTTTTTAGCAAGAGTGGCAAGTGTGTGTCTTTTTACGCCAAGTTCTTTTGCTTGTTTATTTGTAATAGCATCGCTTTCTTTGAAATATGTTTCTAAAATATTCATATACTTTCCTTACATTTACTCTTTAATTATATATTATTAAAGAGTGTTTGTAAAATAAAAATATCGCAATAGAACAAAAAAGAGATAGTATTTCTACTATCTCTTGCTACTAATCACACGGTAATTTACTTACACTTGTAGTGCTTAATATGTTTTTACTGAGTTTTACATACAGTTACCCTACAAATTATAAGTATTACACTACTTTTTTCTATGTATTGTTCTATTTTTTTATAGTCAATAATCGCTTTTTCTATGTGTTCTCTAGTTTTTTTGTAGAAGTATTTTACTTTTTATATCTAGTCAGACAATTTGGGGCATTTACCCTACTTTTTTGTGTTTTGCCCTACATTACCCTACTAACTGTTTTGCTGTATTTTTTTAGACAAAAGTGCCACAGTTTCAACGTGTGCAGTATATGGAAACATATCAAAACCTTTAATTGAAGTAATTTCATATTCTTCTGTAAGCATTTTTAAGTCTTTAACTAAAGTTTCAACATTACAAGATACGTAAACCACATTTCTTGGTTTTTTTGCGCAAATAAACTTACACACAGTTTCGCCCAATCCGGTTCTTGGTGGATCAAATAACATCACATCAAAATTATGTTTTTTATAGTCAACCCAGGTCAAAACATTTGAAACCACAGCCTTGGCGTTAGGTATTTTGTTTTCGTATATATTTTTCTTTAAAGCCAACACTTGGTCTTTGACTAGCTCAACACAATACACTTCTTTAACTTTGCTGGCGAGTTCTAGTCCAAAAACCCCAACTCCAGAAAAAGCATCTAAAAGGATGTCAGTTGGTCTAAAAATTTTAAAGTCTTTAATGTAGGTAAGTATGTTTTGAAATGTATGATAGTTTAACTGAAAGAAAGAGCTTGCAGTAATATAGTAATTTTTATTTAAAAAATTAGTGTTAAAAAAGTATTGGCCTTTAAGTAGTCTATAGTCAGTCTCATGCTGTTTTATGGTTTTGTCTTTATAGACAAAAACACCAAATTGTTTAAGTGAAAACTCAGAACTATAAATTAAGTTAGTAAGTGCTTTGAAATTATATTCACCATAAACATGTAAGTTAACTGCTAAATCTAAGTTAGTTGCTTTACGTACAGAGACTGCAAACAGACCAAGCGGTTTTTTATCTACTACTGGAAAGTTAACTTCGCTAAGTGCTTTTTTAAAATAATTTAAAAAACTAGTGATTAACTCGTCTTGTGAAATTAAGTTATTAGTCGGTTCAACTAAATTAGTGTTCGGTCTGTATAGACCCCATTCAATTGCTTTATTGATTTGTTTAAATAAAACTGTGGTTTCATTGCGATAATTTAAAGGATTTAAAGCACCTTCAAAGTGTTTGAAAGTTTTGGGGTTGATGTGTTTTCTTAGTTTTCCTTTAACATGGAAAACTATTTTTTTGTATTTATATTCAAGTGTTGCTGGATAAGTTAGATGGATAAGAGGAAGCCCTATAGTTTCTGAAAAACTTGAGGAAACCTCTGCTCTTTTTGGCGACCTTTGAATAATTTTAAGAGTTTTGCCAATAAGTGCACCACGATTGTTTCTCTCAATTTCTGCTTCTATTTCTTCACCCTCTGCAGCCCCGTATATGTAGACTGGTTGGTTGTTTAAGTAAGCGATACCTTCGCCATCATTGCTAGTTTTTAAAATATTTAATTTTACTATTTCTTTTCTATCCATACGCAAACTCTTTCACCCATTTCAAACGGCAAGACAAATTTAGTTTGGGAAATATTTTTAACTAAATTAACTAATTTAGTTTTCTTAAACTCGGTAATTTCCTCAGTGGCTTTAGTCGCTTTATAGAAACACATTTTGCCACCTTTCGTTAATTTAGGGAAAGCGTACTTAACTAGCGAAGTAAGGTCGGTAACTGCACGTGCTGTAACTAAATCAACTAAAACTCCTTTAATGTTTTCAACTCTATCATTAATAACTTTTAAGTTAGTCAAGTTTAGTTCATCTTTAACTAATGTTAAAAACCTTGCTTTTTTGCCAATAGACTCTGTTAAAATAACTTCAACGCTTGGAAAAAATAAAGCAATGACAATACCTGGAAATCCCGCACCTGAGCCAATATCTAAGATAGACTTAGATTGAATTAAATCAGGGTTTTTGAAAAAAGGTAAAACGGAATCTAGAATATGTTTAACTAAAAACTCAGTTTTATCAACGATTCTAGTTAAGTTAACTTTTTTATTTTCTTCAATTAAAAGTAAGTAATACTTGTTAATTTTTAAAACTAGTTCGTCTGTTAATTCAATGTTAAATTTACTAAAAATATCTTTCATGGTTATCTTTTCTCTTTACTTTTTTGAATGTAGATAGAAAGGATTTGGATATCGCTTGGGTTAACTCCAAGTATTCTTGAGGCTTGCCCTAAAGTTTTTGGTCTGACTTTCTCTAATTTTTCTCTACATTCAAAGGCCAAGTTAGCAACTTGTGTGTAGTCAATGTTAGCAGGAATTTTAAAATTTTCAAGGAACTTAAACTTCTCAGCAGTCTTTATTTCTTTCAAGATATAACCTTCATATTTGATTTGTATCTCTGCAGCAAGTCTGACTTCTTCTGGAAATTTTTCTTTTATAAAAGAACTTAAAACCTTTAAATTAACCTCTGGTCTTTTAAGTAAATTTGCTAAAGAAATTGACTCATAAAGCGAGATGTTGTGTTTGGAAAGATGGCTTAAAACTGCTTTGGTAGGAGTGATTTTTGTGTTTATTAAAATCTCGGTTAATCGCTTAACGAGCCCTTTTTTAAATAAATATTTTTGATAAGTATCTTCGTCTATCAGCCCGCGGTTATAAGCAATTTCAGACAGTCTAAAGTCGGCGTTGTCATCTCTTAAAAGTAGTCTATACTCTGCACGAGATGTCAGCATTCTATAAGGTTCGTCTGCTCCCTTGGTAACTATATCGTCAATCAAAACACCAGTGTAGGCCTCATTTCTTTTTAAAATAAGCGGTTCAATGTTGTCAATTTTAGCAGCAGCATTTGTGCCTGCAATCAAACCTTGACAAGCCGCCTCTTCATATCCGGAAGTTCCGTTGATTTGACCTGCAGTAAATAGGTTTTTAAGGATTTTGGTTTCTAAAGACAAATATAGTTGAAAAGGATTGATAGCGTCGTACTCAATTGCGTAGCCGTATCTAATGATTTTACCTGTCTCAAATCCAGGTAAACTTGCAACTAATTTTCTTTGAACAAACCGCGGAAGTGATGTAGAAAGGCCTTGTAAGTAGGTTAAGTTGTTTTTAATACTTTCGGGTTCCACAAAAATTTGATGAATATTCTTTTCTTTGAATCTGACAATCTTGTCTTCAATTGAAGGGCAATATCTAGGACCTCTACCTTCAATTACTCCTGAATACAGTGGTGAATATTTTAGATTTTCCAAAATTGTCTCTTTAGTATTCATGGTAGTATGGAGGGTATGCAGATTTAAATTTGCTTTGTGCTTGGCTTTAGTGTAATATGAAAATCTAAGTTCTGGGTTGTTCTCATCTTGATTTGCAAGTTCAGCAAAGTCAATTGAGTTTGAGTCAATTCGCGGCGGAGTTCCAGTTTTTAGTCTCACGATTTCAAAACCTGCTTTTCTTAAAGACTCAGAAATACCTGAAGTTGTGCGTTTGCCGTCAGGCCCAGTTTGATAAGTCTCACTGCCTATCAAAATTCGTGATGCTAAATAAGTGCCAGTTGTTAATACTACGGTTTTGGCAAAATACTTTATGTTGCTTTCTGAAACTGCACCAACTACTGTTTGGTTTTCAACTAACAACCCAGTTGAATATTCATGCAAGAAAACTATGTTTTTTAGTTTCTTTAATTCTTTTAACATGTTTTTCGGATAAATTTCTTTGTCAATTTGTGCGCGAAGTGCCCAAACCCCTGGGCCTTTAGATGAGTTTAGCCTACGCATTTGAATGGTAGCACTATCTGCAACTTTGGCCATCAAACCACCCAGTGCGTCAATTTCTCGCACTAAAACACCCTTCGCAGGTCCACCAATTGACGGATTGCAGGGAAGGGTGGCAATTTGAGATTTATCTCCTGTAATAAATAAAACTGACTTGCCTAAACGAGAAAGGGCAGCGGCTGCCTCAATACCGGCATGCCCTGCCCCAATTACGATTGAGTCAAATATACAATTATTTAACTGCATTTTCAATAAAATCCACTAAATCAGCTTTGGTGAATTTTAATTTTTCGCGAATTTCGTCTTCAGATGAACTTAGTCCAAAATTATTTATTCCAAAAACGTGAGGTGTGTATTTATACCAAGAATAAGCAGAGCCTGCTTCTACTGCTACAATTTTAGCGTTGCCTAAAATTTCTGCTTGCTCAGATTTAGTAAGTCTGTCAAACAAGAAGCAAGAAGGCATGGAAACTACGCGTACACCTTGACCTTTAGTTTCAAGTACTTTTGCCGCTTCAATTGCTAAAGAAACTTCTGAACCAGTTGCAATTAAAGTAAGTGAGTGTTTGTTTTGCTCAGGCTTAATAATGTAGGCACCTTTTTGAATGTCTAGTTGAGAGTTTGGGTTTTCTAATACATTTTGGCGAGTTAAAACCAAAACTGAGGGAAAGTCGTTTTCAGAAAGCATTAACTTATAAGCCGCTAAAGTTTCTTTAAAGTCGCACGGTCTAATCACGTTTACATTTGGCATACATCTAAGTTGCGCAAGATGTTCAATTGGTTGATGGGTTGGTCCGTCTTCGCCTAAAAATACAGAATCATGGGTAAAAATATACATCACTGGTAGTTTTTGCAAAGCAGATAGACGGATTGCTGGAAGCATATAATTAGAAAAAACAAAAAAACCAGAGACAAAAGGTCTAAGTACACCGGTTTGTGCAATCCCATTTGCAATTGCTGCCATTGAGTGTTCGCGAACTCCAAAGTTTAAGTTGCGGCCAAGTTTGTTGGTGTGATCAAAATCGCCGTCTACTCCTTTTACGCAAGTTGATGAAGAAAGGTCTGCAGACCCACCAATTAGTGCCTTAACCTGACCAGAAATATGGGTCAAGATGTCGCCAGAAGACTTGCGAGTTGCTTGTTTTTCAGGGATTTTTGCGAGCAATTCGCTTAAATCAAAGTCTAGACTTTGCTTGTTAAGTGGTTTTAATTTAGAGTAGGCTGTGTATTTTTCCAGACCTCTTTTTAAGAAATTATCTTGAAAATGTTTGTAAACCAGTGGATCTACTTCAAATGGTTTTAATTGGTATCCAAGTTTTTCAGCAAGTAAATCGCGTTCAAGTGCGCCAAGTGGAGAGCCGTGAACTTTGTTTGTAGCCTCTTTTGTTGCACCTTGACCAATTGTGGTTTTCATTTCAATAACAGTAGGAAGTTCTGATTCTTTAGCCAAGCGAATTGCTTCTAGAAACTCAGCCTTGTCGTAAGGGTTGGTTACCAAAATATAGTTCCAACCGTCGGCCAAGAACTTTAATTTAAAATTAGTTTCACAAGTTAAAGAAGTAGGCCCATCTAGTTGAATGTCGTTTGAGTCAAACAACATAATTAACTTATTTAGTTTAAGTCGGCCGGCTAAAGAAATCGCTTCCATAGCCACACCTTCTTGCAGATCTCCGTCTCCGCATAAGCAGTATGTATAGTAGTCTGTGTATGCGGGTCCATTTACTTTGTTTAAATGAGCCTCCGCAATTGCTGAACCTACCGCCATTGCAACGCCTTGTCCAAGTGGACCAGTTGTTGCTTCAACTCCTGGAGTTTCTCTAAACTCAGGGTGACCTGGTGTGTTTCCAGGTCTTCGGAAGTTCTTTAAGTTATCAATTGTTAAATCAAATCCTGCAAGATGCAAAAGTGAGTAAAGCAAAGCAGAACCATGACCTGCAGATAAATAAAAACGGTCGCGGTTTGGCCAAAGTGGGTCTTTTGGGTTTTGATTGATTGCGTAGTTGTAAAGATAGTAAACAGGAGCGGCTGCTCCTAAAACTATCCCAGGATGGCCTGAGTTGACGTTGTTAATGGTGTCAACTCCAAGCATCTTAAGGGTATCTATGCAAAGTTTATCTAAATCTTTTTCGGTTTTCATTAT
>CAUTMU010000014.1:0-17857 GCA_963539535.1 uncultured Acholeplasmataceae bacterium | reverse complement strand
GTATAATTTTTTTGTTGCAAAACACCTTGCTGACCTAAATAGTCGGCTGTTTAAACCATAAGGAGGAATATATGAACAGTACATATTTTGCGATGTATATTATTAAACCTACCCTTGATAGCGATAAAATCAAGGAAGTTATTAATTCTTTAAATGCTGTTTTTACTCAATATAATTCTGAATTACTTGAGTTAAAAGAACTTGGCATTAAAGAACTTCAATACGAAATTCAAGGTTTTAAATCAGGCTATTATGTTCAACTTAAAGTGTCAACTACTCCAGAAGGCATCAAAGAGTTTAACCGCTTGATTAGAATTAATGAAAACATTATTCGCGATATCACCGTTAAGGAAGAAGAATAATGAATAGAATCGCGGTAACAGGCCGCTTGGCACAAGACCCGGTTGCCAGAAAAACTA
Source organism: uncultured Acholeplasmataceae bacterium (assembly GCA_963539535.1). Classification (GTDB taxonomy): domain Bacteria; phylum Bacillota_I; class Bacilli_A; order Acholeplasmatales; family Acholeplasmataceae; genus CALISC01. The sequence goes on along the minus strand of CAUTMU010000014.1, from coordinate 17,438 downwards.
GAGAGGGTTCAACCTTCACAACTTTTAGTTTAGCGGTTTCTCGCTTTGCTAAAGATCAGGCTGATTTCTTTCACTGTGTAGCATTTAAAGCACCTGCTGACTTTATTGCCAACTTTGCTCACCGAGGTGATTTAGTGGCTATAGAAGGCGAAGTTCGTTCACGTAGTTTTGTTGAAAAAAATGGTGAGTCTTTTTTGACTTTTGAAATCATTGTAGACTCAGTTGACATGCTTTCAACTCGCGAAGAAAGAGAACGTCGTATTCGTGAACGCCAAGAACGCGGCGAGTTTGTTTCTACTTACTCACCACAATCAAATTCAGGCCAAACTGAGTCTTTTGGCGACATGCAGGCAGACAATCCTTTGAATGCCGATGCACCAAAATCAGACAATTCAGATTTAGACCTTTAGGTTTGATTTTTTAAAAAAAATTTTTTAGGAGAATTAACACATGCAAAAAAGACAATTTAAACGTAGACGCAAAGTTTGTTATTTCACTCAAAACAAAGTTGAGAAAATTGATTTCACAGACGTTGAACTACTTAAAAAATTCATCTCTGAACGCGGTAAAATTTTACCTCGCAGAATGACTGGAACTTGTGCTAAATGGCAACGTCAACTTGCAATTGCAATCAAACGTGCTCGCCACATGGCACTACTTCCTTTCGTAAAAGAATAAGAATTTATATTTTTTTAAAAAAAGAACCGATTTAAACCTGGTTCTTTTTTTACTTAAATAATAACCAATAAATTATGAAAAAAATCTATTTACTAACCTATGCGCAAACTACCAATGCCAAGGCTGTAATACATGCAAATCCAGATGTAGACTTTTCAGATTTGCCAGATAAAAAACTTTACTCTGTGTTAAAGCATTTACTTTTAAATAAAGTTTTAACTGAAAATTTTTTTGCAACAACTAAACAAATTAACTACTATAAAATGCCGTATAACTACTATTTTTTATCTAAGTTCTACATTTCTATTTCAAACAAGCCAGGACTAATTGCAATTGCTGTCTCTACCAAACCCATCGGCATAGATTGTGAGTTTTTTAAAAACCGGGATTTTTCGGTTCTGCTTAGAGGTTTTTCTGAAAACATCCGCAAGGTTTTTTTAACCCAGTCAAGCCAAGTTGAATACTTCTTTAAACTATGGACCACAGCCGAGGCTTATTTTAAAATGCAAGGCCTTCCTTTGCCAATTCACGAAATTGACACGAAACTCTCGTTTCCAATGGTCAAATCCTATAGGTTTTTAAAACCGCAGGCAGGCTGTATTTCAATTGCCCAAAAATCTCTGGAAATCCCTCAGTTTTTTTTAGTCAAAATTGATAAAAAACACCAAGTGAACACACAAAAAACCCGTTTAAATAAGTTATAATATATATAAATTAAGGAGGTTTTAAATGAAAAAATACCTATTTTTAGCAACAACTTCAGTCACTCTTGTGGCCTCTTTAGTTTTACTTTTTATCTTTCCACCACACTTTACTGAAAGTAAAAAAGTAGTTTCAATTGCTGCACTTTCTTTAGTTTTTTTAACTTTAGTTTCATTTTTTGTAAGTTTAATTTTACTGATTAAAACAAAAACTAAAAACACAGAAACTAAGTTAAATAAACGTCTCGAGATGTGGTCTGAAGTTTCTTTTAACATCAATGAGATTTCAGATAAACTACTTAACCAATTGCCAATTTGTGTGCTGGCTCTAAATGAACTTGCCGAAGTTAATTTTGTTAACGAATACGCCAAAAAGATTTTTCCTGAGTTAACCGTGCACACTGCTTTGAGTGAGTTTTCAAAAGAACTTGCTAAACAAATTGAGACTTACCAAACACCATTTTTATTTAAAATTAACCAACTTGACTTTGACGTAATTTACGACGAGTCAGTTCACTCTATTTTGATGTACGATGTTTCTGAACGTGAGCACTTGCGTCAACTTTATTTCAATAAAACCACAGTTATTGGTTTCATTGAAATTGAGAACTTAGACGAGCAACTTACCAAACTAGAAGTTGCGCAACAGTCTGCACTCAGATCTAAGTTTTTTATTCAAATTTCTGAATGGTTTGCTAAGTTTTCGTGCTTCTTTAAAAGTTTTGGCAACGAAAAGTTCTTGTTTGTAGCAGACCGTTTAAACTTAGATAAAATGATTGGCACTAAGTTTGAAATAATTGACCAAATCAACCAACTTTCTAAAGACAACAACGTTTTAGTTTCGCTTTCTATGGGTGTTGCTGCCTGGGCAACGCTAGACTTACTTAAAAATGCACAAATCGCCCAAGAAGCCCTGGAACTTGCTCAAAACCGTGGTGGTGGCCAAGCGGTTGTCAATATAGAAAACGAAAATGTGCAGTTTTTTGGCGCAAAAGTAGATTCTGTGCAAAAACACAATGCTGTCTCTTCTCGTTTCAACGCAGAAACTATTAAAACAGAAATTAATCGCGCAAAAAACGTCGTGATTATGGGACACACCGATACCGACACGGATTCCTTTGGCTCAGCACTACTGCTTTACTTAATTGCCAAAGAAGTAAAAAAAGACGGAGTGTACTTATACTATAGTGAAACTCAATTTGACGAAACTGCGCGCAAGGTCGCCAAAACTGTGCTATCTGAAAACCCACGTTTCTTAAGTACATTTTTAAGTGAAGAGCAAATCTTGCCGCTGATTTCTGAAGAAACTCTGTTAATTTGCGTAGACACATCAATTGAAGCCAGACTAATTTCAACTGCTGTCTATCAAAAAGCCGAAAGAGTTTTAACTATCGACCATCACCGCCAAGTTCAAGGTAACTTTGAAAAGGCTTTATTCCAGTTTATTGAGCCAAACACTTCTTCAGTTTGCGAAATGATAATTTCCTTAATTCCGTTCTTCGGGCTGAAGTTAAGTTTAACTCAAACTGAAGCCTCTGCAGTTTTAGCAGGAATTGTGGTAGATACCAATTCCTTTACTTTTAGAACTAGCGCCAATACTTTTGCGGCTTGTTCTTACTTAAAAGAAAAAGGCGCAAATATGATTTTAGTTAAAGACTGGCTCAGAAACCAACTGGCATCAGTTCAGCTAATTAACGACGCAGTAGCGGGCTTGCAAGTTTTCTTAGATCGCTTTGGCTTTATTTCGGTATACGAGCAAATTAGTGACCGCACATTACTTGCCCAAATCGCCGAAGCTGCTGTTAAAATTGAGAACATCGACGCTGCTTTTGCAATTGCCAAAATTGGCGAAGACGTCTATGCTTCTGCCAGGTCTATTAAACAAAACATCAATGTTCAGTTGATTTTAGAGCAAATTGGCGGTGGCGGACACTTTCAGGCAGCGGCTGCAAAAGTAGCAAACGCAAACATTAACGAAGTTGCGATAAAACTGAGATACATAGTAGACGCTGAATACAACCAAAAGGGAGAAAATATGAAAGTTATTTTGAAAAAAGATTTTAAGAAAAACAAAGCCCGCGACTTAATTGAAGTAACAGCAGGCTACGCTAAATATTTATTTAACGAAGGTATTGCAGAACCTGCAAGCGAAGAGAACTTAAAAGCTCGTGAACAGTTTTTCTTAGAGAAAGCCGAACAAGAAAAAGAAGCCGCTAAAATGTATAGCGCACTCAAGGCCAATATTGAAACTAAAACTGTAGTTGTTCAAGTTAAAACTGGCGAAGGCGGTAAAATGTTTGGCGCGGTAACTGCTAAACACATAGCCGACGCTTTAGCCGAACAACACGAAATTATTATAGACAAGAAAAAAGTAGAACTTGAAAATCCTATTAACTCAACCGGCCGCTTTTTGGCAACAATTCGCTTTAATAAAGACTTTATTGCTAAACTAACCGTTGATGTTCGCCCACAAAATCATGACGCAGCCTAAAAAAACAAATAATAATTTAGCAAGTTTCTTGCCTGCAATTCCTTTTTCCGAAGAAGCAGAGCGTGCACTTTTAGCCGCTATTTTTGCTGAGCCCAAAATTTTAGTTGAAGTCGCAGATCTTTTGACACCCGAGATGTTTTATTTAGAAAAACATCAAAATGTTTTCAAGGCTATGCTTAAGTGCGGACAAACTAAAGAAATTTTTACGCTACCAGATGTCTTGGACGAACTGAAAACTTTTTATCGTGGTAGTCTGCCTATTGCCGAAAACCAATATACTCTTGAGCTTTCTGATTTAGTTGCAACCAGTTCTTACTTTAAGTCATATATTAATGTAATTAAGGGATACGCCTTTAAACGAGAAATTATTGAACTAAGTAAGAAAATGTCTGAACGTGCAATGCTAAACTCAGAGAAGTACACAGAACTTTTTGACTGGGCAGAAGCCGAACTTTTTGGGATTACTAAAAAACGAACAGTTGGTGGATTTACTACAGTCGGAGAAGTTGCGGACCTCGTTGTTCAAGAGGCTAAACTTTTGGCCAACTCCAGTGAAGGCATTAATGGACTTAGAACAGAGTATCCTCGCCTTGACCATGTACTTGGTGGACTTAGAGCCGAGGAGTTGATTATTTTGGCAGCTCGCCCTGGTGCTGGTAAAACTGCGTTTGCAATTAACTTAGCGGTCAATGTTGCGCATTCTGGCAAACATGTTGCCTTCTTTTCACTAGAAATGTCTAACATGCAGTTAACTCAGAGAATTATGGCTAACGTTGGAATGATTGATAGCCATCGCTTAAGCACGGGGTACATGGGTGCAGATGAATGGACAGCCACTGAGCAGGCTCAGGCTATTGTTAAAAACCTAAATATTATTTTTGACGACTCAATTAGTAACAACGTCAACGACATTCGCGCAAAATGTAGAAAACTTAAAAGCAAAAACAAACTTGATTTTATCGTAATTGACTACTTGCAACTGCTTGAAGGCGATGTTTCAAGGTCAATGAGTCGTGAAAACGAAGTGGCTAAAAACTCGCGAGCCTTAAAACAACTTGCCCGTGAACTTCAAGTTCCGGTGCTATGTCTTTCTCAACTTTCCAGACAAGTTGAACGCCGTGAGTCAAAGACTCCTCTGCTTTCAGATCTGCGCGAGTCTGGGGCGATTGAGCAAGACGCCGACGTGATTTTGTTTATCCACGAACCCGAGACTTCTTTGCAAGACGCAATTATCACTACTATGCAGGAAAGCGATCCTGCTTATTTTGCTGACAACGCCAATCAAATTAACAGAAATGTGAAACAAGTTTCCTTGACTATTGCGAAAAACCGTCGTGGTGAGGCAAATATCTTTATCAACTATGACTTTATTTTAAATCACTCTAAGTTCAATGAGTTTGGTGTAGATAAAAGCAGCAACGACTACACAGAAAGAGAATAGAAACTATGTTTGAAAGATTAGAAGAAACTTACACAGTTTATCTAGATTTAGAGCGTCAACTTGGAGAAGTTCAAGACGTTAAAACCATGACTAAACTGTCAAAGCAATTTTCAAAATTAAAACCTATTGTAGAAACTTATTTGGCCTATAAAGACTTAAATACTCAGTTAAAAGAACTTACTGAAATTGAAGACCCTTCAATGCTTGAGCTAATTCATGAAGAAAAAGCAGAGTTGACTGAAAAAATTAAGGCACTTGAAGAAAAACTAAAAGTGCTTCTGCTTCCAAAAGATCCGGATGACGATAAAAACGTAATTGTTGAAATCAAAGGGGCAACAGGTGGAGATGAAGCAAATATTTTTGCGGGAGACCTATTTCGCATGTATCAGCGTTTTGCCGACAGTAAAGGCTGGAAGGTAGAGGTTTTAAACTCAAGCCCAGGTACCCAAGGTGGGTTCTCGGCAATTGAGTTTATGATTAAAGGCGAAAACGCTTTTTCTGTACTTAAGTATGAGTCTGGAGTCCACAGGGTTCAGCGAGTTCCAAAAACCGAAAGTATGGGTAGAGTCCACACTTCTACTTCTACTGTCTATGTTACTCCTGAAGCCGAAGAAATTGACTTTAATTTACCTTGGGAAGAAATTAGAGTAGATTATTTTTGTTCAAGTGGCCCAGGCGGTCAGTCTGTTAACACTACAAAATCAGCAGTTCGTTTAACTCACATTCCCACAAACACAGTGGTTTCCTGTCAAGACGGAAAGTCTCAACATGAAAACAAAGATTCTGCCTACATTGTGCTAAAGTCTAGACTATACGACCAAATGATGCAAGAGAAAGCCGGCAAAGAAGGTGAACTTAGACGAGAGCTAGTGGGACGAGGTCAACGTTCTGAGAAAATTAGAACCTACAACTACCCGCAAAATCGTGTAACTGACCACAGAATTGGCTTGACTCTACAAAGACTAGACTCAATTATTGACGGCAATGTAGCCTTAATAATTGACCCTTTACTACAGGAATTTGAACGTCGTGCGCTTGCCGAAAATAAAGACTAGACAAGTAAGTGATTTGCTTAATTATTATCAAGAATTATTTTCTAAATTTAAACTTGAGGAAAACATTGTCGAACTAGTCCTTAGCCAAATTTTAAATAAGGCTAAGTTTGAACTTTATTTAGTTCAAAACCTTAAATTAACTTATTTTCAAAAACTAAAGTTCATTAAAATTTTAAAACAAGTTTTTGAAAAAAATATACCCGTTCAGTATTTACTTGGTGTTCAGAACTTCTATGGATATGACTTTAAAGTAAACCAAAATGTTTTGATACCTAGATTCACTACAGAACTTTTAATAGACTTAGCCAAAACTCTTTCATTTAATTCTGTTTTAGATATGTGTACAGGTAGTGGTTGTATAGGTCTTACTTTAAAAAAAGAAGCGCCAAGCGCCAGAGTTTTGCTTTCAGATATCTCTAAAAGAGCCTTGAAAGTTGCAAAGCAAAACTCAAAAAACCTACAAGCAGATGTGTCGATTGTTGAAAGTGATTTATTTGAAAAAATCACCACAAAGTTTGATTTAATTACAGCAAATCCACCTTATTTGACTAATGGTGAATATGTTTCTAAAAATGTTGTTTTTGAGCCTAAAATTGCCTTGTATGCCGAAAATAATGGGTTTTCGGTTATCAATAAAATACTTTTAGATTTTCCTAAATACTTAAATCCAGGCGGTCACTTAATTTTAGAAATCTCGCCTACTCACAAACAGTTAATTGAAGCAAACTTGCCAAATGGGTTTAAGGTTGAGTTTCATTTAGATGAGCGCGAGAATACGCGATTTGCTTTAATTTCGGAGATATAAGTAAATGAATAAAATCAATTTAAAAGAAAGCGATATTATTGTCTTGCCTACCGATACAGTGTACGGAATTGGCTGCAAAATGCAGGCAACAGACACATTGGCGCGTCTTTTTGAAATTAAAAAAAGACCATTTGAAAAGGCTATTCCTGTGTTAGTTTCGTCAATTGAACAAGCAAGTCAGTTTGCTTGGTTCACAGAAGCTGAGTTAAGACTCGCCAATCGTTTTTGGCCAGGAGCGCTAACTTTAATTTTAAAAACTAAAGATAAGTTTTTGGCGTTGCTAGGCGAAACTGTGGCGGTTAGAATGCCGAGACACAAACAAACTTTGGAAATTATGCGTGAAAGCGGTCCATTAAGAGTGACTTCTTGCAATATTTCCGGCGAAAAACCTTTAAAGTCTTCTATCGAAATAAAAGCAACCTTTAAAGACCAAGTTCAGCATTATGTTTTTGATGAAAATGAAGCAACATTTAGTAATTTGCCTTCAACCATCGTTAAATTATTCAATAATAACCCTGAGTTTCTAAGAATTGGTGAAATTTCTAAAAATCAAATTTTAGATACACTTAGTCTTACTAAAACTTAATAATTTATTGCTCAAAATTTTCATTAAAACTTAAACAATTTGCTATACTACAAATAGCAAATCTAGGCCCATCGCCAAGCGGTAAGGCAGCAGACTCTGACTCTGCGATCGTGGGTTCGAACCCTACTGGGCCTACCATACATTGTATATTAAAAAAAACTCCCTTACAGGGAGTTTTTTAATTTGTTTAATGCCTATTTGCGAACTAAATCAGGGCTGAACCAGTCGTTGTAAATCTTGTAGTCGTTGTTACCTGGTTTTAGTTTTTCGTAGTTAAAGAAACTTCTTTGGTTCATTTCTGAGTTTAGTTTATCCATTGCTTTTGCGTGCGCATCTGTACCAAAGTCAACTGAGCCAAGAATTTGTTCAAGTACATATTTCTTAGTGTTGGCGTTGTTTACTTTTTCTTTAAAAGTTTTTAGCACGTTGTTAAGCACGTTTACTAAGTTAGTTGGCAGATCTGGGCGGTAATCGTTAAAATCACTTAAGAAGTAAGTTTTGACTTGACCAACAGTAAGCTCGTCTTTTTTAGAGTTGTCTAGATTTAAACCTTTTTCTTTAAAACGTTTAATTGTGTCTTTTGGACCTTCAGTAGTAGGTGCTTTTTCTAAAGAAAGACCAGCAAGTACGTGAAAACCAAAACTAGATTCAAGTTTTTTAAGTTGTTCTTTTGTGAAGTCTGCTGAGTTTTGAGCCTCAGATGCGTATTCAATTACTGGATTTTCAAGTGAAGCCTCATAAGGTTTCTTAGTTCCAAGCAATTGACGATAAAAGTCTAGAGCATGACGCATAAATCTTTCGTCAAACTTAGAGCTTTGGCCAAAGTCGTTTTTAGAGTTTTTAACTTTGTTTAATTTCTCTGCTTTTAAAGTCACGCCAGCATTTCTTAGTTTAACTAAGTCTTCAAGTTTTAAGTCATCGCCAAAGTTTAGCTTTTCTTTTGTTTTGTTGTCAAGAGTTTGTGTGTTTTTTTCGTAAGCGTCGTACGGAGTTAGACGTGGAATTGAGTTGAATTTCTTTGCGATTTCGTCCAAAGTGTCATACATCTTGTCAACGCGGTTTTCATAGGCTTGCTTAATTGCGTATTTAAGTAGTTTAGAAAGTGTTTTGATTTGTTCATCAGTCAAGGAATCTGCAGTTATTTTTTCGTTGTGTTTGCCGTCAAGGTTTGTGTCAAAGTAAGCAAGTAAATGAGCAAGGTCTACGTTCGCGTATTCTTTAAATAAACGATTTGCACGTTTAGTTAGAGTTTCGTAGTTAAGCACATCTGGGTCAAGTCTGTATAGTTCAATTGCTTTTTGCAGGATTTTTTTGTTGTAGATTTCTGAGTATTTCTCTACATTGTAGTATTTGATATAAAACTCATACACTCCAATTGAAGAAGGTAGTTTGTTGCTTGCAAATTGGTTTTGAGAAAATGAGTTTATTTCTGATTTGATGGCTTTTTTGATGTCTTTTTTCATTTTGTCAGTAATTTTAGATTGGTAGTTGTCTAAAATGAATTTTTCGCCAAGTATATCGCGAGCAGCACCAGGGCCAATGATTCTCTTAACATGTTCAAAGAAATCTTTTAGAGAAATTGGGCTTAATTCTGTTTTTAAATCATTTAGGTAAACTGATGATTTTTTAAATGAAAGAATGTCGGTTCTAGAAGATTTGTGAGCAACGTTTTTAAACAGTGTGCGGGTTTGTGCGTACATTACATTGTCGTTAACGTGTACTTTAACTTTGGCAAGCATTTTTTCATTTGCTTGTTTGATGTAGGCATCATCTAGTGCTTTTTCTTCTAAGATTTTGCGAATTTTTTCTTGAACTGCTTTAGCCTCGTCAGTTTTTTGGAATTTATCGTCTTTTTTGTTGTAGATTTTTTCGTTGTCTACTTGGTCTTTATTTGAAGAAAGTAGGTAGGCAAGGAAGTTTTTGTTGTTTTTTCTTTGAATGTCTTGAGAGTAACGGCGAGCTCCGTTGTCTTTTAAGTCAAGTGAGTAGATGTAGTCTCTAAGTCCTGTGTCTTCAAAGTCTTTGTATTTCATTTCTTTAGTAGACTCAAGAACTTCTTTAGTTACTTTGTTAATGATTTTGCCTTCAGGACTAATTTCAATTTTTTTGTCGTTTGGTTGAAATAAATTATAAATTTCAATAAAACGTTTTAAGATTTCTTTCTTGTCGTCGTAGTTTTTCTTGTCATCTGCATTTTTTTGGTAGCGGCTGTCAAGAGCAACATCGGCTTTTCCGTCTTCTGCTTTACGACTTTCTTTAATTTCGTAAAGTGTGTAGAATTCGTTTAATTGATATTTATTTAATTGAGATGTGCCGTCATTTTTAACTGTGCCAAAAATTTTTGGGTTGTCAGTTAAGATTTTTTTAACATACTTGTTAGTGTCTTCGTCTAGTTTTTTCTCTTGCAAGATTTTGTTAACATCAGGAATTTCATACCAAACGTTGTTTGCAGCACGTTTGATTTTAAATAAACGCATGATAGTTTCAAATTCTTTAGTGTTTAGCAAATCAACCTTTAAGAAAGAAACTGTGTAGTCTTGATAACGGTAAGTTGATTTGTAGTAATTTTTGATTTTTTTGTCAGTTACATAGTAGTCGCTTCTTTTGTTTGCAAGATCTTTTTTAATTTGGTCTTTGGCAAATAAGTATTCAGCAACTTTTAAGTCTCTCGCTTGAAGTAGGTAGTCAGGCAGACGTTTGTCTTCGCGAATAGTTTGAGTAAGTTCTTGTGCAAGGTCAGTTACGTTAGTGTTTGGAACTTTGCCTTCAAGGACTAACTTGTCTAAAAACTTAGTAGTTTTTTCAAGAATTTGTTCATCTTTGATTTTGCTGGTTCTTAAGTATTTTTTTAAATCCTTAAGTTCGCCAACTCCAAGAATTTCTTTTAAGATAGTCTCTTTTGCGTATTCATAAATTTTAGTGTCTGCGAAGTTAACTTTCTTTAAGTATTCTTTGTAGATTTGGCGGTTGGCAAGTTCATATAAAAAAGAACCTGCGGTATATCTTAGTCTATTGTAAAGTTCACGGTTTGTTACGTTATATTTACCTGTTTTGGCGTAAACAGTATCGGGGTTAAGTACATTTAAATTTAGCGAACGGCATGATGCTAAAGTAAATGCAGATACTAGCACTAAAACAAAGGCAAAAAGTTTTTTAAATGGGTTTATAGTCATAAAATCTCCTTTAGTTTTAATTTAAAACATAACACGTATAATATAACATATAAGAGGTTTTATTCAAAATAAAAGATGCTTAATTTAAATGTATTTTCCTTAAAAAGTAGTTCCGCTGGCAACTGTGTTTTGTACCGTTTTTCTGACTTTATTTTTATGATAGACTTCGGAATTTCGGTTAAATATTTTGAAAAATGTCTAAAAGAGTTAGAAATTGATGTAAATCTGGTTAAATTTGTATTTATTTCGCACGAACACTCAGACCACGCAAGTGGTCTACATGCTCTTATTTCTAAATATCCACACATCCAAATAATTACCACACCAGGCACTAAAAAAGCATTGATTGAAAAGTATAAAACTAACGAAAATCTGTTTATCGTATATGAATATTTAGCTAATTTTAAACTAGGTAAATTAAACTTTTCTCTAGTTCCTACAATCCACGACGCAGCCGAGCCTTGTGGTGTCTTTTTTTGGAGTGAAAACTCAAAATATGTCCACATCACAGACACAGGTAGTCTGCCAAGTTCAACAACTGCCAAAATCAAAGGTAGTCAATTCTTTTTTGTAGAAGGCAACTATGACTTTAATTTACTTAAAAACTCAAAACGCCCACTTTCTTTAAAACAAAGAATTTCATCAGATTACGGACATCTTTCAAATCAGCAGGCTGCTTGCTTGGTAGAAATTCTAAGACCTCGCGAAGAAAAGTGTTTCTGGTTTATTGGACACATCAGCCAAGAATGCAATTCACGCCAGGCCATTGAGTCTGCTTTGGTTGAGTGTATTTCTGATCCTACTAATTTAGACTTTAAGTTAGCAGATTCAAAAAAAATTACAAAGGTGGTGTTTTAAATGACTTTAATCGCAGTTGATAAAATCAGAGAAAACCACATCAAAGCAGGAATTGAGTTTTACTCAAAGCAACTTTCTAAAATCCAAGTTATTGAAATCAAAGTCAAAGACAAAGAAAAAGAGTCTCAAGACATTTTAAAGCAAATTAAACCAAGTGACTTTGTTGTGCTTTTAGATGTGCGAGGTGATTTAATGGATTCACTTGAATATTCTAAATATTTAGAAAAACTAGAAAATGAAGCAAAAGACATAGTGTTTGTAATCGGTGGAAGTTTTGGAGTTTCGGATTTAGTTAAACAAAGAGCCAATAAATTGCTTTCGTTTTCTAAAATGACTTTTCCGCACGAGCTTTTTAGACTAATGTTTTTTGAGCAACTATACCGCGCGTATAGTTTAAAAAACAACAAAAAATACCATAAATAAACTATAATGAAAGTGATTTTAAGACACAAATTAAGGGAGGTTAAATGACTTTTAAAGACACATATTTGAACACTATTTCGGCAATTAAAAGCCTAAAAGTTGCGCAAATTAACCCCCAAATTGTAGTAAATGACAAGCACATATTTACTGAGTTTGAATACATTTTTGGACCATGTTCAATTGAGTCAGAGACTCAACTTGAAGAGATCGCTAAAGCCATTAAAGAAAACGGTTTTAAGTTCCTGAGAGCAGGTGCTTATAAACTTAGAACTGAGCCAAATTCTTTTCAAGGACTTGGTAAAAAAGGACTTGAAATACTTCATAAAATCGGTAAAAAATACGGACTAATTACTGTTTCGGAAATCCCTTCACTAGCGCATTTAGATGAGTTTGTTGAGTACTGCGATATCATTCAAGTTGGCATGCGAAATATGCGAAACTTTGAACTTCTAAAAGCACTCGGCAAAACCAATAAACCCGTTATTTTAAAGCGTGGAGACTCCTCTACTATACTTGAGTTTCTACAAGCCAGTGAGTATATTTTGAAACACGGAAATGACCAAATTATACTTTGTGAAAGAGGCATTCGCACGTACGAAACTTTAACCAGAAACACGCTAGATTTAACTGGTGCTTTTATCTTAAAAGATTTAGTAAAAATTCCAGTGATTATTGACCCTAGCCACAGTATCGGCTCTACTGAATATGTTGAAAAGTTTCTCCCATATATTGAAAAACTTGAGTTTTCAGGCGCTTTAGTAGAATGTGCAAAAAAGCCTGAAAAGGCTTTATCTGACGGTTTTCAAGCATTAAAATTAACCGAAATTGCTAAGTTTAGCAAAATCAAAAATAAATAAAGAGGTGTTTAAAATGGCATATAAAACTACTATATTTAAAAGAAATGTAACAATCGGCAGAGTTGTTGACTATATTCAAATTTGCAATAACTTAGCCTTTAACAAACGAGTTTTTGTAGTGACTGACCAAAATGTTTTTGATTCAAGCGCACGCACTGAATTTGCTAAAAAAATCTCTGTGAAAGTTCATTGGATTGTTTTAAAACCAGGTGAGGCTTACAAAAATATACAATCGGTCTCTGCGGTCTTGATGCATTTGGATCAAAACAACTTCACAGCTAACGATGTTTTAATTGGATTTGGTGGTGGCGTTGTTTGTGACTTAACTTCTTTTATTGCATCAACTCTATACAGAGGTGTTGCTCATGTTTTAGTTCCAACTTCAGTAATTGCGATGGTAGATGCTGCAATTGGTGGAAAAACTGGTATAAATTACCTAAACATTAAAAACTACCTTGGTACTGTTTATCCTGCGTATGAAACTATAATTGATCCGACTTACCTTGAAAGTTTGCCTGCACTTGAATATAAACAAGGAGTTGCAGAAGTTCTTAAAATAGCCTTAATAGCCGATAAAACTCTACTCAAAAAACTAATGAAAAACAACTTTACTTTAAATGAAGAGATAATTAAACGCTCAATTTTAGCCAAAAAAGCAATTGTTGAGAAAGACGCATATTCTTTAAATCGCCGCAAAATGTTGAACTTCGGACATACTCTTGGCCACACCATCGAGTCTAGTTTAAATCTAGATATCGCACACGGCGAGGCTGTGCTTTACGGAATGCTACTTGAAACTGAGTTAATTTACGAAAAAGGTTTAATTAAAAAACCAGTTTTTGACAAAGTTTTAAAGGCTATTAAATCCTTCCCACTTTATAAACGAGAAAAACTTGAAGAGATTAGAAGAAGTATTTTAGTTAAATACTTATTTAACGACAAAAAACAAACTAAAAATAGTGAAATTACTTTAACTAAAGTTAAAAAAATTGGCAAAGGCGAACTGGTTAATGTCTCAATTTCAGACATTCAGGCTTATTTAAACTAATGCAGGATAATCTTAAATTTTATTCTGATTTAAAAGAGGGTGTGTTTAGCGCACCTTCTTTTAAATCAGACACAATTAGAAAACTTTTAGTCTTTGCTTTTTTAGGAAAACCAGCCACACTTTGTGGCGCTTCTTTGTCGATAGATGAACTTGTTGCTATCAAAGCCTTACATGAACTTGGTGTAAATCTTAATGTCAACGGAGATAAAATAGAAATTAAAAATGCTTCCCAACTTAACTACATAGAAGACTATATTGACTGCAATGAATCTGCTACTTTGTTTAGACTACTTTTTCCACTTCTTCTTTTTAAGTTTGGCGAAGTTAAACTAACCGGACTAGACAGTCTTTTTACACGTCCACTTACTGAGTTTAAAGAAATTTTTCCACAAATTGACTTTAAACTGAATGCAAAAACTTTAAAATGTTGGGCTAAAGGTGTAGTTGAAAATCAAGTAATTGAAGTAAACTCAAAAATTTCAAGCCAATATTTATCTGGAGTGCTTTTAGCCTGCGCTTTGATTGGCAACGGCAACAAAATCAAAACTGATTTTGACTTGTCTAACCCTAATTTTGTAACGTTAACGCTAGATGTGTTAAAAGAGTTCGGCTTTGGATTAAAAAAAGACGAAGCAGGACACTACTATTTTGAACGTACAAAAGACTTTAAAATTCCTAGAGAAATTAAAATCCGCCGAGATTATACACACCTGTTAACTGCCATTACTTTAACTAAAGGACTTAAAAACAAAGTTAGTTTTAGCGGTCTTAGCGCTAAAGATAAATACAGTTTTGAAGTTTTTGAACAACTAAACACTGTTGGCTACACACCTATTGTTGACGCCAACTTTATTTCACTTCCTAAAATTCCGCGCAAAATTGACTTTGCAGAAATCAACTTTAAAAATTCAATTGACAATGTGTTTTCTATATTTGCCCTTTGTTTAACTAACCCCGCCAGATATCGCTTTGTTAATATTGAAACTTTAGCGTTTAAAGAAAGTGATAGACTTGCTCTGTTAATTTCTATTTTGAAACAACTTAAAATTAACCACCTTTATAAAGATGGAACGCTTGAGTTCACAGTTTTGAAGGAGTGTGATTTTTTCCATGTTCACTGCTCTGATTTTTTTGACCACCGTGCTCAAATGCTGGAACTGATTTTTAGATACTGGGCTAAAGTACCTCAGTTTACTTTACCAAAATACATTTCGGTCTATAAATCATATCCTGAGTTTATTTCTTACTTTAAAACCGATTCGCAAGACTTTTTAGAACTTGAAAAACTGCGCAGTCAAATTGATGAAATTGACGCAAAAATTGAAGCCGCACTTTTAGAACGCAAAAGAATTACTGACAAAGTTGCTAAGTTTAAAAAAGAAAACTTACTTGATTTAGTTTCATATGATCGTCGTCGTTTTGTTATCAATCAAAAAAAATCAATACTCGCGAGAAACTTCTTTAACCACATAGTTTCATTTACTGAATCTAGCAACCAACTTTCTGTGTTTGGCGCTGGTTTGGTTGGCCAAGGAATTGCAGATTCCTTGTCTCCAGAAATTCACGAAGAAATCGCTAAGGCTGTGAAAGTCAAAAAATATCCATATGAGTTATTTGAATGTGAAAATGAAAAAGATTTGCCTGAGCTTGTTGAAAACTTAGTTTTAGATGAAAACAAATTATTTCTAAACATCACTACACCTTTTAAAAACTCGGTCCTTAAAATCACTGACAAAAAAAGCGATATTGTTAAAAAGACCAAAGCCGCTAATATGGTTTTTGAAAAAAACGAAGAACTTTATTTATTAAACTCTGATTTTTTTGGCGTGTTTTCATTCATTCAATCTATCCCTAATTTAAAAAAAGAAGTCTATATTTTGGGAACTGGTGCAGTTGCTAGAACTATTAAGGCAGCGCTTGAGTATTACGCAGAAAACTCTAATTTAGCAATGCCGCAAATTTTCTTTGTCTCACTTTCACCACAAAAAGAAGGCGAAATCAGCTACACTGATTTTTTAAAACTGGCTAAAGTAAATAGTGAAACCGCTATTTTTAACGCCACAACTTGTTCATTTAAACAACTAATTGACCAAGGTTCGTTTGACCCTAAGATTTTTAAAACTGCAGGGTTTATTGCCTCGGTTAACTATAAACTAGATGACCTTGAGTTTAGACTTAAGTATCCTCAAGTCCAGTACGGAGAAACTATGCTTATTTACCAAGCATTTGTCTCGCTTTACGCTGCCTTGACTAAAGAAACTGATACTGGCGAACTACTTAGCGCCTTATTTTGGTATATTGAAAATGCAGAGCTTAGAGATATCTAAAAAAATCAAAATAGAAATCTACGGAGACACTCATAGTAAAAAAATCGGAATTCGGCTATTTGGGTTTCCAAAAGATTTTTATGTTGATTTTAAACAAGTAGAGAAAGCCTTAGAAAGACGCAAGTCTACTTCTATTTTTACAACTCCTAGAAAAGAGTCGGATAGGTACATTATCGTCTCAGGGTTTAAGGAAAATAAAACTAATGGTGATGTTATTGACGTTTATTTTCAAAACACAAACACTATATCTAAAGACTACACGCAGTTTAGTTTAACTCCAAGACCAGGTCAGGCTGATTTTGTTTCAATTCAAAAGTATGGAAAAACTTTTCCAGGTGGTGGACTTTTCTCTGGCAGAACCACTATTTTGTTTGTCTTTATTGGCGAAATAATTCGCCAATATTTAGACATTGAGTTCAGCAGCCAAATTAAACAAATTGGCACTGAAAAAAACCCTTTGAAATTTGTTGAGTATTTAAATCAAATCAAAGCAGAACAAGACAGCGTTGGCGTTAAAATAACCACTATTTTAACTGGATTAAAACCCGGTGTAGGCTCGGTTTTTTTTAATAAACTAAACTCCAATATTGCTAGATATGTATATTTAATTCCAGGAGTAAAGGCACTTGGTTTTGGCCTTGGTTCGGAGACAGTTTGCAATAAAGGCTCTGAGTATAATGACGTTTTAGCTGATTTGTCTGGCAGAACTCAGACTAACAATGCAGGTGGAATAGTTGGCGGGATTTCAAATGGTAATCCTATTTTAATTGAAACTACTTTTAGACCAACTGGTTCAATTTCCAAACCACAAGAAACTCTTAACTTAAAAACTGGTAAAATAGAGTTAATAGAAATCCAGGGTAGACACGACATTTGCTTTGGTTTAAGAGCACCAGTTATTGTAGAAGCAATGACAGCATTGGCTGTGTTTTCTACAATTGAAGGAGATAAAAATGATTAAAATTCATTCAACTAAAACTATTAGAGTTACACCT
>CAUTMU010000013.1:0-19600 GCA_963539535.1 uncultured Acholeplasmataceae bacterium | reverse complement strand
GAAGAATTAGCCCAAACTTTAGGCATATAGTGTCCGCAATTGGGAATTCTTTACTTAAATCTTAAAATTAACTGTTAGCAACTAACCTAAACACTGAATAAAACATTATTATGTTTTTAAGTGCATAAAACTTAATTACCGCTGTAGAAAATTTTAATTTGTCTTAAGTCATATATGAACTTATTGTGTTTCATATACTTAAACTCAAAATGTAGTTTTGTAAATGATTTTACAAACTGGAAAAACACACTAATTATAAAAAAGAAAAATACAGCAAAAACTAAGAAGATAATTAACTTCCAAAAACCATACTTATCGTATAGTGCTTTACAAACTAGAGTAACAATCAAATAATAAAGAGAACCAAGTATTGTTATTGCTTTGTTGAAACTAATAGAAAAATTGCTTTTTTTCTTTTCTTTTGCTTCTTCTATTAGTAAATTGATAACATCAGTTTTTTGAATATCAATGCCACATTCTTCAAGAACTTCAATCACTTCTTTTATGTATTTATCTGTGTTTTCTTGTTCAATTTCAAGATTAACATAGTTCGGTTTATTTTTAAAAGAAGAAAAAAGTAAAAAACCTAAAAATATCGCCAGTAAGACAGAAAAACCAACCAAATACACCGAATTAGTTTTAAAGATGTAAAGCAAAAACAATGTAGCGATTACTAACATAAATAAAATAAAGGCAACTAAAACAAATTTAGTTTTAAGTGACATTTTATGTTGTTTGTTTTCAAGCAAAGAACAGTATCTTGAAAATAAAATATCAAAATTCATTTTAAATCCAAACCTATCATGTTTACTAAGTTATTCTTAACACATTTTTTTAATTGACTCAAACTAACTTTCTTAATTTCAGCGATAGTCTTGTAGGTCTCTTCAATCATATAAGGCAAACAAGTTTTTCCTCTATATTTACCTGGTGCTAAAAAAGGACTATCTGTTTCTATTAGTAAGTTTTCAAGCGGAACTTCTTTTACCACCGCTCTTAAAGCATCTGCATTTTTAAAAGTAACTATTCCAGTAATTCCTATCATAAACTGCATTTCATTTACAAACTTCAAAGCAATATCTAAATCACCGTCAAAACAATGAATAGAACCTTTTAACTTACCACGATATGAATAAATTAAGTCTAAAACTTCCCTGTAAGCACTTCTGCCGTGAATAACTACAGGTATTTTGTTTTTAGAAGCGAACTCAATTTGTTTTAAAAAAATCTCTTTTTGTAAATCAAAATTATCTTGGCGCCAATAAAGGTCTATTCCTATTTCTCCAAATCCTACAACTATATCTTTGTTCTTTCGCCAAAGTTCAATTAACTCCTCAAAACTGTCTTGGCAGTTTTGAGGGTCAATTCCGATAGTTGCATAAGTTTTGTATTTGCGTGCTAGTTCAACAGTGCGAGCGTTGTCGCTTGCACCAGTTCCACAAATTATGTACTTACTGTTGTTTTCTTTGCATTTTTTTTCGTTTTCTGCACACACCTTCTCTTGGTCTTTTTCAATAGAAGCAAGATGTGCGTGGTAGTCAATAAAAGGTGTGTTCACTTTTTAAGAAATATAACCTGCTGATTTAAGCTGACTTGCCACCCAAGTTGCATCAAATAGTTTTTTTGCACCTGATTTGTTGTCCTTGGTTGCATATTTATAGTCTGGTTCAATTCCAAGTTCCGCCTCGCTGTGTGCAGCTCTTATGTCTTTCTTTTCAGTAACGTATACATTATTTGAAGAGTAGTAGGCAATCATACCCAGTGGGAAGTGTACAGGAGTAGTAGCTGACGCCCCACCTTGGGTTTTAAAGCCAATTACTTTACCTAAGTTATTGTCTCTAAACATACCTGTAAACATTGAACCTGATGAGAAAGTAGAACCAGAAGTTTGCACAAAATAGTTTTTAAAGCGAGGAACTTCTGTATTTGTGTATTTAGTTTGAACGGTAGTAGTTCTGCGTTGACCAGTAATTGGGTGGTATTCAGAGTAGGTAATAGATTTGCCAGGTCCCGCAATTAACGCAGCCAAGTCTACAGCAGCAGCTACCACACCACCACCGTTGGCAGCCATGTTGATAACAATATTTTCAACACCTGGATATTTGCTTTTAATTTCTTTAACTGCCTTAATATACTGTTTAACTGTACCTAAAATTGGGTCTCCGTTTCCATCTTCATCGTCAATTTCAAAACCTTTTAAGTTAATAATAGCAGTTTTCCCGTCTTGAGAAACTGAGTATAGTCTTTTGTCAGAAAGGTTTTGTTTTGCCTCTAACAAATTCCAAAAACCGATAAAAAATTTACTTTTTTCAGGTTCTTCGTTATCTGCGTAAAGAGAAACGTTTTTATCTTCATCGGTGTGCAAGTCATCCAAGGCTTTTATCACTTCTCTCATTCCGAAATAGACATCGTCTGATTTGGTGCTCAAAATTTTGTCGGCAAACTTTTCAAGTGCATCATTTGCTGTTTTACGTAAAGGAATGTTTCCGTAAATTGTGTTAAAAAAGAAAGCCATGGTTTTCCAAGTAAAGCTAGAAACCGATTTTGGCATTTCGGTTTTAAATGAGTTCACGTAGACGTTTTCGTCTTTTTCAGCCTGTGCGATTGCACCGTTGCCTTTACCTACTAGATTATTGGTATAAATTAGTGAACCAGTGTAGTAAGTTGCGCGTTCATTTGTCTCTGAGTTTAAAACTAAAGAAAGAATAGCCAGTGGCAGTAAAACTTCGTCGTCTTTAGTTTGATAAGAACCTAGTTTATAGCGGTTAAGTTCGTAAGTTAAAGGTCTTGCATTAGTTAAACTTAGTTTAGTTAGTCTGTAGTTTGCGTAAGCAGGTTCAGGTTCGTTCCACGCTTCGTTATAGGCAAACACTTCTTCCAAAAATTTAGCATCACCAATTACGAAACGTTGTGCTGTGTGTTCATAGATAAAGGTGTATTCTTCTTTTGCTAAATCTGGAGACTCTAGTTTAATTTTGTTAGTTTCAATAACTAGTTTAACAATAGTTTTAGTTTTAGTTTCTTCAACTTCCATTTTTTTAACCAATTCATATTTGTGTCCGTGGTAGACATATTCATATTTATGCTGGTTAAAGTCAACGATACCATCCAGTCCTTTAAAGAAGTTTTTAACAGAAATATAAGGCACTTCTTCTTCAAGCATAGTAATGGCCATTAAAGGTGCGTTTGAACTTGTGATGTATTTACCTTTAATTCTAGTTTTATGTCCCCTTAAGTCAGATTTAGTGCTGTGTGGTTTAAACTTAGGGTCATTTGCAGGTAGACTTAATTTATCTTTTAAATCAACCAGTGGAGTAAGTGGTGCTTCTGGTTCAGGATCGCCTTCAACTTCCACAGTAGGATCCGGATCTGGTTCTGGTTTTGGAGTTGGTGGATTTGGCTGTGGATCTGGATCGGGATCTGGTTTAGGTTGTGGACCAGGTTGCGGAGTAGGTGCTGAACTTTTTGGTACAACTAACTCAAATTCACGATAAAAATCTTCGTAAGTTGCTTTTAAAATAGCAGTAACTTCTCTGTCACCAGGTTCAACCACCACAGTAGTTTTCTCTAGTCTAATTACATTTTTATTTGGTGTATCTAGTTCCCATTTAACAGTTTTGCCTTTGATAAGTGAATCTAGGTTAAAAGATGATTTCAAGGTTTTTTGAGTTTCACCTTTTGCTAATTTTAGCCTATATTCAAATAGTGCTGCTTTGTCTGAAGTTGAACATGATGCTAGCGCCAAAGCAGTTAAAATTAGGGTAAAAATATATATAATTTTTTTTGGCATATTTCCTCCACAACATTAAATTGCGTCGCTAATATTATATAATAGTATAGACAAAAAGAGACGATTTTATATTAAAATACTGCAAAAAAGGTGTATTATTTATGGAAAACCAATATATATTACTTAGATACGGCGACTTGATGTTGAAAGGCAAAAACATCAAAGCATTTAAAAAAGCAGCTAACCTTTTGGTTAAAGAAAAAACAGCTTTACACTGTGTTAAAGTTGAGTTTTTATATGACCATGTTTTACTTGAGTTTTTTGAGGAAAACAGACAAAAAGTAGTAGACTCACTTTACTTGCTAACTGGTTTTTCTTCCTTTAGTTTTATTCACCTTGCAGAAAGCACAGCAAGCGAAATTAAAGCAAAAGCCTTGGCTGTAGTTGAGCAAGAAACCACAGAAAACTCAACATTTAAAGTAGTAGTAAAGCGCGTAGATAAGCAATTTTCACCTGATTCACAAACTTTTTGTAAAGAACTTGCTGGTTATATTTTAAAGCATCAAACTAAACACTTAAAAGTAGATGTGCACAATCCCTTAAACACCTTGCACACCGTAATTAAACCAAATAAAACATATATTTACTTTAAAAAATATCCGCTAATTGGTGGCTTGCCTGTTGGAATTTCTGGCAAAGTTTTAACACTTTTAAGCGGTGGAATAGATTCGCCGGTTGCTGCGTTTTCAGCAATTAAAAAGGGTTGTTTAGTTGAACTGATTCACTTTGAGTCAACTCCGTTGACTCCAGTTGAGTCTTTAGATAAAGTCTTTCAATTAGCCCGTGTTTTGGCTAAATACATGCCTGGAAACTCAATTAAAATACATGTTGTTGCTTTTAAAGAAATTCATGAAGAAATTTTAAAAAAAGTACCAGACGCATACATTATTACTGTGATGCGCAGATTTATGTATAAAATCACAGAAGCGGTTGCTCAAAAAGTCGGCGCACTTGGTGTCTTCACTGGGGAATCGGTAGGCCAGGTTGCTTCGCAAACCTTGCAATCAATCTACATTATTAACGAAGGTGTGTCTCTGCCGGTTTTTAGACCACTTGCTGGATTGGATAAAAACGAAATAATTGCTATTTCTAAACAAATTGGTGCTTTTTTAATTTCAATTAAACCATTTGAAGACTGTTGCACCGTTTATCTTCCTAAAAACCCAACAACTTCCCCAAAATTAAGTTTAACTAAAGAATATGAAGATAAAATTAACAAACCGCAGTTAATTGAAAACTGCCTAAATTCATCTGTTTTATCACTTACCGTAAAGTCTGAAGATACTTATTTGCCATCTGAGTTTGGTCTTGACTTTAGTTCAGTGTATCCAGAAATTTTAAAGGAAAACAAGTAAATGCGCGAAATTACTTCTAAAGAAAATAAAGAAATTAAACTATATTTGTCACTTTTAAAAAAGAAAGCTAGAGACGAAAATAAACTATTTTTAGCCTACGGACCTGACTTTGTAAAAGAGGCTTATGAGGCTAATTTAGTCAAAGAAGTGATATCTTGTGAACTTGCAGATTCTCCAACAATTTTGGTCAGCAAACCTGTGTTTGCTTTATTTAAAGAAACTAAAACTGAACTTAGTCCGGTGGTGGTTTGCAAGATTCCTGAAACCAAGGTTTACGCAGATAAAATTCTTTGTTTGGCTGACATTCAAGACCCCAGAAACGTGGGAGCCTTAATTCGCTCAGCGGTGGCTTTTGGCTTTAAGACTGTTTTGCTTTCAGAAAAAACAGCCGATGCTTTTAATGAAACCGCTGTCAGAGTTTCCAAGGGCAGTATTTTTAGATGTTCAACAATTCGCGCAGACCTTGTAAAGGAACTCACTGAACTTAAAAATCAAGGATACGAAATTATTGGAACTGAACACACAGCACCGCATAACTTTAAAAAAAATAACTCCAAACTAGTTTTGGTTTTAGGAAATGAAGGAGCAGGGATACCAGTTGGGTTAAAACCTCTTCTAAACTCTAACTTTAAAATAACTACACAAAATGTCGAGAGTTTAAATGTCGCGGTTGCTGGGTCTATTGCGATGCATGAGATTGCCAAATGAAAACAATTGTAAATTTATCTTATTTTGAAACAGATACACTTACCACAGTAGTCTCTAGACTAAGTGAATTTAAATCAGAGCAAGAAATTACTTTAAATCAAGTAGGTCTGCTTTCTTTTTTTGATTTGTTGACTAACTTAAATGAAGAAAAATTCAGTAAACTAAAAGAACTTAAACTTAAAATCAATTCTGTGTATTTACCAGTTTACGACACTTACTCAGAACTTACAGAGCAGTCTTGTCTACTTTTTTTAAAAAGACTAAAAGAGTTAAATGTCAAAACCATTTTAATTCGCCCAATTTTTTTAAAAAACACTAAACTAGAATTAAAAAAAGAACTACTTAAACTAAAGTGGCTTTTACGTGGTTTTAAAATTATTTTCCAATTAAAAGAATGTCAAGACCACCTTGCTTTAAAAACTTTAATTGATAAAAAACTCAAATTCAAACTATACTTTGATCCAGTTTACTTTTATTTAAATAATTTAGGGGCAATTGGTAATTTTAAGATTTTTTTAAAATACATATCTTTACTTAGGATGACTGACATCGATGAACTTGGACAAGGTGAATTTTTGAACTTTGGCATAGTTGGTGTTAGTCAAATGGCCATGCAACTAAAACTACATGGACTTAAACCAGACTTGGTTTTAGATAGTCGCGCAAACTGTTTTTTTCAAGGCAACAAACAAAATCCTAACTTAAACAAAAAGTCTAGAAACGTATTAGAACTTCAACTTTTAAATCAACCTGAAGTTGATTTTAACTCAGTTTTAAACTCTGAGTATCAAGGACTTAAAACACTTATTTCGGCAATTTTAGACTGACCAAAACTAAACAGAATTAGCCTTAAAACGGGTATTTCCTTTGCGAAAATACCCGTATTTTTATATAATATTATATAAAGAGGTCAAAAAATATGAACACACTTTTAAAATTTAGTACCACAGATATAGTCTTTATTTCAATTCTATTTTTCTTACTGGTTTACTTTACAATCAGAATTGCGTCTGTTTCAAAACGCAACTTTTTTGGCTTCGTTTATTTTTTAGTGGCTTTGCTTTTTTTAATCCCGCTTTACTTTTTTTGGTTTAGCCGTAGTGCTGTGTTTTCAAAAAAAGCCCTATCCTTGACCTTGTCTTTTAGTTTTACTTTTTTTATAGGCTACTTAATTTATTCACTCGCAGATGTGCAAAAAGCAATTACTAAAGTCTTTAAAGCAAAAGAAGAGCGTGCAACTACACACGGTTCAATTGAAACAAAAGAGGAAGTGATTTCCGCGGCAGTTGTGCTTTCTTACCGCAAAATTGGGGCAATTATTTGCTTTGAGAAATACAACTCACTTAGCCACTACGCCGAGAAAGCCATTCCTTTAAACTCAACTGTCAACAAGGAACTGCTTTTAAATATTTTTACACCCAACACTCCTCTTCACGACGGAGCGGTCATTATTAAAAACGACACCCTAATTTGCGCAGGTGCTTATTTTACGATTTCAAAAACTGAACTTGCAGATAAAACCACCGGTTCTCGCCACCGTGCTGCTCTTGGTATTTCTGAAGAAACTGATGCTTTGACCTTAGTTGTTTCTGAAGAAACCGGCAATATTTCGATTGCCTACAACGGGGTTTTGATTAAAATGAAAGATGTTGAGCAACTGAGAAGTTACTTAAATCTGTACGTTTAAAAAAGGCAAAAACATGAAAAAAATCATTAAAATATTTAAAAAAATCTCAGTCTACTTATTTTCGCCCATTTCTTCTTTGGCTTTCTTGCTTTCTCAAACCAAGGTATACACGCTATTTAAATCAAAAGCATTTGCGTTCGGCTTGGCTTTCTTGTCTGCAGTCACTTGCTTTTTGTTGCTGTTCTTTTTAGCCAGATAAACTTTTTAAATGTCTAAACTACACATCGCACTACTTTCTTTATTTGCTGTTCTGTTAGTAGTTTCTTTGGTGTTAGCACTACTTGCAGCAACTAGAAAAAAACGACACACCACTGCTGTGTTATTTTTGCTTGCCGAAATTTTTATTTTAGCAACTGTCCCACTTTTGGTTTATTTAACTCCAGCAATTTCTCTTAACTTCCTAATTTATCCGCAAGTTACCGCGCAAGCCTTTTTATTTTCCCTTGTTTTAACTAACTTGATTTTGATTTTCAGTGAGCACACTGTGCTTACAGGATATGAAAACACCGATAACAACTTTTACCTATATTTGGCTCCAAACGGCTACATTAAGTCAATTTCTAAAAATCTTGCTTTAGAACTTAACCGCTCGGTTTTAAAAGCCAGAAGATACCGATTTTTGGATTTATTTCTAAAAACTTCGCGCGTGGCAAAACTAAACACCAAAGACTGCACTAATCATGCTTTTTCTACTTTTTTCCAGCCACTTTTTATCAACGAAGAGACCAAAAGTTTTAATTTAGAGTTCAAAAACCATTCAGGCGAGCGAGTTTATTTGCACGCCAATGTTTTTCACTACGGCTCTGAGTTAATTTTTACTGGTAAACTCTTAAAAGGCATGTCTGCAATAGAACACGAAGACGCTGTGTTTAAACTAAAAGAAGACTTAAAAGATATGTCTGGAAAACTAATGGGCTTTTTTGAAATCTCTGAGTCTGGCTACACTATGTATGACAAGCAACTTGGCAAAATTTGGCTTTCGCCCTCTATGCTGGAACTACTTAAACTCCCTAAAAACTACGCTAACTTAAAGTTTACAGAATACGAAAAACTAATTCATCCAGATGACTACATTAAAGTACTGAAAAAATACACAGAAATTAAACCAAACTCCAATCAAACTCAGCGCTACCGCTTAAAAAGTGGGAACAAATACATCTGGTTTAAAGAAAACGCAGGTGCAACTAAAGAAAACGAAAACTGCGTGATTTCTTGTTTTAATTTAATTGAAACTGCTGACTTCAGTAAGTCAAACATCCAATTGCTTGATGAACTTAAAAACTACTCAGACTTAGAGTTTGACTTAGAGCAGTTAATTAAAAATAAAACCAAGTTTGAACTGGTTTTTATCAAAGTTGCCAATATTGATGATATCAACAAAAAATATGGCAGGGAAATTGGCAACATGGCCCTGGCTCACTATGTTTATAACTTAAAAAAAGCGTTTGTGACAGAAACTGGTGCAATTTACCGAATTGGTGGGGCTACTTTTGCCTACACAGTGACCGACTTAGTTCGTTTTGGTGCCTTGAAAAGTGGCGCTAGCAGACAAAGCGGATACCTGAACTTAAAAATGGAGTTTGGTGGCTCAAGTTTTACGCTAAACGCCAAAGCTGGTGCGTTTTTAGTTGAAAACAACTTAAACTCAGCGCAAACTATTTTAAAAGCCACTAGAACTGCGCTTGAGACTACTTTTTCTGAAAACTACGTAAGTAATTTTTTGTATGTAGGAGATGAATACCGTGTTTAGTAAAGCTGAGGCCAGAGCCTATATTTTGGCTGAACGTAAAACCTACACGGGCTTAGAAAAACAACAAAGAAACGAAATTGTGCTAAGCAAAATCAAAGCACATCCTCTATATCAAAACAGCAAAACTGTTGCGCTTTACTTTCCAATTCAGGGAGAACTAGACATCACTGCTTTAACTAAAGTAAGCGAAAAAGTTTTCTTGTTTCCGGCGTTTGTGGAAAATGAACTGAGATATGTTTTGCCAAAACCCAACACTCTGTTTATTAAACGCTACAACTTTTTTGAACCTGCTGACTTTACTGTATACTCAGAAAAAATTGACTTGTTTTTAGTGCCATGCTTAGCAGTTAACGAACACAGCCAAAGACTAGGCTACGGCAAAGGCAACATTGACAGGTATTTTGCTTCTCTTAAATACTCAGCTGCCTTAATTCATGTAGCCGACCGCTTGATTTCGTTTGAAGCCGAAGCACACGACGTAAAGGCTAAAGATATCGTCACTCCTTTTAAAAACACAGCACTAATTTTAGCAGCAGGCGCATCTTCTCGTTTTGGTGAAAACAAAGCCTTAAAAAAACTTGTTAACTTACCAGTTTTTATGCATTCTGTTAACACTTTTTTAAAAAATGGCTTTGAGTGTATTTTGGTTGCGCAAAACGAAGTATTAGATACTTTTGCAAACCCCGAGTTTAAAAACCCAGCGGTATTTACGCTAACTGGCAAAGAAACCAGATTTTTGTCAATGAAAGTCGGACTTAACCAAGCAACCGGAACTTATGTTTATGTTCATGATGCTGCCAGACCAGTAATTTTGGGTGAAGACCTTGAAAACATAAAAACGGTTTTAGAAACTAAACAAGGTGCTGTTTTAGCAAACCCAATTTATTCGTCTTTAAAAAACTACAAAGGAGAAACCCTTGACAGAACCAACTATTTCACCACAATTACGCCACAGGCTTTTTTAAAAACAAAGTTAAAAGAATGTGTATCCGTTGCTAAAAAAACCAACTATCAAGACGAGTTTGAGTTGTTTTCAGAACAAAGCGAACCTTTTACCTTGTTGCTTTCTGAAAACAGATTACCTAAAATCACAACACCTGCTGATTTTTTACTGACTAAATCATACTTTTTAAAACCTAGTTTAGTTGGCAGTTCTTTTGACATTCACCCTTTTGAAAAAGGCGGAGAACTCACTCTTGCCGGAGTTTTGATTGAAAAAGATAAACACTTTTTAGCAGTTTCAGACGGAGATGTGGTTCTGCACTCTGTAACCGAAGCAATACTAGGCGCTTTAAACTCAGGTGATTTGGGCGATAACTTCAAAGAAACCGATAAAATCAATCAAAACAGGTCTTCTTTTGAGTTTTTAGCGCTTGCTTTAAAAAAAGCAAATGACTTAAATTACCGCGTGAAAAACACAGACATTACTGTGATGCTTGAACAACCTAAACTAGGCTTTAAAAAAACCTTAATTTCAAAAAACCTAATGCAAGCACTTGACTGTCCTTTGGTTTCAGTTAAAGCCACTACTTTTGAAAAAAATGGGCTAATTGGCCAAAGCCGGGCAATTGGTTGCCTGGCCACAGTACTTTTGGAGGAAAACTATGTTAATTGAAACAATTTACGGTAACTTCACCCTGCTTAAAGACTACAGGTCAGTTTTTTCACAAGAAGAATTTCAAAACCGTTATTTTCCAGAAATTTATGATAAATTTGACTTTATTGTAGGCGACGTAACTGCAAACATGCTTAGACTAAAAGGTTTTACTAAAAAAGAAGGCAATGCCAATTTTGCCTATATTCCTGACTACTTAAACTCAACTTGCAACTTTAACACTGGCTACTTTATCTTAAAACGCCTAGACACCCCTGAACTTTCTGAGTACATCAAAACTAAAAAATCTGAGTTTTTAGCGAGTTTAACTCAAAAATATGCAGACCTTTTAAATAGTTTGCCAGACAAATGTACGAAGAAGTAAAAGCGTTAATTGACCGAGTAAAACCCTACATTCAAGCAGATGGCGGCGATATTGAACTAGTGGCCGTTGAAGAAGGTATAGTCTACGTTAAAATGCACGGCGCTTGCGTTGGTTGTAATTTAATTGATTCAACCTTATTTGATGGTCTACTAGCTTTACTTAAAGACAACGTAGAGGGTGTAATTTCGGTCGTAGAGGTTTAAATAATGCAAAAAAACACAGAGTTTACTACCAGTAACTTTAAAGAAACCCAAAACTTAGGTAAAAAAATCGCTAAGTGCCTAAAAGCACCTGCGGTTATTTTGTTGTATGGTGATTTAGCGGCCGGAAAAACCACTTTTACACAAGGACTAGCCAAAGGTCTTGGAATTGACGCGGTTGTCAATTCCCCTTCCTTTACTATTATGCGTTCATACGAAACAAAGTCTGGCATGCCTTTTAACCACCTTGATCTGTATAGGTTAAACGGAGTTGGTGCTGATTTTGACCTGCAAGACTACATAGACCAAGGAATTTGTGTAATTGAGTGGCCAGGTCAGGCAACTGATTTGCTTCCCAAAAACCGAATTGAAATTAGTATTGAAAAACACGGTGAAAACTCGCGAGTTTTTCAAATTAAGGAAGTTGGCGAAAGCATGATGCTGGATTTTGCTAAACTAACTAAAGGTGAAAATAAATGAAACTAATTGTAGATACATCTAACCACGCTCTGATTTTGTTGTTAATTTGGCCAAACGGCGAAACTAAATGTTTTTATGGTCTAAATACTCGCGACTTTTCTGCCAACACCGCAGAGCAAGTTAGTACTTTTTTAAAAAGCAACTCAGTAAAGCCAAGTGATTTAACTACTGTGATTGCCGGAGTTGGACCAGGTTCTTACACTGGAACCCGCGTTGCGGTTACTATTGTAAAAACTTTGGCATATGCCTTAAATATTCCGGCTTACTCAATTTCTTCACTTGCTTTGTTTGCCTCTGCTTTAAAGGAAGAAAAAACAATTATTTATAAATCTGCTCGCAACCAAAACTACTATGTTGGGGTGTTTCAAGAAAATCAGGCCGCGCAAAGTGATGCTTTACTTAAAGAAACTGAACTAAACGAACTAATTTCTAATAAACCTGACTTTAAAGCAATTGAACTATGTTCAATCACTGAGTTTAGTGGTGTGTTTAACTTAAAACTAATTGAAAATAGTTTAGTTTCTGTAGACGCATTTGCTTTGGAGCCGAATTACTTAAGAAAAACTGAAGCCGAGATTAACTATGATCAGAAAAATAACAGATGAGCTCACTTTAGGTTTAGTTTTAACTTCTTTAAAAGAAGACTTTGGACAAACTGAAGACCTTAAGTCGCTTTCAAACCGAGAGGTTTATGGTTTTTTTAGTGAAGATACATTACTCGGTTATATCGTTTGGCTAAAAGTAGTAGATGTTGCCGATATTTTAAACTTGTTCGTATTTCCTGAGCACCGCAAATCTGGCAAAGCCACTGCTCTACTTCTTGCCACAATTGACACACTTAAACAAGCCGGCATTAAAACTTTTTATCTAGAAGTTAAAAAATCAAATAAGCAAGCAATCTCTGTTTATGAAAAAGTTGGCTTTAAGGTAGTTAGAGAAATTAAAAACTACTACGAAAACGAAGATGGGCTTGCTTATATGTATGGAGAGATGATATGAAAATTTTAGCAATTGAATCAAGCTGCGACGAAACTAGTGCCGCTGTTGTTGAAAACGGCACCAAGGTGCTTTCATGCGCTGTTCGCAGTCAAATCAAGACCC
Organism: uncultured Acholeplasmataceae bacterium; assembly: GCA_963539535.1. Taxonomy (GTDB): domain Bacteria; phylum Bacillota_I; class Bacilli_A; order Acholeplasmatales; family Acholeplasmataceae; genus CALISC01. The sequence continues at coordinate 6,550 of CAUTMU010000013.1, read as the reverse complement.
ACGCTAAGTTTGGTGGAGTTGTTCCCGAAATTGCGGCTCGCGACCACGTTTTGGCGATTAACTTTGTTGTTGACCAAGCTCTGAAAGACGCTGGCATAAAACTAAGCGAAATTGATAAAATCGCAGTCACTCAAGGACCTGGACTAATTGGTGCATTGTTTGTCGGAATTAACGCCGCACAAAGCCTTGCCCTGGCTTTAGACAAACCGCTAATTGGAGTTAATCACCTAGTTGGACATGCTTACGCTGCGGCTATTGGCAAAGAACTTAAGTTTCCGTGTTTAGTGCTACTAGTTAGTGGCGGACACACAGAACTTTTAATTTTGCATTCTCACCTTGAGTTTGAACATATTGGCCAAACTTTGGACGACGCAGTTGGAGAGTGCTATGACAAGGTAGCCCGAGTGCTTGGCTTTCCTTATCCTGGTGGCAAAACTATTGATGACCTTGCGCAAACCGGCAACCCTGAGGCTTTTTCTTTCCCAAGACCAATTTTAAAACAAGGTTTTAACTTCTCGTTTTCAGGACTAAAAAGTGCAGTTATCAACACTTACGCTAAAATTGAAGACAAAGCTAATTTAAATAAAGCAGATTTTGCTGCATCTTTTCAAAAAGCAGTGCTGGACACCATCATTTATAAAACTAAAACAGCCTTGAAGAAATACCCAGATTTAAAACAGCTAATAGTTGGTGGTGGGGTTTCGGCAAACAAAGGCCTAAGATCAGCGCTTGCCAAGGAAATCAAAGGAGTTGAAGTTTTAATTCCCGAGTTTAAATACTGCACCGACAACGCCGCAATGATTGGCGCAGCTGCTTACTTTCAAGTCACTAAGTTTGGGGCGAACGATGACCTTCGTTTAAAAGGTTACTCAGTTAATAACCTATAATTTATCTAGCGAGGACTTAAAAATGGAATCAAATTTTATTAAAACTATTATTGAAAACGACATAAAATCAGGCAAACACACAGAAATTATTACCCGTTTTCCGCCAGAGCCAAATGGTTTCTTGCATATTGGACACGCCAGAGCCATCATTATTAACTTTGAACTTGCGAAAGCCTTTGCTGGGAAAACCTACCTGCGTTTTGACGACACTAACCCAAGCAATGAAAATATGGAATATGTAAACAGCGCAATTGAAGACATTAAGTGGCTGGGCTATGAGCCGGCTGCTGTCTTTTTTGCTTCAGACTACTTTGACTTTATGTTTGAAAAAGCCGTAGTGTTAATTAAAAAAGGACTTGCCTATGTTGACCGTCAAACTGCCGAAGAGATTTCTCTGCAACGCGGAAACATCCAAAAACCTGGCACAAACTCACCATACAGAGACACTTCAGTTGAGGAAAACCTAAGTTTATTTTTAGAAATGAAGTCAGGTAAGTTCGCGCCTGGTGAAATGGTGTTGCGCGCAAAAATTGACATGTCTTCGCCTAACATGAATATGCGAGATCCAGCGATTTACCGAATTACTAACCAAGAGCACTTTAGAAAAGGCAAAGCCTGGTGTATTTATCCACTTTACGACTTTGCACATCCTCTAGAAGACGCCAAAGAAGGCATTACTCATTCTCTGTGTTCTCTTGAGTTTGAAGACCACCGGCCACTTTACAACTGGGTGGTTGAAAATACGGAATGCAAAAATCAACCAAGACAAATTGAGTTTGGCAGGCTAAACATTGAAAACACTGTACTTTCCAAAAGATATTTAAAGGCTTTGGTTGAAAATCAGTTAGTAGCGGGTTGGGACGATCCAAGAATGCCAACTATCAAAGGATTGAAGAAAAAAGGATACTCACCTGACGCCATTCGTGCCTTTATTTTAGGAGCAGGTCTTTCTAAAACCAACGCAGATTGCTCTCGCGAAATGCTGGAGAGTTTTGTACGCAGTGATTTAATGGAGAAAAGTGCACGCCTAAACGCGATAATTGACCCGCTTGAAGTTGAAATTACTAACTTTCCTGAAGGCGAAGTTGAGACTATCAAAGTCCCACTACTGGAAGGAAAAGCAGAAAGAGACCTTTATTTTTCTCGCCATCTTTATATTGACAAGGCTGACTTTTTAAAAGAAAAGCCAAACCGCCAGTGGAAACGCCTTTATGTTGGCGGCGAAGTTAGACTGATGAACGCCTACTTTATTAAGTGCAAAGATTTAGTTTTAAACAAAGCAGGTGAAGTTATTAAACTGCTTTGCACATATGACCCCAAAACTAAATCAGGCAGTGGTTTTGATTTGCGCAAACCAAACGGCACGATTAACTTTGTTGAAAAAATAACCGCTAAACCTGCTACTTTTTTCTTTACTGCTGACTTGATTGACAACAGCAAAGAAGGCGATTTAATTCAGCGCTTTAATTTCGGTTCTTTAGTTGAAAAACACGGTTTTGTAGAACCTTTTTTAGACAAAGTTTCGGTAGGCGAAGTAGTTCAATTTATCAGACAAGGTTTCTTTTCAAAGCAACAAACTAAGGACAACTCACTTGAGTTTGTAGAAACCGTTAAACTAAAATCTAATTTTAAAAAGTAATGTTAGACTATTTAGCCGATTTAAATGAACAACAAAAAACCGCTGTTTTATGTGAAGATCCGTGCTATATTATTGCTGGCGCTGGAACTGGCAAAACCAAAACACTAACCACTAAAATTGCCTATTTAATAGATAAAAAAGGAGTTTTGCCAAACCGAGTACTGGCGCTGACTTTCACTAACAACGCAGCAAATGAAATGCGCGAGAGAATTGGCAAGATTTTGGGCACTGAACTTAAACCAAAATGGTGCTCAACTTTTCACTCGTTTGCGCTAAGAATTTTAAAACAGTATATTGAAGAAATTCCTGAACTCAACTATAAAAAAGACTTTATAATCATTGATGAACAAGATGTTGGTACGATAATTTCGCAAATTAAAAAACAAATAAACGTTGACTTAAACCTTGGTAAAGACAAAATTATTGAGTGTATTTATTCACTTAAATATTTTAATTTAATTAACTTCGCATCTGACCAAGACCAAAAAAACGCAGTTGCTTACTTTGAAGTTTGGCTTCGCGAAAACCACCTAGATGATTTTGGCAATAAAGAACATCTAGCTTTATTTAACATTTTTACTAAATATTTCACGTACATTAAACAAAATAATTTGCTTTATTTTGATGATCTGCAACTTTATTTATATCAATTACTTAGAGACAACTCAGTGGTCTCTAATACTTTGAACTCTAAATTTGACTATGTTTTAGTAGATGAATTTCAAGACACTGACTATATTCAATTTGAAATTCTTAAATTGCTTAGAAAAGAAAATCATCAAGTTTTTGTAGTAGGTGACCCTGATCAGTCAATATACGGCTTTCGTGGAGCAAGATATCAAAATAATTCAGACTTTTTAACTTATTTTAACGCAAAAGAATTGTTTTTATCGGAAAACTATCGTTCTTGTCAACCAATTTTGGATGCTGCAAACCAGTTAATTAAGTACAATATTTTGTCAAATAATCCAGAGAAAAAACTTTTTTCTGCAACCGATAAACCTGGCAATATTTATTTTCGTCAATACGACTCAGACCTTAGTGAAACCAATGCTATTGTCAATATAATCAAGAACGGCAAAACTGACGGCAAAAAATACTCTGATTTTGCTGTTTTATTTAGAGCAGGCTATTCAAGCAGACTAGTTGAAAGCACTTTTATTAAAGAAGGTATCCCTTATATTGTTTGGGGCTCTGCTTCTTTTTTTGAAAGAACAGAGATTAAAGATGCAATTGCATTTTTATCATTAGTTTTTAGAGTTCGTGATAATTTAATTTTTTTCCAAAGAATCGCCAACAAACCATCACGTGGGTTTGGCGAAGTTGCCATAAATAAATTTACAGAAATGTATAGTCAGAGCGCTGAAAAACTTGGATATGCACCAGACGCAATTGCATTTGCTCTGGCTTTTGGTAAAAACGAACACAAGAAAAATTTTCAAGAATACGCAGAAAATTTTTACAGATTTAGAAAAATTGCTTCAGAGAAAACTAAAATTGCAGATGTTATTGAACTTTTTTTAGACGAAAAAGAAGGTGCTGATTATAAGAATTACTTAAAAAAACAAGAAAACTATGCAGATAGACTGCAAAACGTCAATGAACTAAAAAGTTTTTTTTTATCGTATGAAAAAGAAAATCCTAAACTTACTAAATCTGAGTTAATCGAGAAAGCCATGGAAGACATTGCTTTGGCTAAAGTTGTCAGAGAAAACAGAGAGTCTGTTGACGATATGGTGGTTTTGGCAAACATCCATAAAGTTAAAGGTCTTGAGTTTAATACCGTGTTTTTATACGGTTTAAATGACAAAATTTTCCCAAGTTCTGGAGTGCTTGAAAGAGATTCGATGCAAGAAATTGAAGAAGAGCGCAGAGTTTGTTATGTTGCAATTACCAGAGCAAAAGAAAATCTTTACGTGTCTTGTGCAAAGAAACGCGCAGTTTTTGGCAGATTTAGTGATGACTATTTTCCTTCAATGTTTTTTGAAGAAATGGGTGGCAATGTTTCCAAGACTTTTGGAAAGAGCGAATATATCAGCAATTACTTTAAGAAAGATGAAAAAATAAACTACGGATATCAAGAAAAAATTAAATATAAAAATGCACAAGAAAACAAAACCACTATTTTAAACAATAAAAACTTAGCACAATCAGGTAGTTTAGTAATTGGCGACAAGGTTTCACATCCTAGTTTTGGAACAGGTATAGTAATTACTATTAAACCTAAGTTTGTAATTGTAGATTTTGGCGATAGCCAAAAGTGTCTTAGCGCTGTATTTTTAACAAAAATAAGTTAGTTAAATAAACCTAGTAAATGCTTACTAGGTTTATTTTTTATATCTAATTTGTAGGTTAACAGTTATTTGCATCTTCCCTTCTCTAACCAAAAAATATTTTGTATAAAAAATGCAATTTGATATAATTTTTTTGGAAATACATCATTAAAAGTTAACAATAGAGTTAAAGGTAAGAGGTATAAAAAAATGTATTTTAATACAGAGTCTGGAACTGAATTGATTGTAAGAAAGAAACTGTCTCAATTTATTGAGAAGTATTTTCGTTATCTTGGCTATGATTTCAGACATACATTATTCAAACAAATTATCTATATGGAAACCTCTATTCAAACTAAACTAGAAGAGAAAATGAAAAGTGCATACGACGCTTATTTTTATTTGCTTAGTAATTATCAAAATATTTTTTCACATGGTTTATTAAATAAATTTTTTTATATTTTACAAGAAAAAGAACCTGCAGTTGACATGGTAGTACGATTAACTGACTTATTTTTTAAGATTTGTGTTGAAAATTCACTATAAAATTCAATTATTTTTTCGCACAAGGCTTACCAAACAATGGTTGAGATGGACAGCGAAATCAGGTTTTTGTCTGCTTTAATGCTGCTGAACTTTTCATTAATTAAATCAGATATACCTGCGTTAGTTTTCAACGAAATTGTTTTAGCAGAACTTAACAAAATGTATATTTCACAAAACCCAAAAGAGCTGATTTGTTACCTAACCAAATTTATCTTTGACAGCAAAAAACAAGGTAAATCTTATTATCAAAATTTAAAAAAACTAACTTTTAAAGATATCTTTCAAACTTTAATAGAAGATAAAACTTTGCTTTGTCAATACGGAATTAAACACTTGTATATTTTTGGTTCTTTTGCTCAAGGCTCTGAAAGGCTAGACTCAGATATCGATATTCTTGCTGAATTTTCTTTAGATATTACTAAAGAAAGCAAGCAAAAAACAAAAGAAACCTTAAAACAACTTTACTTTAACAAATTTAGCAGATTTGTTGATTTAATAGAAGTAGGACCGTATTTGAGTGAAAACTTACTTAAAGAATTAAACAACTGCTCAAAAGTCTTTTAAATAAGGAGTAAACAAATGGCAAATAAAGGACTTAAAAATTACTGTAAATTTTTAACACACTCACTTAGCAACCTTGTTAAAACTAGCGTTAATATTAACAAAAATGATGCAAATTTTCATATTACCATTCTTTTAGTCGAAACAGTTGGCTCAGGCCAAATTAAAACCTGCTTAATATATAATTATCAAAATAAGTCAGAAAAAGAGCTTTTTGGTAAAGGTTTTAAGTTAAATTATTTCACTAAGGTAACTATTGATAAAGATAAAATTTCTGTTATAAACTCAGACGGATCTACTGATTTTTATCCTAAACCCGATTTTAAAAATCTAGAAACTCAAGCAGAAGCGTATCATTTTGCTGATGAATATCTTTTAAAGTCTGGTTTCAGAATAAAAGACAAACACGGAAATAAAACAGACTTTTTTGAACCTATTAAAATTAACTATCCAAGCGAAATGACAGGTGTCAATGGAGACAGTATATTATTTGATTTTGTTGATGTTGAAAAAAAGATAACAAATTCATACGGTGGAAAAATCATCTTTAACAAGACAAGTGATTTTGTATCTAAAGTTACTTACTTTCAAACCTGAACTTTTCACAACTTTATAACTAACCTAACATTTTGTTGATGATTTTA
>CAUTMU010000012.1:0-20124 GCA_963539535.1 uncultured Acholeplasmataceae bacterium | reverse complement strand
AAATGTGTATGTTTTGCTTATTTTTATAGTGTCTGTAATTGGGAATTCTTTAATACAGTTCAGATGATTTGCTAGATTCTCTTTATTTTCAAAAAGATAATGTCAAGACACTAAAATTTAAATATCAATACAACGACGATGGACAAATTACAGCAGTTTTAGATAAAAATAATAAAAAAATTAAAGAGTTTTTTTACAACGATAACGGCGAAATTCTTAAAGTCGTAAATCAAGATGTAGAAATCAATAAGTCTCACGATAATTTAGGCAATGTTAACCAAAAATCAATTGTGGTAAGTGGGCATAATTTGAATTTTGCATATGATACAGTCGAACGTTCAAAGGGTTCTTACCCTGAAACTATTATTGAAGCGTTTGCAAATGAACGCACATATATTGGTATTTTTAGTGAAGACTCAAATCTGACAAACAAAAAGGACAAACTAATCTCTTTTAATCATTCTGACGGAGAACCTATTAAATTACAAACTTATTTAGAAGGAATTATACCTTTTGTTAAATCAGATAACACAAATTTACTCAGCTATAAACTTGAAATGAAAAACCATTTACCTTTAGAAAATGGTGGTATCCAATTTTGGTTTAAACAAACCGAATACGGCTGTTACTATCAATGCTTGTTTAGTTGCAAAGATGTTGATGCTTACGACAGCATAGGTCTTTATTTGCAATACGGCAAAATCACTTTAAAGGTAGTTGACTTTGCTGGGAAAGTTCACGAAATTCTAACTAGTGATTTTTCTATAAAAGAAAACGAATGGAACTTTGTTGCGCTTTCTTTCTTTAACAGAGCAGATGGAGAAGGTTATTCTGAAGTTTCTGAGTTTGCTTTTTCTTTAAATGGACATACACAAGTTTACCAACAAGCAGACACAAGAATAAACTTTGACCTTGGTGCTGATTTGATTTACAACATTGGCCATGAATATGATGGTAAAAACGCTTATTATCATTTCTATGGTCAAGTCACCTGTCTATATATTGCCGGAAAAACCTACATTGATGTACCAGATATAAGAAGATATTATCGTGCTACTAAAGATTATTTGATTGACAATCAATTAGTAGATGCAGATACACAAACTGTGGATTTTAGCCAAACTACTTACTTTAATATTACTCAAAAAAACTTAAAAGACTTTGAAATTTTTCCACTCCAAAACTCAGTAACTTCGCTAACCGGCAAAAAACCTAGTCGATTCAGTTTAAGAAATATTTCAAATTACGACAAAGACCGTACTTTTAACTTTAATAACAAAAGCAAGAGATACGCTTTTGTTGCAGACGGTAACGAGTTAGTTTATGACTTTCAGACTAATGGAACTGGTACTATTGCCTTCAGAGCATTTTCAGATACCAACGAAAATATGCAGTATTTATTTGAAGCGATTGACGAGAACAGCCAAAAAATCGCTTTATTTAAAAACAAGGATTCCAAATTAGTTATAAAATACGGAACAGATACTAAAGAAACTAATTTGACTTTTTCTTGCAACGAATGGCATTTCGTCGCACTTTCTTTCACTGAAGATAACCAAGGAAGTGGATATAGTTTTACTTAAAATACACATTTCAGATTAATTCTTGACGGAAGTGAATACATTTGGATTTCTGGACAATCTGGACCAGGAAATACATTGAAATTGTCGATTGGAAGAAAACTATCTAGTGAATATAGTTCCTATAATTTGGGCTACCTAGCTGATTCTATGCAGTTGCAAGGCCAAATTGAAATGTTAGCTCTCAGACCTGCTTTTTGTGAAAAAGCAACTATTGAAAATTTAAAAAAAGACATTATTGGAATTACTCAAAATAAACAATTTGATACACTTGGTATGCTTAAAAATATTGTTTTGCATAAAGCAGGCGAAAACATTATGTCTACTACTATTGACTATAAAAGAAGAAAAAACGACCAAAAATATATCTCTAAACAAATTTCTGAAGAACTTCATCACTTTAAAAATTCAGGTGTACATAAACGAAAATACGAAACCGACGCTCTTGGCAATGTTATTCAGATAATAGACAATATTTTTAATAATCACGAATATCAATACGATTACCGTGGCTTTTTAACTAAAGCAGACGGCATGTCTTTTGAGTATGACGATAATGGCAATATTTTAAAATATGGTTCAACTAATTTTAAATATTCTAGTAAAATTAAAGATTTGCTTGTTAAAGTAAATGACAACGAAATCATATACGACGAAAAGACTATCTTCAATCCAAAATCTTATAAAGGCAATAAGTATTCATTCGAAGGTAGAAGATTAGTTCAATTTACTGACAGCAGTAATAACATTTTTATTTACGAGTATGATGATAAAGGTCTTAGAACTAAAAAAATCACCCAAAGCGAAACAATCAATTATTACTATGATGAAGACAGATTAGTTACCGAAATTTCTAAAGACCACAGATTAGACTTTCTGTATGATGAAGATAATTTGCTTTATGGTTTTATTTTAGATAAAACTAAAAACTATTTTTATCTAAAAGATGCTCTTCAAAACATTTTAGGTATAGTTGACGAAAACGGCGAAAGAATAGCCGGATACGAAAGCAATGCTTACGGTCAAACTTATGTTTATTTTGACCATTCCGGAAACGCTCTCGCCGAAATCAATCCTTTTAGATATAAAGGATATTATTTTGACAAAGAAAGTCAAATGTATTACTGCACAACTAGGTACTATGTGCCTGAGTGGTGTAGATGGCTAAACATTGACAACCCTTTGTTTATTGACAATGAATATTCTTCGGTAAATAACCTATTTTGTTATTGTAAAAATAATCCAGTTAATTATATTGACAAAGATGGTAATTTTTTCTTAACTACACTAATTTTGGGTGCTATTATTGGTGCTGCAATTGGTGCTGGATACGGTTGTTATAAACAGCGCAAAGAAAACGGAACAATAAACTGGAAAAAAGCACTATTAGCAGGTGCGTTAGGTGCAATTACTGGAGCAACTGCGTTTTTTGGTGCAGGAGTTGTAGGTTCTGCTGTTATTGGTGGTTTAACTAGTTTTGTAGGGAGTGTTGGCGATGAATTAATTGATAACGGTGGAGATTTTTCCAGTGTTAATTATAAAAAAGCATTAGTAGCAGGTGCAATTGGTGCTTTTGCTGCAGGTGCGTCTACCTATTTAAGTAACTTGTTAGTTCCTGATGTAAAAACGCTAATTTTGAAAAATGCTAATGTAAGTAAATTTTATAATATAATTATGAAATCAAAGGAAAAAGCTGTGGCTGGCAAAATCAGCGCTAAAGGTTTACAAGGCGTGATAAATCTTTATGGAAAATCTTTGCTAAAAGCTACTTCAAAAGCATTACCTGGTGCTATTGCAAGAAATGTAGCGGGAGTTAGCGCTATTGACCAATTTTGTAATTATGTGTCTGAAATTTTAAAAGGGTATCTTTCATAATGAATATAATATTTTTGGATGAAACAGTTTTTTTGATAGTATCTTGTATGTACACAGCATATCTTAATTCTCGCACTATATACTCAGGACATGCAGCAAGATTTTCTTCGCTTACAATATTTATCAATAGGCTAATTAAGGAAAATCTATTTTTTAAGGAAAACAACGAGTCGAAACCTAAGTTTAAATTCCATGTTTATTATTTTATTTTTACCATGTCTTGCGACATAGTAGTTAATATTATTTTCATATTTTTTATAAAATACGGAATTAGTGTACGTTTTATGTTGTGGTACACAATATCTAAGTTATTTATTTTTTTTCTTCCAACTATTTATTATCATAAATTAAATTCACGTTATCGTGAAAAGGAAAAAGAGTCTAAAGAATTTAAAAAAGAAGCTAGAAAAAAAATTGAAGCAACTAACCCTAATTTTTTTCTTCAGTCTTATGATGTATTAAGAATGTGTTGTCCAGAAGAAGAATTCCCAGAACTTTATAATCCCAGGGCGGAATGGAAGTGGAAATGGAAGTGGAAGTAAAATATTTATTATGTTTCATCAACTATATTTTTTACCCATTTTTCTTTTTTAACATACACATAAGAAAGGGCTAGTTTGGCGATTTCACCGATAATTAACTAAAATAAAAGCGATAAATTCTTTTACTTTCTATCGCTTTTATTTTAGTTTTATTTAACTCTTTAAGGCGAAATTTGTCTCGCTGTTTGCCATTCTTCTTTAGAAAGACAGGTTACATGTTCTGTTCTTGTTATTCCATTAACAGCACAGGGTACATTATAGGCAGTGAGATGGTATCTAAACCCGCATTTTTCCTGAACACGTTTTGATTTCGTATTTCCTTCAAAAGAAGCACACCAGATTCTTTTAAGATTCAACACTTTAAAGCCATATTGCAAGATTTTTCTAACAGCCTCTGGTATCAATCCTTGTCCCCAATACGGAACTCCGATCCAGTAGCCTAATTCTGCTTCTGTATCTGAATTCACAAATTTGCTTGCTTTGCCAAACTTAAGTCCAATGCTACCAATGGGTGTACCAGATTCTTTTAAAACTACAGCAAAAGTTTCAGGTGCAGATAAGATAGTTTTAATTATTTCACGACTATTTTCTACACTTGTGTGAACAGGCCATCCCGCAATTGGTCCCACATCTGGATGACTTGCATATTTAAATAAGTTCTCAGCGTCACTTTCCTTCCATGGTCTGAGAATTAATCTATTTGTTTCAAGTTTCATAACACACATCTCACAAAATATCTTCATCAACTAAATTTTTAATCCATTTACCTTTTTTGACATATATGTAAGAAAGGCCTAATTTGGTGATTTCACCGATTTTTGAGATGGCTAAAATAGCAATTAAACCAAGACCAAAAACTGATGAGTTTAAAAAGTAAATCAAAATCAAAGAAGGGAAGGTAATAATAAAGGTCGGAAGTTGGTCAAGTAAGAAAGAGTCTAGCGCTTCACCACCCGCTCTTAAGATAAAGTAGCAAGTCGCATTCACACCATAGAATGGAAAAACGAAGGCGAATATCAAAATTAAGTAATATGAGTTTAAATAATTCACTTCTTTTGGACTGGTTAATATTAAGAGAAAAAGCGGTGAGATTGAAACTAAGGCAATAACTACAAAAAACGCTAAAAATAGGGTAATGGCAATTAGTTTCTTTGCTGCTTCTTTAGCTTTTTCTAAGTTGTTTCTACCAAGTTCAGATCCAATTAAAAGTGCAGACGCAGACGCCAGTCCTGAAAAGAAAATAAAAAACAAGTCAACAATAGACTGAGCATATCCCATTTCTTTAATCCATACAGGATTACCTTGAGTGATTAAAAAGAAAATAGCAACCATACAAATTGCCCAAGAAACTTCTGCAACTATAATACCAACGCCTTTTTTAAAATAAGTTTTAACTAAATGTTTGCTAAAGTAGATTTTGCTAAAAATATTTTTAAATAGTTTACCTTTTGAAAAAACTATTGCTAAAGTCATTAAAGTAATAAACTCAAATAATCTAGACACAAGAGTAGCAATCGCACTACCTTTGGCGCCAAGTGCTGGAATTTGACCTAGGCCAAATATCAAAAAGCTGTTCAAAATGACGTTTACAGCAATTGAAACAAGGCCAGCGATAATTGACGATTTGTGTCTGTCAATTGACTTTAAGAAGATAGAAATCATTAAATTGCTAATTATAAAAATTGCCGAAAACGAAATTACAAATGAGTAGTTAAGACCTTCTTTTAAAGCTGCCTGGTTAGCACTACCTGGCAGCAGACTTTTAATTAAAATCGGGTTTAAAAAATATAGCAGCAAAAATACAAAAACTGAACTAACTGAGGCTATAATTGCACCAAACTGAATGCACCCTTTTAGTTTTTCTTGCTTGTTAGCACCGAAATACTGAGAGACAAAAATAGAAAGACTTACAGCCACGCCTACAGCAAAATAAAGCATGATAAAAATGAGTTTATTGGCAGCAGTAACCCCAACAAAAGAGTCGGGTGAATATCTGTTTACCATAATGGTGTCAATGTAGCCAGAAATTGAAAAAATAATTTGTTGAAAAATTGACGGCAACATTATCAGTGCTGCTTTTTTATTAAACTCACGGTCTTTTAAATAATATAGATAAGCAATTTAAACGGGTTTCTTGTTTTTATCATTATTAACACCTAGCAATTTAAACAAAAAAGGGTTCTTTTTTTTAAAAGAACCCTTTTTTGAAAGGAGGAATATAACCAAGGAGTAAGAACTATTTGATTTTGCCTTTAACAGCGTCAGACATAAATTTGCCTGCTTTAAATGCAGCAGATTTTTGTCCTGGTACAATAATGTCTTCACCTGTACGAGGGTTCTTGGCGTGTCTTTCCATACGGTCTCTAACTTCAAAAGTACCGAAACCGGTTAGAGTTACTTTTTCGCCAGTTGCCAAAGTGTCGATGACAACATTTGAAAAAATTTCTACAAACTCGCATGCGCGTTCATAGGTGATTTTTGCTTTTTCAGCAACGATTTTAATGAATTCTGTTTTGTTCATTTTCGTCTCCTTGAGTTCATAAAAAGTATAGCATACTTGGATTAAAAAGTGGTAAAAAAAGCCTTATAAGGCAAATATTTTAAAATTCACCACGCAAATTGTTGAGGCTAAATTTTTCAATTGCACTGTCAATTGAACAGTTTTTAAAAAGAATTTCGTAAGCCGTATAGAGTAGTGGAAGGTGTAGATTTTTGGATTTTCCGAAGTGATAAATTCCTTCAATATTGGCAATTCCTTCAATGGTTTGAACGGAAGTTGCAAGGATTTTTTCAATAGTTTCGCCTGTTCCTAATCTATAACCACACGTGAAATTACGAGATTTTTTAGAAAGAGCAGTCAGCATCAAGTCACCAATTCCAGGTAGTCCGTAGGCAGTTTCTTTTTTTCCGCCATAGGCTTCAATTAACATAGCAATTTCAAAAAAACCACGGGTTAGTATGCCTGCGCGTACGTTTTCTCCCATCGCACGTCCATCCATAATTCCAGAAACTATGGCAAGCGCGTTTTTACCAACTCCAGCAACCTCGCAGCCGATTACGTCTTTAGTGCGGTAAGTTATTACATATTTACTGTTTTCAATTAGTTTTTGTACAGTTTTTGCAAACTCTAAATTAACAGAAGCTGCTGTTAAAAAAGTGATTTTTTTAAGGATTAACTCCTCGGCATATGAAGGTCCAATTAGTGCTGCATAATCTTTTAATAAAGCGGTTTTAATGCATTGTTTCACAATTTCAGAAACAGGCAGTAAACTACTTTCTTCCAGACCTTTTGAGGTGTTAATAAACGAAACTGGTTTCACTAAATAAGTACTTAGTTCAGTTAATACCAAACGGATATATTTAGTTGGCAGAGAAATTACGAAAATTTCACTAAACTCAGCGCTTTCTTTTAAAGAACTAGTGGCTTTAATGTTTTTGTCAATTTCTGCTTTAAAAATTGGGTGTTTGCCTGCGTTGATCTCTGCTTTATATACATCGTTAATTTCGTAAACTAATACTTGGTGGCCACTGTCTGCAAAAACTTGGGCTAAAGTAGTTCCCCAAGCACCACCGCCTAACACAGTTATTTTCATAGCTTGTCTGCTCCTTTTCTGCGGACTTCAAACTTAAGTGGTACACCACTGAAGTCAAAGTATTTTCTAAATTCATTAGAAAAATGGCGAATGTAGGAAAAATGCACGTATTGGGGATTGTTGACAAACAACAGAAAAACTGTTGGAAAAGTTTTAATTTGCGTGCAGTAATTAAACTTAGCCTGACCGTTGTTAAACTGTTTGGGCGGGTTTTTAAAAGTAATTTCGGCCAAGATATTGTTTAAGGTAGAAGTTGGTATTTCTCTTTGTGCGTTTGTATAAATCTGCTCGATTTTTGGAAAAATAGTGTGAACTTTTTTGTTTTCAAGACAAGACACGAAAACGATTTCTGCGTACTCAAGGAAATTAAAACGCTCAAAAAACTCGCGTTTAAACTCATCTTTAGTCTTTGTTTTTTCAACTAAATCCCATTTATTTACAACAACCAAACAAGCCTTATAGTCTTCTTTTAAAAGTCCGGCAACATGTTCGTCTTGAGCCTCAATGTTAGCCGCATCAATTACTAAAACCGCAATTTGAGCATCACTTAACGCAGACATCGCACGCAGTACTGAGTAGCGTTCGTTGTTAGCCACAACTTTTGAAGGCCTGCGAATACCTGCAGTGTCAACAAAAACATACTCTTTTTCGTTGAAACGGTAAGTTACGTCAACCGCGTCGTGTGTAGCTCCAGCAATATTTGACTCAATTAGTCTTTTGTGTCCCACAATTTTGTTAATTAGTGAAGACTTGCCGACATTTGGTTTGCCAATTATACAAACTTTTACCGAGTCACTTTGTGCAGATTTTTGCTCTTTTTGATTAAATGTATTGATTTTGTCTAAAAGGTCGCCAGTGCCAATTCCGTGCTGTGCACTGACCGAAAATAGTTCAGAGCAGCCTAGATTGTAAAACTCATAAGTATCTAAAAGCATATTTGCGTTGTCTACCATGTTAACTGCGACCAAAGTTGGTTTTTTGTATTTCCTTAAAAGTTGACTAATTTTTAAGTCGTCTTTAGTCAGTCCTGCTTTTGCAGATACTAAAAATAATACCAAGTCAGCCTCAAGCACAGCAACTTCTACTTGGTATTTAATTTCTTCTTCAAAAGAAAGCGCGGTAAACTCAAGTCCACCGGTGTCAATTAAAGTAATTTCTTTGCCTTGCCAAGTAAGGCGACCGTATAGACGGTCGCGAGTAGAGCCAGCTTCTTTGTCTTCAACTGCTTTTCTTTCGCCAATTAGTCTATTAAAAAGACTAGACTTGCCGACATTTGGTCTGCCGACAATGGCAACTTTAAAACTCATTCAGTAAGTTCCTTATTTGCCAAGTAAATCCCCAATTGTGAAAACTTGACCTTCAGCTTCTTTGTTTGCTTCTTCTACGAGTTTTTTTGTCTCTAAATCTGAGTTAATTTTGTTTAATTTAGAAATAGATAAACTAAGTTCCCATTTAAGTGGGTTTAAATAAGTGACGATAGCCTGCACTTTTTCGCCAACTTGAAAGTACTCATCTTGCGCTTGCCCTGTTTTTAGTCCAGACTCACTGTAGGAAATAAAGCCAGTAACTTCGCCCATTTCAACAATTAGGCCGCCGTTAAATGGTTTAATTTCTTTAATTTTGACTTCTACAGTATCGCCAACTCTGGCCTTAACTCTAGACCAAGGGTTGTCAATAAGTACTTTTTTAGAAAGGGAAATTCTTTCGTTTTTTTGGTCAATTTTAATAATTTTTAGCTCAATTTCTGAGCCAATTGGGTGATAAGCCTCAAAGTTGTCGTTTGGGTTGTGAGAGTATTCGGACTTATGTAAAAGCCCAGAAACTCCTTTAGCAAGTTCTACAATTAAACCAAACTGAATACCTTTAGTGATTTTACCTCTTACAGTTGCGCCAACTTCGTTAGCAGCGATGTAGGTTTGAAAAGGGGTGGCAAAAGTTGCTTTGTATGAAAGGTCTAGTTTACCTTTTTCTTTAGAAATTACTTTTAAGGTAACTTTTTGACCTTCTTTTAAAACACTGGAAACAGATTCAACTGGAATATAGGAAACTTGCGAAATTCTGACTAAACCAACTAAATCTGTAGTGACTTTAGCAAGTGCTGAAAGCGGGTTTACTTTAATAATTTCGGCTTCCACTAAATCACCAATTTTAAGCGAGTTTAGTTGCTCTTGTCTTCTGATTTCTTGGTTTTTTTGCTCTTGCTCGCGTTTGTTTTCAGCAATTTCTCTGCGCCCGCAGACTACTTTTCTAAAGTCTTCTTCGTCTTTTAAGTCTAAAATCTCAACTTCAACCAAATCATTTACTTTTACGGTTTTCACAATGTCAAAGCCGATTTGAGAACGAGGAATGAAGACTTCTTGGCTTTTAAAGTAGGCAACACAACCACTTGGCAAGACTTTGGCGATTTTAACTTCAATGATTTCTTTTTGAGCGAACTTGGCTTTAAGTTCAAGCCAGTCTTTTTCAGCAAGTAGTGGTAAGCAAGAAAGTAGAATTTGTCCGCGGTCTGCGTCTCTTTTGGTAATAACTGCTTTGATTTCATCACCTTTTTTAAGAATTTTGGCGATAAACTCAATACTTTTGTCAGTAGTTATGTTGTCAAGGTAAATTTTACCTTCTGTAAAATCCCCATAAGTTACGAGTGCTGAGTTTTCTTTGGCGCTAATTGAGTAAACTGTCCCAATTACAGTTTGTCCAACTCTAAAGTCTTGAACTGAATCTAGTAAATTATTGCTCATTTTCAATTTTCTCCTTATATAAACTTTCAATTTTGTTTGCAACTTCTTCAATTGTTAAGTGAGATGTGTCTAAAAAAACGGCGTCTGCGGCTTGTTTTAAAGGTGCAATCTTACGGTTTGTGTCTTTAAAGTCACGAGCACGCAAATCTTCTTCTATTTCTTGAAGTGGTGTGTGAATGTTTTTCATTTGGTTTTCTAGAAACCTACGCTTGGCTCTGGTTTCAACAGATGCGGTTAAAAAAACTTTCAAATCAGCGTCTGGCATCACAACTGTGCCAATATCTCTGCCGTCCATCACGACGTTTTCGTTTGCAATTATTTCAGTTAAAGTGTTTAAAACAAATTTGCGCACACATTTAAGTGAAGACACTAGCGACACGTTTTTGTCAATTTCAGGAGTATGGGTGGCGTCGGTTAAATCTACGTCGTTTGCAAATATAGAATTATTTTTAAAACTTAAAGTTAAATTATTTAAAAAACTGTATTCCTCTTCGTTAGCTAGGTTAATTTTAAAGTTTAGCGCGAGCACTGTAATTGCTCTAAACATTTGACCTGAGTCAACATGCATAAACTTTAATTTATTTGCCAAGATTTTGGCAATCGTTGACTTGCCACTAGCAGACGGACCGTCTATTGCGATTTTGAAACCCATTTAATCTCCTTAACTTTAATTTAAATTTATAGTGCGTATAGTTTTTTAACTTCAGTTTTTTTAAGCGCTCTAACAGTTCCTCTAGCTTGACCTTCTACGGTTAGAAAAGCAAACTTCGCACGGTGGAGTTTTAAAACTTTAAAGCCTTGGGCTTTAAAGATATTTTTAACTTCGTGGTTCTTGCCCTCGTGAATTGTAATTGAAACTAAAGACTGTCCTGTTGCTTTATTTGTAGAAATAATTTCTGCGCTATCTGGTTTAGCCAGGTAGTCATTTTCAATTTTGATGCCTTTTAGTAATTTACTTAAATGGTTGATGTTATAAATTCCTTTAAGCGAAGCCAGGTATTGTTTTTTAACTTCGTTTTTAGGGTGAGTTAATTTATTGGTAAGCACACCGTCGTTGGTTAAAAGAAGAGCACCAGTGGTATCCCAGTCTAGTCTACCGACTGGCCACAGGTATTCGTTTTGATACTCACTTGGCAGGTCGGTTAAGACTGTCTTGCGTTTTTTTTCGTCAATTCTAGTTGAAACTGTCTTAATGTCTTTGTTTAAAAGTAGGTAAATTAGTTCAGGCTTTTTTCCAATTACTTCGCCGTTTACCTCAATTTCGTCAGACACAGACACTTTTGTGCCTTGTTCTGAGACAATTAGTCCATTTACCTTAACTTTTTTTTGCTCAATCAATTCCTCAGCCTTGCGTCTTGAGCAGTAGCCACTTTGCTGAATTCGTTTAGCTAAGCGAATTTCTGTTACCATTTTTAAAAAACTAGTAAATTATTTATTTTTCGCGTGATACGTAAGAACCGTCTGCACTAGAAACAACAATACGGTCGCCAATGTTAATAAAAAGTGGAACTTTAACCAATAGTCCAGTTTGCACAATTGCGTCTTTTGATGCAGTTGTTTTAGTGTCTCCTTTCACGCCAGGTTCAGTTTCGGTAACTTCTAAAGTGATTTTTTCAGGCAAGATAATACCTAAAATCTCTGAGTTGTATTTAATAATTTGAATTTCTAAACCTTCATATAGGTATTTTTGTTCATATTCTAGAAAATCACGAGAAATTTGGTGTTGTTCGTAAGTTTCTGAGTCTAAAAATACTAAATAACTGCCGTCTTCATATGAGTAGATGGCGTTAATTTTTTCAATTTGAGCCTTTTCAATTTTTTCATCTGGATTAAAACGAAAATCAGTAATGGCGCCAGTTCTTAAGTTCTTAAGTTTAGCGTTTACCATCGCTTGTCCTTTTCCTGGTTTGTGGTGTTGGAACCAAAGAACTTGAAAAAGACCATTGTTGTACTGAATAGTCATTCCATTTTTAATATCAGTTGCTGTCATATTTTCACCTCTAACTCTTTCAATTATAGCAAATTAAAGCATTTTTGCTATTTTTCAGTGCAAAAATTAGTATTTAGTTTTTTAGCAAAAATACTCTTTAATGACTTAAAAAACACTTAAATTAAGGTAAAAACCGATAAAATTGGGTAAAACTCTCAGTTTTTAGTTTAAAGCATTTCAGAAATGTTAAATTTATATATGATTTTGTTTTTATATTCACTGCTTTAGGCATTCTCCATTTAAAAAATAATAATTAGACTTTTCTTAAAAAAAACTATAATAGTTTTTGGAAAAAAATATTCATTTATTTTTTAAAGGAGATTACTAATGGAAACTTATGTTTATGTTATAGTAGCATTGCTTACAATTTTAATCGTTATTGTACTTGGTTTAATTATTTACTTAATTCATAAAAACAAAACAAAACCGATCTACGAAATTGATATTTCAAATTTTGAGCTTTTAGATAAAACACTTTTAAACTCGACAAAGGATGTCGAAAAAATAATTACTAATAAACTGTATGAGTTTGAAAAAGCACAAACTGAAAACAGGATAAAAGAGCTGCAAGAATACAATCAATCAGTTGATAAAATCAAATCACTTAAAGAAGAAATTAATGATTCTTTTACTTCATTTAAAGAGAACACAGCGAAAACTATTGGTGATAACTTAGTAAAAAACTTTGAACAAACCAAAGAAACCATTCAAGACATTACCCAAAGATTAACCAAAATAGATAGTGTACAAACTCAAATTACAGAATTTAAAGAAACGATTGATGACTTTAACCGTGTGATGACTGACAAAAAAGCACGTGGTATTTTTGGGGAGTTTCAACTAGAGGCTATGTTTAACTCTACTGTTGGTGAAACCAAAGACTCAATTTTTCAAAGGCAAGTCAAACTTTCTAACAAAAACCAAGTTGATGGACTATTGCATGCACCTAAAGAAATTGGTGACATTCCAATTGACTCAAAATTTCCACTTGACAACTACCGCGCAATGTTAAACGCTAAGACACAACTTGAAAAAGAAATCGCTCAAAAAGCCTTTACAAAAGACTGTAAGAATAAAATTGAAGACATTTCAGAAAAATACATAATTAAAGGTGAAACAGCTGATTTTGCTTTTATGTTTATTCCAGCAGAAGCTGTTTTTATTGCACTACACTCCTTTGAGTTTCAAACCGTACTAGATTTTGCAAAGAAAAAGAATGTTTACATAGTTTCACCGTCTACACTTTTTATAGTCATTCAAGAAATTTTTAAGTTAAATAAACAAAGAGAAATTCAAGAAAACTTGAAACCTATTTTGGCAAAACTTACCGGTTTAGAAACCGAGTTTACTCGTTTTAAAGATAGGTGGCAAAAATTTGTCGCAGCCTTGAAAAAAGAACAAGAAGTGATTGCAGAATTGAACATTACACAAGATAAAATTGTTAATAAATTTAAGGAAATCAACACTCTTTCCAGCCAAGAAAAACTAATAGAAACTACTAATTTTGTTGAGACAGAAGAACGTTAAGAATGCATTAGCAATTTTCTGCGTTTTGCACATAACTGCGGATATAAATATGTTTTTGATGTTTTTAAACGCCTTAAATTTTGTTATGTGCAAATGATACGAAAATTTTGGTGTAATTTTGCATTTTCTTCGTGTAATTACTTAATTTTTTGTCTTTAACCAACTTTCTTTCTGGTAAAAATAGCTTTTAAAACTAAACAAAATTTTAAATTACTTGGTATTTAATTTACCTTACTATATAATAAGTGGGTATCAAATGTTTCTAAAAAAACATAATTTTTTCAAGTGAGGTGCAATTTATGGCATTAAAAGAAAAAAATGTTGAAAAAAAATCTCGTTTATTGCAAGTTTTAAAAACTGAATACCGTTGGGAGAACCTATTTTTAGGAATTGTTGCTATTTTTGGTAGTGCCGTTTCTTTAATGATTATTACTAAAACTATTACTATTTCTTCATCAATTCCAGTACTTGGTTCTGGTTCAAACGGCACAATTTTTGCAAGTGTACTACTTGCCTTGTGTATTCTTTGTATCTTTTTAGTGGCATTTCCTTATTTCTTTGCTGCTTTTCCAGAAATCAAAAAAATTTCTTGGTCTCACGGTTCTAAATACTTTGACTACACAGTTCGCACTTTTATCTTTATTATAATTTTTGCGTTAACTTTGTTCTTATATGACTTTGTAACTACTCAAATCATTAAAGAAATTACTGGTAAAATCAAGCAATGATAAGAAAATCTGAAACTCAAAGACGGTGGTATATTGTTCAAACTTTTCCAAACCTTGAAAACAAGGTAAAAGAAGACTTAGAACGCCGAATTGATAGTCTTGGTGTACAAGAATATATTTTTAATGTACTAGTTCCTGAAGAAAAACGCATCGAAAAGAAAGCAGATGGGACTGAAAAAGAAGTAGTTGTTCAAATTTATCCAGGCTACGTGTTTGTTGAAATGATAGTTAGCGACTACGCTTGGTTTGTTGTCAGAAACACTCCAAATGTTTCCGGAATTTTAGGATCTGGCGGAAAAGGTAAAAAACCGGTTCCTGTGCCTGATCATGAAATGAAGCCGATTTTGGAAAAACAAGGACTAATCGCTAAAGAAACTTACCAACATTTAGTCGGCAAACAAGTGCAAATTATTGACGGTTCTATGGCCGGCCAACAAGGTGTTGTGCTTTCAGCAGACGACGAAAAGAAAGAACTTGTGGTTTCAATTTTAGCGTTTGGACGTTCTACTGACTTTACTGTCTCTGTTGACTTAGTTAAAGAAATTAAAGCCTAAATTACTTTTTTCAAACAGACTTATTTTGCCCACCCGGCTGGGTGGGTTTTTTAATAACTAAAACCCACAAAAAAGGATTTTAAAAATGCCTGCAATTTTAAAAGTTGAAAAACTGAATTTTAATTTTTCAAATAGACCTCTTCTAAAAGATGTCTCTTTTGATGTCGAGTCTGGTGAATTTTTCTGCGTGGTTGGCACAAATGGCGCGGGTAAATCCACACTTGCCAGAATTTTAGTAGGATTAGAAGTTGCAAAGAGTGGCGAGATTATTTTTAATTTTGATGGCTCTCCGCTTATTTTAAATGAAGAAAATTTAGCAAAAATTAGACAAAACCTAGGCCTGGTTTTTCAAAACCCTGAAAACCAGTTTGTTGCACAAACCGTCTTTAAAGAACTTGCTTTTAATTTAGAAAACAAATGCGTAAACCGCACAGAAATTGAAAAACAAGTTAAGAAAATCGCAAAAGACTTTGGTCTAGATACTTTGCTTTCAGAAATACCAACAGCTTTGTCTGGTGGGCAGATGCAAAAATTAGCAGTCGCTAGCAGTTTAATTTCCGGTGCTAAAATTTTAATTTTTGACGAGTCACTGTCAATGCTAGACAGCACTACTAAATCAAAAACTTTGAAGTTAATCAAAGATTTAAATAAAGAACAAAAAATCACGGTAATTTTAATTACCCATGACCCTGAAATTCTGATAAACTCAGACAGAGTTCTTAAAATTGACAATCAAACCGCCGAGCTTCAAAGTACTTCTGACTATATTTCAGGACTACCTAACGAACTACTTCCGCTTACTCTTCAGTTTTATAAAAATGAAAAAAATCCAGAAATCAAAAGATACATATGGCAACAGTTGCGAGAAATTTAAGTTTTAAATACGACAAACATGGCGAGCATAAACTAAATAATATCAATTTTAGTTTCAGTCAAACTGGTGAGTTTATCGCAATAGTTGGAGAAACCGGAGCCGGTAAAACTACGCTGCTTAAACATCTAAATGCCTTGCTTAAACCAACTGACGGTGAAATTGAGTTTGATAACTTTAAAATTAAAGCAAAGCGCCCAATTTTTCGTTCGCTTAATTTCTTAAGGCAAAAACACGCCCTTCTTTTTCAGTTTCCTGAACATCAACTGTTTGCAGAAACTGTTGAAAAAGATGTTTGTTTCGGACCAAAGAACTTTAAAAAAACCAAAAAACAAGCAAGTTTGCTTGCAAAAGCCGCGCTTAGGTTAGTAGGACTAGATGAGTCTTTTTGGCAAACTTCTCCGTTTAAGTTGTCGGGTGGTGAGATGAGAAAGGCAGCGTTAGCCGGAGTTCTGGCGCTTAGCCCAGAAGTTATTCTTTTAGACGAACCAACTCGTGGACTTGACCTTGCGAGTGTTTTAAAAGTTCTTAAACTATTTAAAGACTGGCAGGCTAAAACTAATGGCACTGTTGTTTTAATCACACATGACTTAGAAATTGCCTATAAATACGCAACCCGTGTTGTTTATCTTGAGTCTGGAAAGATTTTGGCTGACTTGCCGAAAGCTGAGTTTTTTTCTTTAAACAACGGTTTACCTAAGCCAAAAATTTTTAAATTGATAAACGATGTCAACAAACAATTTAATACTAATTTTTCTTTTGAGTTAAATCCAAATTTAACCGCATCTTTTAAAAAAGGTGAACTTAAATGAACGGGCAACAAATTTTTGGACAATATCAAAATAAAGGTTCTTTTTTAAATAAAACTAATCCTTTTGTTAAATTACTTTTAACTATTGAGTTAATTGTGATTACTTTTTTGTTTCCGCTAACCGACAACATTTACTTAATATCTGGGTTACTTGGCTTTGCTTTGTTTACTTTGCTGATTTTAGCTATAGCGAAAGTTAATATCTTTAAAATTATCAAATCACTGACTGCAATTTTAACACTGCTGATATTAACTGTGTTGATAAAAGTTTTGACTTATTGGCCAGCGACAGGTGAAAAAGCTTTATTTCTTGCAACTACTTTTTCACTTTCTTGGCTAAATTTGTTTTTAGTGGTTTTATTTATTGTATTTTTAGGGTTTGCAACCAAATATATTAAGATAAATTTAGTGTTTTTACCATTAGTTTTAGTATTTTCATTTGCCTTATTTTACTTTTTGCCAAATTATGGGTTTTATTCATTTAAAGTAGAATTGTTTAAAAAACCTTTATTCGAATCTTTGTTTTTAGTAATCAGAGTAATTTGTGTGCTTTTTTTAATGTCGGGACTAACAACAACTACTTCTCCGCTGGAACTGACCTATGCTTTAGAGAAATTATTTTATCCACTTAAGTTAATAGGCCTAAAAATTCAAACCTTTACATTTGTTTTTTCTTTAACTATTCGTTTCATTCCTAGTCTGGGTAAACAAGTTTATAAAATCACAGAGGCCCAAAAAGCCCGTGGTTTTGATTTAAAAAGTGCCAATATTTTTAGAAAAATTAAGTTTATCGTCGCGATTTTAATCCCACTTTTTGTCCACTCATTCAAGGCTGCGTTTGAGTTGGCAGATGCCTTGGATGTTCGCGGCTTTGACTTAGACAAACCAAGAACTGAGGCTATTGACTATAGACTAAAAGCAGTTGACTGGGTCTTAATTTCTTTCTTTTCACTGTTGACAATTTCTGCTATAGTGCTTAGAATTTTGGGACTGATATATGGAATTAAATTATAGATACGCGCTCATTTTGGAGTATAGAGGAACCGCTTATTTCGGTTCACAACGCCAAAATACCCTGCCAACTGTTCAAAATGAAGTTGACAAGGCCTTAAAAAACATGACCCAAATTAAGGCCAAAACTCATTTTGCTTCCAGAACCGACAAGGGTGTTCACGCTGAGTTTCAGGTGTGCCATTTTGACATACCTGTTTTGCTTGACCTTGCTTATTTACCGCATAACTTAAATAAACGTTTACCTGAAGACATTAGAGTAGTTAAAGCGATTTTAGTTAACTTTAGTTTTCACTCAAGACACATGTCTACAAAAAAAACCTATATTTACAGGATTGCCAAAAAACCAGTTAACGCTTTTAACTCAGAGTACTCAGTATATTTTGGTAGTCTAAATATCAAAGATATGCAAGAAGTTGTGCCTCTTTTTATTGGCACTAAAGACTTTAGAGGTTTTGCTAAAACTGAGCCAAATGAAGATACAATTAAAACTGTACTTGATTTAAAAATTAAGGAAAACAAAGATTTTTACACCGTCAAAATTACCGGAACTGGATTTTTAAGGTATATGGTCAGATCAATTGTCGGAGTGTTGGCCAGAGTTGGCAAAGGCACATTTAGCCCTGAGTTGGTTCAAGAGATTTTTTTAAAAAAAGACCACACGCTTTGTGGTAAAACCGCACCCGCGAAAGGTCTAGTTTTGAAAAAAATTTACTATCCACAAAAGTACCAAATAAAAAAATAATTTTCTTAGTTTTTTAATTGACCAATTTCTGGCTTTGTGGTAATATTATTAAGTAATGCGGGCGTGGCGGAACTGGCAGACGCGCTAGACTTAGGATCTAGTTCCCTCGGAGTGCAGGTTCAATTCCTGTCGCCCGCACCATTTATCTAAATAAATTACCAAAGTGTGCTTGTCACACTTTTTTATTTTAAAAAGGATTAAGATGACTAGATTAGACCGAGTTTTAGCAAATTTAAAATATGGTAGTCGCAAGGACTGTCAAACCTACATTAAAAAAGGCCTGGTTTCGGTCAACGGCATGGTTTGCACAAAAGTTGACAGAAAAATTAAAGAGACAGACAGAATTATTTTTAATGATTCTGAGATTAAATATCTGCCCAGTTTTATTTTAATGTTAAATAAACCAGAGGGCTATATATCTTCAAATGTCTCAGGGCTTTATCCTTCTATACTCACTTTAGTAAAAGAACCGTATAGTCGCTATGATTTAAAAATAGCGGGAAGACTAGACGTTGATACCACTGGTCTGCTTTTGATTACCAATGTTGGTGCGTATGTACACAAAATTGCGTCTCCAAATTCTAAGGTTGTCAAAACCTATTTGACTGAACTTAAAAACCCATGGACTGTCGCTCAAGCCAATCAGCTACTTAAACCCATGATTTTAAGAGACGGTGAAAACCAACAATACACAGCTAAAGCCTTGGAAGTTAGGCTAATTGACAACACACACGTTGAAATTAAAATAGATATGGGTAAATACCATCAAGTTAAAAACATGGTGATGTCTTGTGGAAATGAAGTGGTTAAGTTAACTAGAACTGCAGTTGGTGCTTTGACTTTACCTGCTGATTTGGAGTTAGGTGAATATCGCTTAGTGGAACTCACCGACATCATAGATTAAAAAAACACTTAACTTATCAAATTAATTTTGGTAAAATTAAGGTGTAAAGCAAGTTAATTTTAAGCAGTTTTTAACTAAACAAAATTAAAAAAGGTAAAAAATATGGACGAAAATCAATTAAATAGCCAAGAAGTAAAAGAAATAAACCCAGAATCTGCAACTAAAACAAAGCGAATTGGGGTAATTTTAAAGTACAGTAAACCATATACTTTAAAGAAACTAAAAAACTTACATCAGGTAAAAATTCTAAGAATATCTGAGAAACACGAAACTTGTTATCTTTACATGAACGAAAGTTTCTTTAAAAAATTTGTCTCAATTATGCGTTCAACAGGACACATTTGGGCAGAAAAATCTGAGATTTTTCAAGACCAACATCTGAACTTTGATACAGAAGTTTTTGCGGAAGCCGATGAAGTTTGCGGAATGGATGTATCTGACATTGATCTGCAAAACATCCCTGAACTACTGGAACTTGAAAATCAGTTTACTTAATTTACGGATAAAGAAAGGTGGTTTGAAATGAAAGACAAGAAAAAACAAATTTATTTAATTTCGGCAATTGTAGCCGCTGCAGTTGTTTTAATAATTTTAATAACAACCCTGAACTTTTCACAACTTTATAACTAACCTAACATTTTGTTGATGATTTTAA
>CAUTMU010000011.1:0-22108 GCA_963539535.1 uncultured Acholeplasmataceae bacterium | reverse complement strand
GAACTTTCACATCAGTTCTTTGAGCGATGTCGTCAACCCCTTCAAAGACGTGGTTAATAGTATAGTTTACAGACTTAGCGTTTTCAGTAAAGTAAGCGACCAGTGTAGTGTTGCCAGTAATTCTTGAGTTGGCAAAATCATACTCAGCAATTTGGCTGTAGGTACCATTCATTGCTGCTTTGCTTTGCCATTGTACAAATGTATAGTTGTAGCCTGTTTTAGTTAATTTAGGGTTGGTTGCAGGTTTTTGTACCTTACCTTGGTATTTAACTTGTGCAGATTGTGGTTGATTTTCAATGTCCACATCGCTAAAGTGGTTGCCGTTGTAGTTAACCTCGTAGTTTACAGTGTAAGATTTACGTTTATATTCAAGAGTGAATACTGTGGTGCCATCTGGTTTGATAGTTTGAGTTTGAGTTTGGTCTTCAACTGTAAAGTGTTCGTCAAACTCAGTTAAACGTTGTGCTCTAGATACAGTTACAGATGAATCTGCTAGCGCTTGTTGAACTTTCACATCAGTTCTTTGAGCGATGTCGTCAACCCCTTCAAAGACGTGGTTGATAGTATAGTTAACTTTTTCAACAGTTTCTACAAAGTAAGCAAGTAAGTACATAGTGCCATTTACTCGGTCATTTTCAAAGTCAAATCCTGGAATTTCTTGATAGGTTCCGTTCATTTTAGACTCATCTTGCCAGTGAACAAAACGGTAGGAGTAGCCAGGTTGGCGTAAACCTGGTGTGTATGCTGGTTTTTTAACTTTTGCTTGGTATTTTGCCTTATAAGGTTCAGGTTCATCTCCGACATGTACAGCATTAGTAAAAGGTGAATCAACTAAATAGCCTCTGTGAGCAGCATAAAAGACATCGTATGACTTGCGGATGTAATTCAAAGTAAAGACGGTTGTACCATCTGCGTTGATGGCCTTTGTTTGATTTAAACCATTGATTGTAAAGTGTTCATCAAACTCAGGTAGTCTATGATCACTGGTTACAGTGAAAGTAGAACCCACATTTGCTGTTTTGGAAACAACTTTGGTTTCTTCTTGAATATCATCAACTCCTTCAATTACGTGTTTAATTTGAAAAGTAGATGTAGTTTTCTCTTCTTTAAAGTAAGCAACTAGGTCAACATCACCAGTAACTGGTTTACTAAAATCATAAGCCTGGGTTTTAATGTACTCACCGTTCATTGATGATTTTAATTGCCATTGTACAAATGTATATGTGTAGCCAGGTTTAGTGATTGTTGGGTTTGTAGGTTTGGTAGCTGTTTCTTCGTATTTGACTGTTTGTTTTGAACTTGGAGAAACGTTTCCGTCAAAACGGTTATTAAAGTTAGTTTCAAAGTTTACATCAAAACGGCGGCGGCGGTATTTTAGCGTAAACTGAGTAGTAAACTCGCTGCTTACTTGTTTTGTCTCACTTTGTGTGGTTTCTAGTTCAAAGCCATGTTCGTAGCCTGTCAACTTATCTTGAGGCGAAACTGTTACTAAACTATCTACAATCGCTTGTTTAGTGGTAGTTTCTACTCTGTCAGCCTCACCTTCTTTTCCTTCAAAGACGTGTTTAATTTCGTAGTTAACTTGGTCGCGTGCAACTTTAGTGTGTTCAACGTAGATAGTTTTGTTGCTAAAAACACGTTCAGTTAAGTAATTAAAAGTTGTGCCGTTTTCGTTTGTAAAACGACTAAACTCATATAAATAAGGAGTAAGGTGAGTTGTGTATTGTTGTGGGTTTAAGTCAAGAAGTTCACCTTTTTTAACAAGTCTTACTTCTTTAGTGCCAAGTAATTTATTGACAATAGTTGCCACAACTGTGGTGTTTGGATGTGGAGAATTTGGGTCTTTTTCAAAAATTGGGTAAAGTGTTGTGTTTTCAGTCAACACATCGTTTAGGCCAAATTGACCTTTAATTTCGCCGTCTTTAAAGTAAGCCCAGTATTTAAAACGGTAGCCCAATTTTGAAACTTCTGGTAAAGTTCCTTTAAATGTTTGGTTTTTTGGACTAGTTTGCACAGACAAGACAGAAGTTGTCTCTGAAAGGAAAGTAACTTTAATTAAACTTGGGTCAAGCGGTTTTGGCTGACCTGGGTTATTTGGATCTGGAATGTCGTTTGAAGCTGTGAAATTATAAAGTCCAAAAACGTTAAGTTCAGAAATTCCTGACTCCACAGCGTCGTTGATATTGAATTTCTTGTTTATATCTGCGTTTAAATACCAGTCTCTAAAAGTAAATTTACCCAAAAGATGGTTTTTTTCAGCAAGTTTTTGAGCAAGCACTGCGTTAATTTCGGCTTTGTCTTTATCTTGAATTTTGTTGTCTTTTAAGGTAAGTGTTTTTTCATATACTACTTTGCCGTCAATACTGTCAATTACTCTAAACTTAACATCTCTGTCTGGAGTTGGAAGTTTTAGTTCACGCATATGTGCTTTTAGCGTTAAGTCGCTAGTAATCTTGGTATTAAAGTCAAAGCGTTTGCCGGTATCTTTGCCAGAAACCGGATCTACTACAGTCCAGTAGTCAAGTTCTGTAAACTGACCGTTTTCATATCCTGTCACCATTGAAGGTAGCGAGTAGTTTAAATCAAGTTTATCATTGTGCATTGTGTAGACTGGCACTAGTTGATTTGCGTAAGCAGGAGTAATGAAAGTTATCTTGTGGACGTGTGGAACAGCACTAGATATTCTTCTTGATTTTAAGTACAGAGACAAGTTTTTGTTGGCCATGTTGTTGCCAGGTGTAAAGTCATACTTTTTAGTTAAAGCCTCGTCTGTATACCAACCAAGAGTTTCATATCCTGGTTTGTTTGGTTTGAAATTTTCAACAGGAGTGCCTTTTTTGATAATTGCAAAGTAAATTCTTTCAGGACCGTCAAAATAAGAAATCGCAACATATCCCATTTTATTGATATCATCGCCTGCTTGGTTTGAAATTTCGTATTTATATCTAGCGGTTAACTTAAACTCTGACTTAACCCAACTAGGAATAGTAATTTCTTCACCAATGCCAACGTTAACACGACTGCCAGTTTCATCGTAGTAAAACCAACCTAAAAACTCAGTAACATAGAAAGGTGCTTGATTGAACTTAAGTTTTAAACCTTTGTCTTTTGGATTTAGAGTTTTAAGAGTTTTTTGAGTGCGAGAAATTCTTTCTAAAATAAAAGTTTTTTTGATATTGTTTTCAAAAATACCAGGTAACACAAAATCGTAGTTGACAATAATTTCGTTAGTTGTGTTAACTAAGAAAGCATGGCCTTTCGCCTCATTTTTAGAAAATACTAAACTTTTTGAAACTGAGTCTTTTTCTGTTTTGCCGTCTTTGTCAAAACGATAAAAACTCTCTAGTTTATAAAGTTCTTCTTTGATATGTCTAAACTCATGGTCTAGTTTATAGTAAGGCAGAACTATTGGTTTTCTGGTTTGACCTAAATGGTTCTGTTCAAAAAAGATGCGCAAGTAATTTGAGTAGTCAATAATAACGTCGTATTTAGTTTTAATTCCAAAAAGGTTTTTTACAGTTATCTCAAAAATAATTTCATCGTGCTTAAGATTAGCGAAATCTATTGCCAGTGTTTTTCCTTTTTTTGGTTGAACTGAGACAACAGAACCTAGGCGGTTGGTTGTAAACCAATTCATCTTGATAGGGATTTGTGTGTGGTTGATGATGTCTGCACTTTCTGGCACGATAAACCTGATCTTACCATTCTCGTAAGTCACGGCTTCGCTTTTTGGAAAGCCACTTTGTTTTGAAAGATAAACAGTTGGACGGATAAAAAGCAAAATTAAAAATACGGCAATTACTGCAGTGATAAGCAAGCTGATTGCTGTTTTTAAATATATTGATTTTTTTCGGTTAGTTGTGTTGTGCATAAATGTCCTTTCGTATGTAAGCCAAGGGGCTTTTTATACTTGCGAAAAATCACTTGTAAAAATTATATATTAATAAAAGTTAATTAAAATTTTCGTTGTATCAAAAAAAAAAAAAAAACGGCTTAACAAGTGCATTTAGTCGTATATGATAGTTATTTTTTAGTGATACATTTTATAGTTTATTCAATATAAATGATAATAAATGATATACAATATTCGCCATTTTTTTAATAAAAATTAAAAAGGCGAAAATTTTTGATTTTTTTATTTTAATGCTCTTGTTAAGCCAATAAATTGGATTTTATCATTTTTTAAGCAATTCTATTATTGCTTATTTAGGGCAAAATAAAAAAGGCTAAACTCGATATGTTTTAGCCTTTTTTTAAGCAAATTATTTTAAAACTTAGAAATTGCAAAACTTAAATGATTAGTTATTTTGAACTAAAATGAGAAGTTTTTTGTTCAATGAGTATAACTATTTTTCCAAAATATAGTCCAAAGCATCAAAGTAAGATTGTTGTTTTTTGCCTTGAAATTGTGCAAGCGCAAGGTCTTTAAATAAATCAGTTTTGCGAAAATCTTCACGCAAATTGATGTCGGATAAATGAACTGTGACGAGCTTTGCTTTAATAATTTCAGCAGCGTCTCTGACTGCAATTGAGTAGTGTGTAAACGCTGCTGGATTGAAAACTACATAGTCAAAACGAACAAGAGCACAATGAAGCTTATCTATAATTTTGCTCTCTGAGTTAGATTGAAAAAAATGCAATTTTAAATGTTTTTTATATTTGGTCTGAATTTCTTTAATCAATTCACTTAAAGTAAAGCCACCATAATTTTCTGTGTCTCTTTGACCTAGCATATCAAGGTTTGGTCCGTTTAATACTAATACTTTTTTCATGTTTACACTCCTTTAACGTGCGTTATATTATGTTTAAAATTTTTGTCAAAACTTCTTCAGGTGATAAGTTTTTGGTGTCAATAGTCTTGCATTTTATTTTCTTTCCAACTAGGGTTCTTTTTAGAAAAAATGATTTATCGGAGTCAAGTAAAGGGCGAGTGCTTTGGTTTGCTTTTATATTTTGACGAGCTAAAAACTCACTATAACTTAGTTTCAGGTAAATAAGTAAAAAATCACCATTAGCCAGTTTTAAAAGAAAGTTTCGGTTTACTTTATTTGAAATAAAACCTCCGCCTAAAAAAATAAAATCTGGTTTCTGTTTAAGCAACTCACGTAAAACTTTTAATTCAAGTGCTCTAAAATTAACCTCGCCTTTACCTAATATATATTTACGACAAGTCATTTTTAATTGCTTTTCAATTTCTAAATCAAGGTCAAAAACTTTAAATTGATTTAAATTAGTAAGTAGGTTATAGAGTGTAGTTTTACCGACTAAAGTCGGTCCAAATATAATTTTTATCATTTTGCTAAAAACTCACTAACTTTTTTTTCGGCTTTAGCCGTTTTAAGTTCATCAAAGCAATTTAAAACCAAATCTGGTTGTGTCTGGTTTTTAAACCAGGTTTTTTGTTTTTTAGCAAGGTCTAAAGTGTGTTTTAAAATGTTTTGCTTGGTTTCACTAAGCGTTGCCAGACCATCTAAATACATTAAAACTTCGCGGTATCCAAGAATATCACATTCTTTTAAACCGTTTAATTTCTGCTTCCTAACTTCATCTAAAAAACCACTTTGAAACTGTGTTTCTATTCGAGCCTTGAAAACTTTGGCTTGTTTTTCTCTAGCAAGTTCAGTTTCGATAATGAGCATATCGTAAATTGGTGTGCTTTGTTTGAAATTAGCAAAGTCTAGCGAATTTGTCTCAAAGTAGTTTTCTACTTTGCGTAAATTTTTAAAATCAATTAAAATTCCTTTTGATTTAAGATAAGCGACTTTTTCAGATATTGGAATATCCTTGTTTTTTGAGTCTTTTGAACTCAGGAAGTTAAGTGAGTAAAGCGCTGACTTTAGATAGTAGCCAGATCCTCCAACTATAATTAGAGGCTTACTTGATTTTTCAATTAACGCTCTAACTGCTTGCTGGAACTCAAATGCTGAGTATTTAGAGTTAGGTTGGTAGTCTTTAAAAGAAAGCAAAAAATGCTCAACTCCTTGCATTTCGGCATCAGTTATTTTGGCAGTGCCGATATTCAAACCTTTGTATACTTGAGTTGAGTCGGCGTTGATGACTTTTAAATTAAATTTTTTGGCCAAAGCAACCGCAAGGTCAGTTTTACCACTTGCAGTAATTCCTTGAATAACTATAACTTTTTTCAAAAATGCATACCTTTCTTTTTATTTTTTAAAAAAAGAACTGCTTTTTTTGAAAAAAAGCAGTTCTTAAAAACTTTTAAATTAGTGTACGACTAACTACAGTTTTAAAACGTCGAAGTAAAGTAATATAAACGAAACTGTGGCAATTAACAGACCAAGGAACACAAGGAAGGCAAGTAGGCGGTTAAACCAGCCTCTGTCTTCAACTTGTTGTGGCTGTACATAGTAGCCAACTGGAAGTACAGCCTGGTTTTCAATAGCACGTGGTTTTTTAGCTTCTTTTTCAGCAAGTGAAAACACTTTATAGGCTTCTTTTTCATCGGCTTCAAGGGCTTTTTGATTTGAGTCAAAATAACCACCGTTGATTACCATGTTGTGATATTCGTGATCTGAATATTTAGTCTTACAACATTGGCAGCAGCAGCCCATGTTAGCAACAGAGCCTTCTGAGTATTCTGTGTAGACTTTTCCGTCTGTGTTGTTTTTAGTGTTAGTAATGTAGTTAGTTGTGATGTTTCTAGTGATGTTGTGAATTTCGTTTTCAGTTTTAGTGTGAGTCTCAGAAACGTTTTTGTCGGAATTGAAAGACTCATTAACATTATTTACATCAGTAATAACTTTATCAGAACCACTGGCTTCCATATCTTGAATTTCTCCTTCAACTAAATCGCTAGAATTTTCTTCGCCATCTTTTAGAACAACTTCTTCTGGCATTGTAGGTTCAGTAGTTGGCTCTGCAAATTCAGTTAGATTAGAGTCTTCTTTAATTACAGTAGGTTCGACTGCTTTGGTAATTTCTTGAGTTTTAGAATCAACTGAATCAGTTAAAGACTCGGTAGTTTCATTCGCAGTCTCTTTTGGTTCGCTTACAGAAGTTTCTTCTGCAGTTTCATTAACTTCAGTTGCAGTAGGTTCAACAACAAAAACTTCTTCAACTGTTTCTGTTTGTGGTTCTGCGCTAACCTGTTCTTCGGAAATTTCAAAAACTGGTTCTTCTTTTACTTCTTCTTCAATAACTTCAGTAGTAGTTGGTTCTTCAACAACTTCAGAAACTGTTTCTAGAACTTCGGTTTCAGGTTCTTCTTCGTCAAAGTTAGAAATAGTTAAGTCTGAGTTATTTATGTCAACTTCATCAAAGTTAACCGGAACATACTCTTTAAACTGAATTTCAGAAGAATCGAATTGTCTAGTAGTAAGTTCAGGAGCATCGGTGTCTACTTCTTGGTTTTTAGTAACTTCATCTAGTGTAAGTTCATATCCAAGATGATCTTCTGGTACAAAGTATGAACCTTTAGTTTGAGCAGCGTGTGAAAGAATGTATTCAATAATTTCTTCTTTTTTCAGTTCTGAAGAAATTGGAATTTTGCGATCAATACAAAAACGCTCAAGTTGAATTACGTTTTTAGCCTCAATTTCTTTTTCAACATCTAAATCAAACTCATTTCTTTTCTTAAGTTCTTCAACGATGTTTTCAATAAATTGTTTTTTTCTTAATCTAAACGGAACGTTAACGTCGTATTTTTTACCAAGTTCGCGAATTTCTTTAACAGTAGATGAGTTAAAAAGCACTGGTCTAAATTCTTCTGGAGTTAAACCATCTAGCACGTTTTCAGGGTCTTTGAAAAGTGGCCAGATACCTTTGTTGAATTCATGAATTGCCTTGACAGGTTCATAAGTTGACTTTTCTGCTTGTTTAACTAGTTTTAAAATGTCGGCATCAGGTACGTTGTTTTCTTTCATTACATTTAAAAACAAGCACCAAAGTTCATCTAAGTATTGGCGGTTTAAGGCTTTTGAGTTAAAGTAAATCAGTAAGTTTTCAAGTTCGTATTCTGAGTAAATTCTAAACCAAGAAAGACGGTAGTTTAACTCAGATGCCAAAGACTGCAGTTTTTGTCTGGTTTTGACAACATAAGGAAATAGCACATCTTTAAGTAGACGGATGCGTCTAACTCTGGCAATTCCTGTAATGTTTTGACTAAAGAAAAATTCAAGGATTTTTTTAGGTTCTAGTTTCGCTAAACTTTGTGTAAGTTCGCTAACAGGATACTCTTTGTTTTTTAAAGAAATATTGTCTGATAATCTAAATTGGGGCATATTGACCTCTCGCGCAATTCGCTAACACTTATATTATATTTAATTATCAAATAAATACAAACAAAAATAGTCTTTTTTTAAAAAAACACTGGGAAAACGCTTCATAGAGCAAATTATATACGAAACTTATATGCCTTTATAGTTCTTCGCCAAACAAGTGATAAGAGTTGGCTTTGGTGATTTTGACTTTAACAATTTTACCTATTTTGTCGCTACTGCCGACAAAGTTGACTAACTTGTTTTCCGCGCTATAACCCGAAAGTATCTCGCCATTTGAGCGAGAGTAGCCGTCTACTAATACCTCTAAAACTTTTCCAACATATCTTAAACTAGATTGTTTGGCGTAATATGAAGTTAGTTTATTTAGTCTAGCAAGTCTTTCTTTCTTAACCTCGAGTGGAGTGTCATCTTTGAATCTAGAGGCTGGAGTTCCTTCACGAGGCGAAAAAATAAAAGTAAAGGCACCGTCGTATTCAACTGCTTTAACTAAATCCAAAGTGTCTTGAAAATCACTTTCCGTCTCTCCTGGAAACGCAACTATGATGTCAGTAGTTACTGTAACTTCTGGTCTAAGCGCTTTAATTGAGTTGATTTTTTCAAGATATAGTTCTTTTGTGTAGTGTCTATTCATTCGCCTTAAAACTGAGTTTGAACCGGATTGCACAGGTAGATGCAAATAAGGCATGACTTGCTTAAGTTCAGTGATTGCTTTAATGCAAATCTCGTCAATGTCGCGAGGATAGGAAGTCATGAAGCGAATACGCGGGATTTTGGTTTTAGCCAAGTCAAAAAGTAGATGTCCAAAAGTATACTCACGGTCTTTAAAATCACGGCCGTAGGAGTTGACGTTTTGGCCAAGTAAGGTAACTTCCATGTATCCGCGCTCTACAAGCGACTGGACTTCCGAAATTATTTCAATTGGTTTACGGCTACGCTCTTTACCGCGAGTATAGGGAACTATACAAAACGTGCAAAACTCATCACATCCATACATAATGTTTACAAATGCTTTGTGTGCAAACTTATGCGTTTGTGGTAAGTTTTCAACAATCTCGCCTTGAATTGAATAAACTTCTACTACCCTTTCTTTAGAAAGTACAGCAGTTTTAATGTATTCAGGTAAGCGATAGATGTTGTGCGTTCCAAAAACTATGTCTAGTTCTGGTACTTTTTTTAAAATGCGCTCAATAGTTTTAGGCTCTTGCGTCATACACCCGCACATTCCAATAATTAAATCGGGGTTGTGGCGTTTAAACTTAATAATACGGCCAAGTTCAGACCAAGCCTTGGTCTCGGCAGTTTCCCTAATTGCACAGGTGTTAATAATGTAGACATCGGTTTCTTCTAAAGCTTGTGCTTTAGTAAAACCCATGTGCTCAAGGATCGCCGAAATCACTTCTGAGTCTACTTCGTTTGACTGACAACCGTGGGTTGAGACCATGAATTTCTTTAAATGACCAAATGTCTTTAAGTCAGGATCAAGTAAAAAAACTGTACTTTCGGTTTTTTCAAAAGTACGGCGCCTCGCTTGATTTAAGTCAGGTCTAAAATATTTAAGTAATTCCTCTTCGGTTAGTTTAGCCATTTTTCAAAAAAAATATTTACTGTTCGTAGATTTGGATACGTTTAATTTCTTTTTTAGAAAAATCCATTAAGGTTGCGTTTAAATAGCATCTGCCTTCAGCGGTTTTGGCTTTTTCTGAAAACCCATTTAGGTTTCTTTCAATCACCGCAGTGGCTTCAACTCCAATGCATGAGTCTACTACACCACACATTCCAGTGTCAGTTTGATAAAGTGTGCCTTTTGGAAGTACTCTTTCGTCGGCGGTTGGAACATGCGTGTGGGTACCGCAAATTCCAGAAACTCGGCCATCAAAGTGCAAAGCAAACGCTAGTTTTTCAGAAGTCGCCTCGCCATGGAAATCAATAAAAACATAATCTGCTTCGTTTTTGGCTAATATTTCTTCAACTACTTTGATTGGATTGTCTAAAGAAATATTTATAAAAACTCTGCCCATTACATTAATAATAAGCAATTTTTTGTCGTTGAACTTAACTAGTTTATAGCCAACTCCAGGCACATCTCCGTAATTGCAAGGTCTAATAATTTGTGCGTTTGGGTCATTTAAAATAGGAAAAATTTCGCGCTTATCAAAAGCGTGGTTACCCAAAGTTACAAAGTTAATGCCTGCTTTCATGTAGGCTTTATAGTGCTCTGGCGAGATGCCAAGTCCGTGTGTGGTGTTTTCACCATTTACCACAATAAAATTAGGTTTATAGGTTTGCTTGATTTCAGGTAGTTTAGAAAATAAAAATCTACGGCCTTCTTTGCCAAAAACATCGCCAATAAATAGTAATTTCATCTATATATTTATTCCTCATTTCTATACAATAATTATAATGGGTTTAGTATTGATTTTACTAAACCTAAATAAAAATAGGTTTGAATAAATAATTCAAACCTATTTAAAAGATTTACTAAAATATTAAGTTAATGCTTATTTAGCAAAATCAGTAACTCTAGTCTCGCGAATTAAAGTAATTTTAACGGTACCTGGATACTGCATTTCGTTTTCAATGCGTTCTTTGATGTTTCTTGCAATTAAAGCCATTTCTTTGTCAAATACTTGATCTGGCTTAACCATAACTCTGATTTCTCTACCTGCTTGAATTGCGTAGGCTTTTTTCACACCTTGGAATGAGTTTGCGATTTCTTCAAGTTGAGTTAAACGTTTAATATAGTTTTCAGAAGATTCATTGCGAGCGCCTGGACGAGAGGCAGAAATTGCGTCGGCCGCAGCTACTAATACAGCAATTACCGATTTTGCTTCGCGGTCTCCGTGGTGTGAAGAAATCGCATCTATAACTTCTGGGACTTCTTTGTAGCGCTGTGCTAGTTTAACCCCGATTTCTACGTGTGAACCTTCCATTTCGTGATCTATTGCTTTACCAATGTCGTGAAGTAGACCAGCTCTTCTGGCAATATACTCGTTTTCGCCAAGTTCAGCGGCTAACTTGCCTGCAAGAAACCCAACTTCCATGCTGTGTTTAAGCACGTTTTGACCAAAACTTGTACGAAAAGCCATACGTCCAACAATTCTAATTAAGTCTAGGTTCATCTTACCAATTTCCATTTGGAAAACAGCGTCTTCTCCAGCCTGAAACACATAGTCGTCAACTTCTTTTTGTGCTTTTTCTACTAACTCTTCTATTCTTTGCGGATGAATTCTACCGTCTTGAATTAACGCAGTTAGTGCTTTTTTGGCAACTTCTCTGCGAATCGGGTCAAATCCAGACAAGACAACAGCGTTTGGTGTGTCGTCAATTACCACGTCAACTCCGGTCAAGGCCTCAAACGCACGTATGTTTCTACCTTCTTTTCCAATAATTCTACCCTTAATAGAGTCATCTTGGAAGTTAACCACAGAAATTGTGTGGTCAGCAGTAGCATCTGAAGCATATTTTTGCATAGCAATTGCCAATATACCTTTGGCTTTACGT
The DNA here is from genome assembly GCA_963539535.1 of uncultured Acholeplasmataceae bacterium. Classification (GTDB taxonomy): domain Bacteria; phylum Bacillota_I; class Bacilli_A; order Acholeplasmatales; family Acholeplasmataceae; genus CALISC01. The sequence goes on along the minus strand of CAUTMU010000011.1, from coordinate 10,367 downwards.
TCTGCTTCAAGTTGAGCGTGTTCTTCAGATTCGCGTATATACGCACTCATTTCGTGTTGCATCTTGTTTTCAAGGTCTTGCATAATTTCGGCTTTTGCTTCGTCTTTAGAAAGACCAGCAACACGTTCAAGTTCACGCTCAGCCTCAGTTATTTTTTCTTCAACTTTTGCGTGTTTTTCATCAAGTTCAAGTTGTTTTTGTTGAATGTTTTTATCTTTATCGTCAATAGACTGCTCACGTTTATCTAAATAAAGTGTGCGGTTATCTAAAGACTGCTCACGAGTAATTAACTTATTTTCTTGTTCAGCAACTAGTTTAAGACGGCTATTAATGTTAGTCTCTGCGTCTTGTTTTAAACTTTCAATATTACTACGTCCTTGTTGTAAGTATTCTTTTTTTAAGCGATCGGCTTCTTTTTCGCCTTCGCTAATAATCTTTTCAAAAGTAAATTTGGCTTTTTTTAGCCCCTTTTCATAAGTTATTTTTCTGACAATATACCCAAGGATTGAACCAAGTATAATAGAGGTTAAACTCGCAAGCACTATAATTAGTGCAGTCATTTTATCCTCCAGACAGGGTTTAAAATATACTCTGTCGCTATTTGAATTATAGGCAACTCACCCCTAAAAGTCAAATAGTTTTTTAGGTTAAATTATGCTAAAATACACCTAGAAGAACTTATTTTTAAATATCTATTGAAAAGAAAACTTAAGTTTTTATCGCCTATTTTATCTTTTTGAAACAAGGAATTTAAAAGTATTTGAACAAATTAAACTTATGTAAAATTGACATAAAAATAAATACATTTTTTAAATATATTGGGGTATAAAATTATGATTTTGATGAACAATATAATTGATGAAAGTAACGCAAATATACACAAAAAATGTCTAGAGTGTAGACTACCACTTTCCTTTAAAGACAAGCGTTTAGCCAAAGAACTAATAGATTACGTGAGAAACTCAATAACTCCAAAAATCAGAGACCACTATAACTTACGCGAAGCTGTAGGCTTGGCTGCTCCACAAATCAATGTACTTAAACAAATGTTTGCAGTTTACTTTTATGACATAGACGAGACTTTTTATAACTTTGTTGCAGTTAATCCAGAAATTATTGATGCTAGTAAAGAACTAATTTATTTACCAGAAGGTGAAGGCTGTTTAAGCGTAAACCGTGAAACTGATAATCTACTAACTCCTAGACACAAAGAAATAACCGCTAGGTTTTTAAAAATCGTGGAAGGCGAAAAACCAATTTGGGTCACTCAAACTTTTAAAGACTATCCAGCAATTGTTTTTCAACACGAATACGACCACTTGCAAGGCACACTTTTTGCCGACAAAATGTTTAAAGAACTACCAGCCGCTAAACCTGTTTTTGATTTGGATAAAATCAGAGCAGAATATCAAGCCAAAGTAGATGCTGCAAATACAAAAGAAATAAAATAAAGGTATAGATGGCAAAAATTTCTAAAACTAATTTCTTAAACTACATGCGCTGTCCACGTTATGTGGCTTTAGAAAAACTGAGATATGAAAAAGGCGAGGCGGTGGTTGCTTTTGACCCCAATGCTACAATTCAAGATTTTTTATCTGAAGAGACAAACGCGAGAAAACAAGAAATTTTGGCACACATGTATGAAATTGTAGAAAACGAAGGCGGAGATTTAGAAGAAGTATTTGCGCCTGACTTAAATAAAAGCATCACCCTTGACCTTTATGTGGATGACTTTAAACAAATTGAGGTTTTGGCGGCAGAACGCGTAGAAAAGCAATTTGGTGGTCAAGTTATTTTTGCAAAAGACACTAATCTACAAAAATACATTGCCTTAGAGCAAGGCGACCACACTTACTTTACTTTTTGCGATATTTTTCAAGAAGATGAAAACGCTATTCGTATTTTTGAAGTTAAGGCCACAACTACAAATAAGTTTTTAACTAAACTAACTACCAAAAAAGATGGACCTGCTTTTATTTACAACGAAAAAACCAAAATTATTGAAGATGTCATGTCAACCGAGAAAGCCAGAGCGAAAGTCACAAAACGCTTTGATACAAGCGGAATTGGCCGAATTTCTTTTGACCTTGCATACCAGCGCTATGTAGTTGAGCAAAGTAAGGTTTTTAACAAGCCAGTTTACTATTATTTAGCGGTTTTAAACCATGAATATATCTATGACGGTAAAACCAACGAAAATGGTTCAAGAGTCTATGACCCTGACACCATAATTTCTTTCATTGATTACAACGAAATTACAAAATGCCTGCAGCCAACTATAGAGTCAGAAATTAAAAAAATAGAGCAAGCCATAGACCAAGCAGACGCCTCTAAAGTTAACTTTGGTGTGCACTGTCAAAAAGGAAAAAACTTAGAGTGTCAATACTTTTCTTGTGTGTGCAAGCACGACTGGCAAATTCCTGAAAAATACTCAATATTCGAATACATTGACCGTCACCACGGCTTTAAAAATAACACTGAAAAACTAGAAATTGAAGACCTGGTTAACGAAGGTACGGTTAAAATGACCGATTTAGACGATGAATATTTAAATCGGGAAAAAAATAAAACTCAAAAATACTGTGTGCTTTCCGGCGAAGAGCACATTGACGAGGCTTTAGTTAAAAAATATTTAGACGAAATCAAGTTTCCAATTTACCACCTAGATTTTGAGTCTACTAACTTTCCTTTACCAAGGTATATAGGCGAAAAACCCTATACCCAGTCACTATTTCAGTTTTCAATTCACATAGAAAAAGAGTTTGGTAAATGCGATTTAAAAGCAGACAACGTCTACTTTTTAAATAAAGACACCAAAACTGACTATCGCTATGAGTTTACTAAACTCATGCTTGAGACTATCAAACCAGATGGCGGTAGTGTGATGGTTTACAACAAAGCATTTGAAAACACCCGAATTAAAGAGTTAATGGAACTTTTTAAAGCAGATAGTAAAATGGTAAAGGGTTTGCAAAATATCTTAGACAGAATATATGACTTAATGTATGTCTTTAAAGGAAAGAGTGCAGACAAACCCAAAGGTGGTCTTGCTTACTATCACCGTGATTTGTTTGGCTCTTACTCAATTAAAAAACTACTTCCTGTTTTTACAGACCTTTCTTATAAAAACCTAGAAGTCCAAAACGGACTAATGGCAGTGCAGGAGTATTTGTCGTTTACTGAAAAAAAAGGACCTGACTACGACAAATCATACGCAGCACTTTTAGCGTATTGCGGCCAAGACACCTACTCGATGCACTTGCTTTTAAAAGCGATTGCCAAAAAAGTAGGTTGGCAACCTAAAAAATAATTTCAAAACTAAAAACTAAAGCTCACTGTTTTTTGTATTTAGAAAACAGTGAGCTTTCATAATTTGTTAAAGCTAGATTTGCTTTTTGTACAAACATTCCTATTTTAGATGTTGATAAATTTGTTCAATAAGAGTGGTTTTGTCTTTTGTGTTAAAGAAATTTTCAGCAAACTCTTGAACATTAGGACTGTTTTTAAGAATTTGTTCAATGATGTATTTCTGGTCTTGTTCAAGACCCACGCCACGTTTCAAAGTAGCGTGGCAAGTCGGACAAAGTTTAACTAAGTTGTCTTCGTGGTCTAAGTCAATTTTATTACCAAGCGCTATGTTGTGGTGAATTTCAAAATAGTACCTATAGGTTCTGCGATGGATAAAACTGCGATCTTGAATTTTGTATCTATCAAAACATCCAACACAAACATCTGGGTTTATATATCTAATTAGTTCAACTATATGCTTGTTTCTGATATTTTTTTGTTCAGTGTATAAATCAAAGCTAAAATCATTTCTCAACCTAGCAATAACGTCTTTATCTAAAGTTTTGTTGTAAACATTGTTAATAAAATGATTTATTCTAGTAATAAATAACTCAGAGCCTTGTGGTTTGATGTCAGCAACATCAAAGTAATTGATTTTGCCAATACTCATGCTTTTATTATCTAAAACCATTTCTACAATTTCTGTTTTGTAATCACTTAATAGACCGATATTCTTTGCATACCAATTAAGTTGTAATCTAAGCTGAGTATGGCGTTTATTTATACCACTAATGTACTGATGTTGAAGTTCACGAAAATTAAGATTCAAAATATAGTAAGGAACAGATAAAAAATCAGTTAAGAGTCTAGCCTTACTTAATTCAAACTGGTCATCATAAAAATAATCTAATGAAACATATTTTCTTTGAGTATCAATTGAACCTCTCAGCTCACAAAAGCCGCGGATAAACTGTTTTTTCTCTTCGTTTAAATCAACATAATCTATCCATTTACAATTAAAAAACTTAGCGTAAAGTCTTTTAAAGAAATCTTCCTTAGTCAGGCCGAGATTGTTTTCAATTAACAATATTGCCTTTTCTTTGCCAGTTAATCTGAGACCTAAATTTATAAATTTCGTTTTGTATTCTTCTAATGAAATCCATTTTACAGGTTTGGTGATTTGATTTAGTTTTTCAACAAAAACATCTGCGAGTTTTTTGAATTTATTTGAACTACATTCTATTTTTCTAGACTCTTGGTATGCAGAAACAGTAGCAAAATATTTGTTGTCACTAGATACTATTATTCTGCTAATTAGTGCTCCATGAATTAATGGGTGTAGATCATTAAAAATAATTTCATCAACTTTAAGCATATTAAATGTCCTTTATTTGCGCTAACCTATCTGCCGAAATATTGTAGTATTTCTCGTTATTATCTACACCAATAAACTTTCTTTTCAGTTGTAGTGCTGCAGCTCCAGTTGAACCACTTCCCATAAAAGGGTCTAGTATTAAATCATTCTTATTGGTATGAATTTCAATAATTTCTTTCATTAACTTTATGCTTTTTTGTGTAGGGTGGTCTGTTTTCTCAGAACCTGCTACTAAGGAAGTTTCAAAAATTGAGCGTCTATAGGGTATACTTTCTGGTTTATTGAAAATCCATTTGGCAGTTTTTTTAACACCCCAAATAGCAAACTCCATATCCTGAACATATCGCCTATTTACATTTCTTGGCATTGGATTCGTTTTTTTCCACACTAAAACATCTTTAACATCAATGCCGTTTTTTTGTAGTTCAGCAATTATATAACTAATATATAAGTAAGAACAAAATATAATTATAGAGCCATTTTGGTCAAGAATCTCAACATAGTCTTTAATCCAACTAAGCAAATCAAACTCTTTGTCCCATTCCCCAAAATCCAAGCCTTTTCTTGGCACCGAAAGGGTATTGAAGTTATTTTCTTTAGATATATTGTAGGGTGGGTCTGTAATGATATGGTTAACTTTTAAATTTAATTTTTTAAACTCTTTTACAATAGAAAAAGAATCAGCTAAGAATAAATTATAATTATCAAAAACTATTCTTTTTTCTAAATAAGCATTATTAATAGCATTGGCAATTTCGTACGCAAGCAATGGTGGAACAGCATTCCCAATTTGTCTACATATGCTAGTTTTTGGTCCAGTGAATACAAAATCATCAGAAAAACTTTGGATTCTAGCAGCTTCCCTTGGAGTAATTGCACGATCTAAAACTGGGTGGCTGTTTTTACCATTAGAAGGTGTATCAAATCTTGTGTCAATTGTCGGGCTAATTTCATCCCAAACTAATCTAGACCAAGTAGTTGAGAACTTTTGTTTCCCACGAAGTTCAGCAGGAATAAAACTTTTATCTCCACCAGGTGGTATCATTCTAAGTTTTTCAAGTGCAGTATTGCTGTGATTTGTGGCAACGTGGTTATATAACTTTTTACCCCTTAATAATCTTTGATAATCGCTTTGTGGAGCATTTATATAATCTGAAATTTCTGATCCTTCCCCTGAATTTAAATACCAAAGATCTGAAATTGCGTCCCTAACTGTGATTGTTTTTTTATTTAATTTTCCGGGCAGTGAAATACTTCTGCTAAGCGAACCAATAATTATTGTTCTTTCTCTGTTTTGTGGAATTCCAAAATCCTTCGCATTGACATAACCAAAATTCACAATATATCCTAGTTTGGTAAAACTATCTACAATCTCGCGAATAAAGTAACCTTGCGATGCATTAAGTAGATTCTTAACATTTTCTATTACAAACACTTCTGGTTTAAGTTCTCTTACTATTTCTATATATTCTAAAAATAAAAAATTTCTAGAATCTTTTAGACCAAGTTGTTTGCCTTTCAAACTAAAACCTTGACAAGGGGGACCACCAATTATCATATTAACATTTAATTTTTTTGACTCTAAAATAATATTTTTTTTAACTTCAGGGTTAGTAATATCCCCATATATTCCCTTTGCATTTTTTATATTTTTGTTGAATGTATTGACAGCATTTTTATCAAAGTCAACTCCAAGCACTGTTTGAAAGTTCTTATGCATATCTATCCCATAAGAAAAACCTCCAGCACCAGAAAACAAGTCTAAAATTTTAAATTCCATTTTTCTCTCCAAATGCGAGGTATAAAAAATAACTCCCTCAAATTATACCATTTATTGGCTGCTGTAAGATAAAAATAAATTAAAGAAATTAAGCAATTTACTTTTTTAAGGTAATTATATAAACGGAGGATATAAAAATGCTTAAAAAAATTAGTCTAACTCTTTTATTTATGTTTTTTTTCGTTATGGCTTTTAAATTACCAGAAACTGTTAAAGCAAAATCAAACCAACAGTATGAAAAAACTTTCATCAAAACAGTAATTTACGAAGGTCTGCAATATGAACTTCACGCCGAAGGGATTTACCGTGAATTTGACTTTAGTTTAGACAATCCAGAAAAAGTCTCATTTGATGAACTAAAAAACACAGTTAAAGTTTGGTTAAAAGACGCAAACACTGGAGAAAAATATATGGCTGAATCTATAGAATACGCAAAACCAGAAAGTTTTGAAGAAAAATTCTTTATGACTAACTTCAAACAAAGGAAAATGCTGGTTAGTTTACTTTGTGAGTTCAGTCGTCTTGCCGATGAACTTGAAGTTAATTTAATTATCAATATTTTAGACAGAGAGAAACCAACTATAAACCAAATTAAGCCAATAGTTTTCACAGAACTTAAAAAAGATAGACTTACAGATAAACAAATTGACGAAATTTTAAAGAAACACTTTGTCTTTAAAGACAATATTTCAACTAAATTGACAACCAAATTACTTGGTGCTGAAGATGTTTTGTTAAACAAACCAGGAAAATACCCAATAGAAATTCATTGTTTAGATGAAAACGAAAACCAAACGGTTTTAAAAACCTACATAGAAGTTAAAGACATTGAGGCTCCCAAAATTGAGTTTAAAAAACAAGCAGACCAGTTAACTACAGTTATCGGTTCACCGTTTTTTACCTTAAATCAGTTTAATATTAATGACAACAGTGGAGATGAACTAGATATTAAAGTAGAAGGTGAAGAGAAGTTAAATAGAGTTGGAGTGCACGAACTATCTGTTACTGCTACTGATAAAAGCGGAAACTCAGCTACAAAGAAATTCACTGTTGAAGTTAAAGATACAGGAGTTGCCGAAATTACTTTTCCTTTTAAAGAAGTAACTAAAGAAGTGCTATCGCCTAGTTTAGACAACGAAAAAATAAAGACTGAATACACAAACTTCATTGAAGAAATTTTAAAGTCGGCCGTTGTAAAAGATAAAGTTTACAACCACGAGTTAAGTGAATTAAACCTAGACATTAGCGAAGTTAACTTAAGCAAGGTCGGTAAATACAAAGTTACTTTAAACATCTTTAAACCAGGTACACAAGAAATCAGAGGTTCAAAGTCTTTTGTCTTAGAAGTAAAAGATAAAACTAAGCCAACCATAGAGCCTATTCTAACTAAGCAAGATAAAAATAATCAAAACTATGTGCCAGTTCAGATAAACTCTAAGTTTAACTTAACTGACTTATTTGACATAAAAGACAACTATGACTTTAAAAGTGAACTTAAAACTACAATTGACAAAACTATTGACACTAAAGAACTTGGCAAGTCATATTTAGTAGAAATCTCAGTTCAAGACAAAGCAGGTAATAAAATTTCAAAATCATATCTGCTAAAAGTTGTAGACTTACTTCCACCTACTTTAGTAAAGCAACCAAGAAGTATCTTTTTAAATGTTGGTGAGAAGTTCCAAGCAAGTAAATATTTTTCATATCAAGACGACACTAAAGTAACCGAAAAACTATACGTTGACGGAGAAGAATATACCTTTAATTTCAGTAAACCTGGTAAATACCGCTGTGAACTTAAACTAACCGATGAATACGGAAATGAAACTGTGCATAGTTTTGTTTGTGTGGTTGGCGACAACATTCCACCAGTATTGGAATTAAAAGCAAATAGTTTAACTGTCAAATTAAGAGAAACTAATTTACTTGAAACTCTGCGTCAAAACATCGCAGGTATTTTTGACAATGTAGACAAGTCAATTAACCCTAGCAAATGCCACATTGACGTATCTGGCGTTAACTTAGAAAAATGCGACTACTACAAAGTGTACTACACTGTCAAAGACACTTTGGAAAACTCAGTGACTAAAGAACTTAGACTTTTAGTGGATGACAAGGTAAAACCAACAATTAAGGAAACTAACCCACTTGAAATTGACATAGTGACTTTAAAAAATAATCCAAGCCAAATTGATTACTTAAAGGGTCTTGAAATTACTGATAACTCGGATACTAAAAACAACAGTAAACTAGACATCTGGCACGAGACAATAGATGCCACTAAAAATAAAGAACTACCCAGGACTCTTTTATATACTGCAACTGATGAGCGCGGAAATATACAAACTTATGAACGGACTATAATTTACAAAAATAGTAGTAAACTCGCCAGTTTACCAACTGTTGTAAAAATAACCATAACAGTCGGTTTTTCTTTAATTTTAATAGGTAGTATTTTTAGTTATTTTTACTTAAAAGACTTAAGGTCTTATAAAACAAAAATACGCAAATCTGAGCAGTAAATTAAAAAAAAATAAATTAAAAATCAAACTAAAAAATTTTTAAAATGTTATACTAAAAATGAAAAAGAGGAGATTAACACACTATGGAAAAAATACTGATTGTCTACTGGTCTGGAACTGGTAATACCGAAATCATGGCCAACGCTATGCTAACTGCCTTAAAAGAAAACAACGTTGACGCTGAGTTAAAATGGGTGTCTGAGATAGATGTTCCTGCGACCTTGAATTACGATAAAATTATTTTTGGTTGCCCAGCAATGGGTGACAACGTTCTTGAAGAACTAGAGTTTGAACCTTATTTTGCTGAACTGCTTCCACACTTAAAAGGTCGTAAAATCGCCTTATTTGGCTCTTATGGATGGTATGATGATCCAATTTGGATGGATATTTGGGAAGATAGAGTAAAAGAAGTGGGTGCACTACTTTTTAGAGAAAAAGGACTTTCTTGTATCTATCAACCAGATGACGATAAAATTCGCGAATGTATGGACTTCGCAAAAGATTTCATTAACTTCTAATGTTTGCCTTAATAAACTTTAAAAGTACCTTTTCGTATCAACACTCGCTAATTTCAGTATCGGATGCAGTTAATTTGCAATTGAGCCGAGGATACGATATACCTGTGCTTGCTGACTATAATCTAGGTGGAATGCTTGAGTTTTTCAAAAGTTGCAAAGATGCGAATAAAACTGGTTTAATTAGCCTTGCTACGCGTTTAAGTATTGAAAAAAATAGTTTGAATATTTTGATTTTTCCAAGAAATTCAACTGCTTTTCGTCTTTTACTTAAAAACTATAAACAAATAGATACAAATCAAAGTGTAGATTTTGATTTTTGTTTTGAGCATAAAGATGATTTCTTGTTTGTTATAAGTGAACAAAACACAGATGTATTAAAAACAGAAAGCGCACAAATAATGCTTGAAAAACTAAGTGCTTTCGATGTTTACTGTTTACTTGACTTTGCTTATTCAAAAGAGCAAATTAAAGAAGTTGAATACATTGTTAAAAACTACAATATCGCTTTGCTGCCTGGTTTTAGTGCAGAGTATTCTGAAGTTGAACATATTAAAGCTCACGAGTACTTAAGAAAAATTAACGGTAGTGTAGATAAAGAAATTGCTAATCATTATCTGCAAACTGCAGAAGAATTTAAAGAATTAGTTCAAGAATACAATCCAATTCTTTTAGATAACTTAGATGATTTTCTTAACCAAATTCAATTGTTTGAATATGAACTTCCAAAGTTTGAAATTCCACAAATTTATCCAAATCCAAACGAAGAAATTAAAAACCGAGTTTATGAATTTTGCACGCATCTTGGACCCGAATACCAAGAGAGAGCAAAACATGAAGTTAGTGTGATTACAGAACTTAACTTTGCAAACTACTTTTTGTTAGTT